>DATCLN010000069.1:0-7655 GCA_036563895.1 Paenibacillaceae bacterium
AAGGGCTGGTCAGCCTGCTTGAACGGTACTGAGCGATTCGTTAACTCTTCGGAACCGCCTGGTGCGGACCCGCATGCCAGGTGGTGTGAGAGGACGGGGGCTAGCCGCCCCCTTCTACTCGATTTGCCGCCGCCGTGTCTCCTCCGGTGCGCCGCTGCACCTGGTCCATCAGCCGGTCCAGCCGGCGAAGCTGCTCCTCATAGGCAAACAGGGCCGAAGCCAGCGCAATCAGCCGGGCCCGTTCCGCCGGCGGCTGTCCTTCCGTCGTCCGGCTGAAAAAATCGACGAGCGCTGCCGCGGCTTCCTCCGGCGGCGCCGCGGCGCTGGTGCCCGGCCGCGTTTTTCCTTCCCACTTCCACATCAGATATTCGTGGTATCCGCTCAGCACTTCGATCTGTCTCGCGGCGAGGCTTTCCGGCTTGCCCTCGGAGGGCGCGGCGACGGGATGCCGGTCCGTCGCTTCAAGCAGGGCGGCGCCTTTCTCCAGGGCGGCCAGCATGCTCCGGTACACCGCCAGCAGCCGGGCGCGCCGCGCACGGACCCGCTTGCGCCACACCCGCTCCTCCGCCAGCAGCTGGAAGCTCTTCTCCAGCTTCAGGATCGCGTCCTGCAGCCGTTTCCGCTCGGCGCGGTATACGGTCTCCCGCAGCTCGTGCATGACGGAGGCGCGAAGCAGGCGTGCCAGGAGCTCCTGCGCTTCCCGCACCTGGCGGACAAACCTTGGGCGATGCCGCGGAGGCGCAACGGCCACGTTGACCGCCAGGGCGGTGACGACGCCGGTGCCCAGGGCGGCCAGCCGCTCCAGGGCGACCATCAAGCCCAGGTCGCTGGATTCCATCAGGACGACGACGGTCACCAGCGCCAGGCCGATGGATTCTTCCATTTTCAGCCGGATGCACAGGGCGATGACCAGGATGCAGACGAGTCCGACGATCACCGGCGAGGTGCCGAGCAGCCAGGCGGCGGCGAGGGCCGCGGCGGCACCCATCACGTTGCTTTGCAGCTGTTCAAGCACCTGCAGCCACGAGCGGTAGATGGAAGGCTGGATGGTGAAAATGGCCGCCACGCCGGCCAGCAGCGGGGCTTCCAGGCCGATCAGCTTGCCGGTCCAGAGGGCGACGGCGACGGCCACCCCGGTTTTCAGCACACGGGCGCCGATGGTGAGTGTCATGCGCTGTTCTCCCTTCCGATTCCGTCAAGCCGGCCTGAGCCCGCTTCCGGCCTCCGCCATCCGTTCCGAAGGCGCCCCGTCGTCATCCGGGCAGCGGTACGGAAACCGGATCTCGAACGTCGCTCCTTCTCCCGGCTTGCTGTACACCTGAATGTTGCCATGATGGTTGTCGACGATTTTGTAGCTGACCATAAGACCGAGACCGGTTCCTTTTTCCTTCGTCGTGTAAAACGGCTGCCCGATCTTGGCGATCTGTTCCTCGCTGATGCCGGGCCCCTGGTCGGTGATCCGGACCAGCACGTGGTCGCCTTCCCTGGACAGGGAAATCCGGATGATGCCCCCGTCTTTCATCGCCTCGATGGCGTTTTTGATGATGTTGATGAACACCTGCTTGATCTGGGTGCTGACCCCGTAGACCCAAAGCGGATCCGAACCGGTTTCGGTCTCGATCGTGATGTTGTGCAGGATCGCTTGCGATTCCAGGAGGGTCATCGTCTCCCGGATGACATTGCGCACGTCCAGGTGGGTGAGATCGTACACCTGCGGTTTGGAGAGCATGAGCAGCTCGCTGACGATGTCCGAGATGCGGTCCAGCTCCGAATGCATGATCTCGAAATAGGCCGTCTTGTAAGCCTTGCCGGAGGCGAGCAGCTGCAGGAAGCCCTTGATCGCCGTCAGCGGGTTGCGGATTTCGTGGGCGATCCCGGCGGCCAGCTGCCCCGCCACGTACAATTTCTCCGAGTTGATCAGAAGTTCCTCGTTTTTCTTGCGCTCCGAGATGTCGCGGATGATCATCTGCACGACCGGCTCGTTGTCCAGCAGCATGTATGTCGCCACCACTTCCGTGTCGATGAGATTGCCCTGCAGGGTGTACCACTGCTGTTCCAGCGGTCCGATGCTGCCGGTCTTCGACAGGTTGTTCAGGCGTTCCCGGACGGCTTCGTGCTGCGATTCCGGAATGAATTGATAAATGGACTTGCCCAGCAGGTCCTTTTCGCTTTCCGCCTCGAACAGACGGACGCCCGCCCGGTTGACGAAGATCCACGCGTTCTTTTTGACGATGGCGATGGTGTCCAGCGAATTTTCCACCACGGCGCGGTACCGTTCGTCCATCTGGTTGAGGCGCCGGTCGATGTACCAGATGACCATCGTGGAAAACAGGATCAGCAGGGCGCAGATGCCGACGAATACGCCGAACAGCTGAAAATCCATGCGCCAGGATTCCGCGAAGGAAGCGGTGTCGACCGTCTCCCGCATGGCGTGCACGCCGGTCAGATGCGCTCCCATGAGGGTGATGCCGAGGACCCATCCGGCGGGCCAGCGGGTATTGATGCGCGGATTTTCCGCCAGCAGCAGCGCCCCGTAAACGCCGATGATCAGGATAAAGAGGGACAGGCCGAAGGGGCCCGGTTCCAGGTTGAGGCCGGCCGCGTCCAGTCCCGGCGTCCAGAGATAGGTGGGAAGGGCGATGCCGCCGGCCAGGATCAGGCTGCCCAAAGGCAACCGGTTGGGATAGGCGTCCGGCATCATCAGCATGATGAAGGTCAGCAAAGCCAGCAAAACGGCAAACAGCGAAACCAAGAGGAAAGTCCAGTCAACATGCAAGGGAAGCTGCAGCGCCATGGTCGTCATGAAATGCTTCGAAAGCAGTCCGATGCCAAAGACAAAGACCCCTCCGGCCAGCCAGAAGAACCGGAAGGTTTGGTTCGTGCGCCGCAGATTGCGGATGAAATTGAACATCGTGTACGATGCCAGGACCGAGATGACCAGGGCGATCAGCAGCAAAAAAAGGGACCACCAGTCCAACGATCCGATCGGCATGGACATCACCGTCAAGCCGCGGGAAAAAGGGAATCCCCCGCGGAAAACTTTGCAGGCTTTTTATTCTTTCCATGCCGAATGCGGAAAATCCTTTTTTTGGGACATGAAGAAAGCGCGACCCCCTGAAAAAGCCGGAGACCGCGCTGGAAAAAGATATGTAGTGGTGCTGATGGAGGGACTTGAACCCCCGGCCCGCGCATTACGAATGCGCTGCTCTACCAGCTGAGCTACATCAGCGGACGCACGCATAATAATATAGAGGCATTTGCGTCCGAAGTCAAGGGGGCTGACGCAAAATCCGCCGCCGGAAGCCGGTGAAAAGGCGCCAAAGTCACCAAAACGACACAAATTGGGCACCGGATCCGATTGAAGGGGCATGCGCTTTTCGGTATAATTTGGGGCGATGGAAATTGGGAATTTTTCAAACGTCTGTTTTAGAAAGCGTTTACAAGCGTGACGGAGGTGTCAGCGTTGGTTGCGATCGTTCCCCTGGCTGCCCAATGGACGACGGGCGATCTGCCGATAGCGGCGGCCCTTCTCATCGGCGTGGCGGTGGCTGCGGTCGCGGTCGCGGCTTTTCTGAGGCTGACACGAAGCGCCCGTCGGACGGCGATCGGGGAACAGGGGCAAGGCTCCCCCTCCATGACGGATTCGGAACAGGAATTCGCGCCGGAGCGCGTGTCCGCGCCGGAACCGGATCCCGCACCGGAACGGGATGCTGCGCCGGAGATGGAGGCCGCGCTGGACAAAACCATTCCCCTTCGCGCCCTGTCGGTGGACTTGCCGCGGGAGGAGGGGTCCGGCGAAGGGCGCGGGGAACCGCAGCTGTTCTGCCTGTCGGGAGACTTCTCCGGCCGCAGGTTCCGCGTCGGCGAGCAACCGCTTTCCCTGGGAAGGGACCCGACGCAGTGCTCCCTGGTGTTCCGGACGGACGCCGCGGAAATCAGCCGCAAGCACTGCTCCCTTTCCTATCATAAAGGCAAAGGGATTTTCCTGCTCCTCGACCACGGCTCGTCGAACGGGACCTACCTGCGCGACGGCCGGCGGCTGGAACCGCACAAGGTGTATGAACTCCGGCCGGGCGACCGGTTCTTCCTTTCCGGCAACCGGCACGAGTTCGAAGTGCGGATTGTGGAATGAACCCGTGTTTGTGTTATAATGGCGGAAAGCAATTCAAAACTCTGCGGAACGCGTTTCCGCCGGGAGGGGTTCACCCATGGCAAAGCGAAGCCACAACGAGGTGCAGGAAAGCCTGCTGGAACTGACGCGCATCTTCCGGCCCAAGGACCCGCGCAAGTTCGTCAGGGAATACATCCGGAAATACCGGATCACCGGAGGATACGAAGACGAACTGACCCTCTTGGTGGAGCGCGAGCTGAACCGCCTGAATTCCAACGCGACGTAAAAAATGAAACCGGCCAGGGACATGGTTCCTCGGCCGGTCCGTTTGTTTTGGGCGGCTATTGCGGGCGGCGGTTCGGAGGGATCGGGATTTCCGTTCCGCCGCCGAAAGTGTAATTCACCAGTTTGTTGAATCCGGGCACCAGCGGCGCCAGCGGCTTGCCGGACCAGTCCGCCTTGGCGTATTCCACCAGCTGGTTGACGAACTCGCGGTTGGCCGAGATGTGCACCTCGCGCACTTCCGGATGGCGCTTGCGGATTGTGTCTCCGATCACCTGTCGGAGTTCGGGCGAGAGGTCCGAGATCCGGCGGTGCGTGAAAAAGGAATTGTACGGCGTGGCCATCTCGCGGTTGTCCCAGGTGTTGTCCCCGGTGTCGACGTTGTACACGCCCTCCGTCGTGCCGGTGTTGTCCTGCTCGAAGGTGTCGGTGCCGCCGCGGGACTTCGTGCCAGTGGCCGACCAGTCCGTCAGCAGCCCGATGTAGGCGTTCTTGTCGGTCAGCATGACGATGGCGCCGGCGACGCCGGGGAGGCGGGACACTTCATAGGAAAGACGGGAACTGTACGCGAAATAGCGGTTGTCGTGCCGGTCTTTCCCCGAATCGTCCGAAGCCGTCGGTCCGTGGGCAACGGAGCGGGACATCTTCGGGTCGCCAGGCTCGCGGCTTCCGTAGTCATAGGTGCTTTTCTGGAAATATTCCGTATAATTGCAGCCGCCCAATGCGACGGCCGCGGCGATGGCGGCCGCGGCGACGGCGCCCGCGCGTCCGCGACGTAACGCGTTCATGACGTCAGCACCTCTTTTTTTCTTCGCGTGTGATTCTGGTCACTTAGTGTGCGCCGCGGATATGGATAATATGAAGGAAAAGCCATACATAAAAAGAGGCGGCGGTGGCAATAAATGAAGAACAGGTTCGGAAGGGAACCGGTAAACGCTTGCACAAGAGGTCGGGGACGGGAAGCGAAAATCCCGAAATCCCTTCATGTGAAAGGCATTCGACGAAAAAGGTAACATTTTGTGAACTCCCCCGCAATCGTTGACAAATCAATGTGACAAAACTTATGATTTGAAAAGAATTGTGCAGAGGCGACGGTACGGACAACTGTGGAAACGGAGTGGATCGTGAAATGAATCGGTGGCACGCCGGAAAAAAACTCGCATTGGCGCTCATGTTCGGGTTGTTTCCGCTGCTTGCCGCCTGCGGCCGCGCGGACCTGTCGGTGCTCAATCCCCAGGGACCGGTGGCCCAGCGGCAATTCGACGTGCTCATGGTGTCCGTCGGCATCATGACCCTTGTCGTTGTCGTCGTATTTGCTTTGCTCATTTACGTGCTGGTGCGTTTCCGGCGCCGCAGGGGCGACAACTCCATCCCGGAACAGGTGGAGGGCAACCACAAGCTGGAAATCATCTGGACGGCCATCCCGATCATCCTGCTCATCATCCTGGCCGTGCCGACCGTCGGCGCGGTGGGCAAGTTTGCCGAAGATTACTGGGAAGACCCGGACGCCGTCCAGGTCAGGGTGACTGCCTATCAATACTGGTGGGAATTCGAATATCCGCAGTACGGCATCACCACGGCGCAGGAGCTCGTGGTTCCCGTCGGCAAAACCATCGCCTTCGAGCTGGTGTCCGGCGACGTGAAGCACTCGTTCTGGATTCCGGCCATCGGCGGGAAAATGGACAACAACCCCGGACTGACCAACCGGTTTTACCTGGAGTTCCCGACACCCGGCGTGTACCGGGGCAAGTGCGCCGAGCTTTGCGGTCCGTCGCACGCGTACATGGACTTCAAGGCCAAGGCGGTGGATCAGGCGTCCTTTGAACGCTGGGTCGCGGCGATGCAAGGCCCGGCGGTGCTGCCGGAGGATGGAAACATCCGGGAAGCGTTCGTCTCCAAGTGCCTGACCTGCCACGCGGTGGGCGATCAGGGTTCGCCGGTCGGGCCCAACCTCACGGGCATCGGCAGCCGCGTCACGATCGCGGGCATTCTGTTCAACGACTCGCCCGAAAAGGAATACGTGGTCGATCCGGCGAAGACCGAGGAAAATATCAAGAAATGGCTCGCCAATACGCAGGAAGTCAAACCCGGCAACATGATGCCGTCCGCCGGCGATCTGCAGCTGACGCAGGAACAGATCGACGGCATCGCGAAGTACCTGGCGAATTATCGGCTTGATTACGAGTAATCCCGCAAATATTGTCAACTAATGTCAACGGAAAGGGGTACCAGCCGTGGCGGCACACGCGCATACGGTCAAACGCTATCCCGGCTTTTGGGGCTGGCTGTGGGACTGGCTGACGACCGTCGACCACAAGAAAATCGGCATCCTGTACCTGGTTGCCGGCGGCTTCTTTTTCGTGATCGGCGGGATCGAAGCCCTGATCATCCGCCTTCAGCTGATCCGGCCTCTCAACGACTTTGTCAGCGAAGATATGTTCAATGAAATCATCACGATGCACGGCACGACGATGATCTTCCTTGCGGCCATGCCGGTCATCTTCGCGCTGATGAACGCGGTGGTGCCGCTCCAGATCGGGGCGCGGGATGTCGCGTTTCCGTTCGTGAACGCCCTCGGGTTCTGGACGTTCTTCTTCGGCGGCTTACTGCTGAACATCGCCTGGCTGACGGGCGAAGTGCCGGACGCCGGCTGGACCGCGTATCCGCCGCTGGCCACCACGGCGTACAGCTCGCACCACGGCGTTGACTATTATGTCCTGGGCCTGCAGATTTCCGGGATCGGGTCGCTTCTTGGCGGCATCAACTTCATGGCCACGATCATCAACCTGCGGGCTCCCGGCATGACCTTCATGCGCATGCCGATGTTCACGTGGACGTCCTTCATTACGTCCGCGCTCATCGTGTTCGCCTTCCCGGCGCTGACGGTCGGCCTGGTGGCGATGATGTTCGACCGGATTTTCGGAGCCAACTTCTTCGACGTAAGCGCCGGCGGCAACATCGTCCTGTGGGAGCACATCTTCTGGCTGTTCGGCCATCCGGAAGTGTACATCCTGATTCTGCCGGCCTTCGGCATCATCTCCGAAGTGATCAGCACGTTCTCGCGCAAGCGGCTGTTCGGATACAGCACGATGGTGTTCGCCACCATCCTGATCGCCTTCCTCGGCTTCATGGTGTGGGCGCACCACATGTTCACCACCGGCCTCGGCCCGGTGGCGAACGCCCTGTTCTCCATCGCCACCATGGCCATCGCGGTGCCGACGGGCATCAAGGTGTTCAACTGGCTGTTCACCATGTGGGGCGG
>DATCLN010000070.1:0-6721 GCA_036563895.1 Paenibacillaceae bacterium
ATGAACCATCGGTAAGCCACATTGGTTTCGATTTCCTTGATGGTTTGGCGCATGGAACGGATGCCGAACAGATACTGGATGAGGACGATTTTGATGAGGACAACCGGATCGATGCTGGGACGGCCGTTATCTTCGCAGTAATTCGTTTGCGGCGGCATTGCGGGCGCCGTAAGTTATTGCAGTAACGTTACGGGCGCCGTCAGTCTTTCCAGGCCTGCGGATGCGCTTCGCTCACCATGTCCAGCTCGGCGGCCTTGGCATTCTCGATCACCTGCTCCGGACTTTTGCAGCCGGGAATGACGCAGGTGACGGCCGGGTGGGAGAGGCACCAGGCCAAGGCCCATCGCGCCATGGGGACGCCTTCCGGCACTTCCTCGCGGCGAATTTTCTCCACGAGTTCCAGCAGCTCGTCGCGCTCCTTCGGATCTTCGCGGTGCCGGACGTCGTCCGCGCCGAAGGTGGCGCCGGGCTTGTATTTGCCGCTGAGATACCCGCTCGCCAGCGGCACCCTCGCCAGGACGCCAAGATCCTGCCGGATGGCGGACGGCAATACTTCTTCTTCCGCTTTGCGGTCGAGCCGGTTGTAGACGACCTGGATCGTCTTTGCTCCGACCTTCGTTGCGGAGTCCACCTGATAAATGTTTTGCTTTTTGCTGATGGACAGACCGAGGTGGCGAATCTTTCCCGCCTGCACCTGTTTGTCCAGCATCGTCCACAAATCGTCCTGGTCAAACGCCTCGTTGCCGAGGGAATGGAACTGGTACAGGTCGATGTAATCCGTACGCAGGGCGCGCAGCGAACCCTCCAGCTGCTCCAGCACCTGGTCCGGACGGTATTCGTCGGTGCGCTTGAACTTGTCGTGGAACTTGTGGCCGAACTTCGTCGCCACGATCCACTTGTCCCGTTCCTTTTCGATGGCCTTGCCGATGAACGATTCCGACAGATGGTCCCCGTAGCATTCCGCGGTGTCGATGAAGTTGATCCCCAGGTCACGGGCCTGGTGAAGGATCGCGTCCACTTCCGCCTGCGTGAACGTCTTGCCCCATTCTCCGCCGAATTGCCAGGTGCCGACGCCGACCACGGACACCTTCAGCTCCGTTTTGCCAAGGCGGCGGTATTTCACCGGTAACCCTCCCTTGCGAAAATGCCGGCGAAAGGGGGAGAGGGAGCTCCTCGGCGCCGCCGTTTTCGCCGGCTTGTTCCAGCTATTTCTAAGCATAATTCGTACGAAGGCGCTTGAAAAGGGTTCGCCCGAAGCCGGGGGAGGAGTTCCGGTGCGCCTGCGGAAATCCTGACGGACATTCAGTCCGTTAGAGCGGGCGGGATCGCGTTTTGCAAAAATCTGACGGACATTCAGTCCGTTAGAGGACGATCCGAGTCCCTGGAAACGTATTCACCAGGGGTCGGACGCGTTCTAACGGACTATATGTCCGTTGCAATATTGCCGGGGCCGTTTTTCGCGTTCCAACGGACTGAATGTCCGTTAAGATTCATGGAGGCGGCCATGGAAGGGGCGGCCGCGGGATCAGCCCGCCTGCCGCCCTTTGGCATGGGCGCCTTCCAAAGCCGGATCCGTCCGCTCCGGTTTGGCCGCGCGGTCCGATGGGTCGAAGCGGTCCGGCTTGCCCGTCCGGTCCGTCTGATCGAACCGGTCCGGTTTGCCCGCCCGGTCCGCATGATCATACCGTTCCGTTTTGCCCATTCGGTCCGCCTGATCGTACCGCTCCGGCTTGCCCGTCCGCTGCAGATTGCCCGCGTCGTCTTTTTCCGCCCGGCTCATCCGGCTGGTGCCGTTGAACCTCGCGCCTTCCTCGATGACCAGGGATGCTGCGGCGATGTTGCCTTCAATCTCGCCCTGGGAAAGTATCATCAGATGGCCCCGCGCGGTCACCTCGCCGAAAAGTTTGCCGGCTACCGTCAAGTTGCGCGCGGTGACCTGGGATCTGACGATGCCATGTTTCCCGATGACGAGGTCTCCTTGGCATTCGATCGTTCCCTTGAACTGGCCTTCAATGCGGAGGCCGGCCTTTGTTTTCAGGATGCCTTCGAATTCCGTTCCGGCGCCGATGAGGGTGTCGGTCGCCTGCGTTTGGGACGGTTTCTTGCGCCGCAAGCCCATGACCGATTCAGTCCTCCTTCACCAGGCGCAAATAGCGCAGCGGGCTGACCGGCTGGTCGCCCACCGTGATCTGGAAATGCAGATGGGAACCGGTGCTGCGTCCCGTGTTACCCAGCCTGCCGATCCGGTCGCCGCGCATGACCTGGTCGCCTTTGCTGACTTCGATTTTTTGCAGATGGTAATACGAGGATTCGATGCCGTTCCGATGGGCGATGACGACGTAATTGCCGCGCTCGCTGTGGAAGCCGGTTTCCTTCACGACGCCGCTTCCCGCCGCAAAGACGGGATCGCCGGTCTTGCCGTCGATGTCGACGCCGGCGTGATACGCGGTGCGCCCGGTGAACGGGTCTTTGCGGTAGCCGAAGCCGGAGGTGAGCTTCCGGGATACGGTGGGCCAGGCGGTGGGCTCGGAAGTGGCCGCGATTTGCCGCTGCCGCTCCCGTTCGCGGATGGCGTCCATGGTTAGCGCCAGGCCGTCCAGCAGGCGGATCAGCTCCGCAAAATCGTTTTCCGCGGCGCTCTCCGCCAGCGCGTCCGATGCGGCGCCTCCGAATGCGGCGGTGATCACGCGGTTTTCCACGCCCGACGCTTCGGGGGCAACGACCCCTTCTCCGTATTCCTGGATGAACGCGCGCAATTTGCTTTCCAGCTCGTGAATCTGCTCCAAGCGGCGCCGCATGTCCGCGGCTTCACGATCAAGCTCCGCCAGGCGGCGGCTCAGGAAGACGATTTGCCGGTTTTTTTCCGCGACGGTCTCCTCCAGTTCCGCCGACTGGCGATCCAATTTGGCTTCCAGCTCCTGGACGCGCTGTTCGGCCGCCACGCCCAGGCCCGCCAGACATCCGGCGACCGTCAGCACCGCGGCGGCGGGCAGGGCGGCCGCCAGGGTCCGGGAAACCTCGAATTGTCTGACCGCCCGGTCGGGTTCCCGCACCAGGAACACCGACCATTTCGGATTCCGCTTCCGTTTCGCCATCGACTCTCCTTTCCGGCCGAACCTCCGTTTGGGATTGAACGCGTTCAATTGGTATTTATTCGGGCGGGTTCCCATTCATGCCTGGCTGCGGCAGGCGGCGGGCGTGAAAACCGTGCGGCGCGGCTTCAGATGCGGGTAGGAAGCGAGGCGAGAACGGCGGTCAGGTCCTGCGGCGGGACGGAGGCGAGCAGATCCCCTTTCTTCCTGACCCGTTCGGCCATGTTGCGCAGGTGAAAATCCGCGGGCTTCACGCCGCGCCGGACCTCTTCCCACGTCAGCGGAGCGGAGACGGGAGCGCCCGGGCGCGCGCGGGGCGTGTAGGGAGCGGCGAGGGTTTTGCCCGGGTAAAACTGCAGATAATCCAGGTAAATTTTGTCCCCCCTGTCCCGTTTGCGGCGTGCGACGGTGAACAGCCCGGGGTGGCGGGCAACCAGGTATTCGGACAGGAATTTGCCGAACCGGCGCAATTCATCGAAGGCAGGTCCCCGCGCCACCGGCAGGACGATCTGCACGCCGGTGGCCCCGGAGGTTTTCGGCACCGCCCGCAAGCCGAGGCTGTCCAGCGTTTCGCCGATCAGGGCGACGGCCTCCATGAGGCGCGGTTCGTCTTCGCGGGACGGGTCCACGTCCAGGATGTAGCGGTCCGGCAGCGGATCGCCAATTTTCTCGCAGGAGACGTGGAATTCGAGGCAGCCAAGGTTGGCGAGCCACACCAGCGCGGGAAGGGAATCGAGCACCACGTACCGGATGTCGCCGTCCATGGCGGTGGTGACGAATGGCGGGGCGGGCTCGGGGCAGTTTTTCTGGTAAAAGGAAACGCCGCCGCCCGCGCCTTCCGGATACCGGATCGTGGTGAGAAACCGCTCCCTGCAATGCGGAAGCAGCCACGGGGACAGCTCCGCCAGACGGCGAATGTAGTCGGCTTTGGTGATGCCCGCCTCCGGCCAGAGCAGCTTGTCCGGATGGGAGACGGGGATGTCGTGGCCGTCTGCGCGAAAAACGATTCGGTCCCGCATGTCTATTCGTCCTCCGTCGATATGCTTGATGCGAAGCGGGCCGGTCCCGCGGCCTGCGCCGTGGTGCAGGCGCCGGGCGGCGCGTCCGCGACCGCCAGAATGACCGGATGCCGCATGGTGCCGCGCGGCGTCCATTCCTGGAAGCGGACCCGCACCGCCAGCCCGGGCCGAAGCCACGTCACGCCCCGTACGGTCCCGCGTTCGCGCCGCAGCGGATCCGCCGCGAAGGGGCTGGCCGGCACGGCCAGCGCCGCGGCTTCCCGCAGCAGCCGGCGCCATTCGGCGGCGGCGATCCGGCCCGGGCCGGCGCGGCCGATGTACACGAGCCGGCCTTCCGGATCGAACAGCCCGAGCAGCAGCGAACCCGCGCCGCCTTCACCGGGGGCGATGCCGCCGGCGACGGCGAGCAGCTCGCGGGACACCTTGAGTTTCCGCCATCGCCCGTCCTTGCCGCCGATGGCGTAGGTGCTGTCCAGCCTTTTGCAGACGATGCCTTCCATGCCGTGCGCTTCCATTACGGCAAGAAGCGCCCGGGCGTCCGGTTCGTTCTCCACGAACCGCACGGACGGGTGCGGTTTCAGCATGGACGCGAGCATCTCCTGGCGTTCCGCCAGCGGCCGGTCCGTCACCCATCTGCCGTCGCAAAACAGCACGTCGAACGCCATGTAGACCGCGGGGATCCGCCGCGCCGCTTCCCGGATCCGTTCCGGCTGGCGGAGGCCGTCCCGCTTCATGATTTCGTGGAAGGACGGCTTGTTCCGGTCGAAGGCGATCATCTCGCCGTCGACGATGAAAGAAGAGGCGGAGCACCAGGAGGACGGATCGCGCAGCTCGGGATACTGCAGGGTCCGCTCGCGGCGCCTGCGGTTGAACAGCCTCAGTCCTTGTCCGTCCAAACAGGCGAGCACGCGCACGCCGTCCCATTTGATCTGGGCCGTCCAGCCGGGGCCGCCGGGGATCCGCGCCGCCGGCACCGGTTCGAAGGGGATGACGGGGTCGAGCTTCAGCATGCCGCTTTTGGCACCTCCGGATGGCACCTCCGGCCGGGATTCCGGGATTTTCTAACAGTATATCCCGTCAAAAAAAGAAAAAGCCCGTTTTCGGGCCTTGCGATTCCAAACCAAACCGAGAAGATCGTTACCAGGCTTTCAGCACGTGGTCCGACCCTCCGGCGCCTTGCACCACCTGCGGTGCGTTGCCGCCCGCCGTCGCCGGTTGTTCCACCGGCATGGCGACATGTTCGGGCAGCTCCCCGCCCGTCATCTTGCTGCTGCCCTGGAACACGGCGCCGGCCTCGATGTTCAGCCGCTGCGCGGTCAGATTGCCGTAGAGCTTCCCCGTGGCGCGTATGGTCAGCTGCCCCTGCGCCGTCACGTTCCCGTGCACGGTGCCGGCCAGCTCGACATGGCGCGCGTGGATGTTGGAATAGAGCACGCCTTTCTCTCCGATGGTCACGTCTCCCGTGCATTCGATGTCGCCGACGATCCGGCCTTCCACCCGGATGCCGGCTTCGGAACGGATTTTGCCCTCGAAAACGGTGCCTTCTCCGATGAGGGTGTCCGTCGTGTCCGGGTCGATTTTCCGTTTTTTATTCTTGAACATCGTCCTCACGATTCCTTTCGCGCGGTTTTGATGTAGGGCCAAGGATCGACGTTCTTGCCGTTCACGATGACTTCGTAATGCAGATGGGGGCCGGTACTCCGGCCGGTGTTGCCGAGATCGCCGATCCGCTGTCCCTTCTGCACGTAGTCGCCCACGTCGACATGCCGCTTGTTCAGGTGAAGATAGCGGGTCTTGATGCCCCGGCCGTGATCGATGATGATGTAGTTGCCCTGCGTGCGGTCCCTGCCGGATTCGATCACCTTGCCGTCGGCGGCGGCATACACCGGATCGCCCACATCGCCGCCCAGGTCGATGCCCGCGTGGAACGTAAGCCGCCTCGTGAACGGATCGCGCCGCATGCCGAACTCGGAGGTGACGCGCAGCCGGGACGTCGGCAGGATCGTCGGCGTGACGCGCAGGATGGCCTGCCGCTCAAGGATTTCCGCTTTCAGCTGCTCGAGCCGCGGCATCCATTTTTCGATTTCCTCTTCCAAAGATTGGTAAGTGCTTTCGATATCGGAGATTTGGTCAGAACGCAGGGTGGCGGCCCGTGATTCCCTGTCGGGCATATCCGTTTCCCCGAAAAGGATTTCTTCGCCCCCCTGCCCGCCTTCCACCGTCGAGGCCACGGCGGGGTAGCCTTCGCCTTCCGCGCCCGTGATCTGCCGGATTTCCGATTCGAGGCTGCGAATGTCCTCCATGTCCTCTTCCAGGGCCTTGGCGAATTCGGCCAGGTCGGTGAGGCTGCTTTCCAGGGAAGCGATCTGGTCGTTCTTCTCCGCAAGCTGCTGGTTGTATGTATCGATGGTGTCCGTCAGCTGCCGCTGGAGCACCGACACCGCGTCGGCGTTCCGGGCGTTCAGCACGGCGAAGACGACCGCGGAAACGGTGATGCCCAGCATGATCAATCCGGCGGCCAGCAAGACAAAAAAAGACAGCCGGAAACGGACCACCGAGCGGTTCGCGTCCGGAATGACGACAAACGTAAACCGGGTCCGACTGCGCTTC
>DATCLN010000071.1:0-5057 GCA_036563895.1 Paenibacillaceae bacterium
TTGTACAGCAGTTGCTTGAACTTTTTCAACTCGATTGCGGAGATTTCAGGGAAGATAGAGCCACAGCTCTCGGGGTTCGAAGCGAAGCACAATGTCCGGATTTTCGCGGCGCAGGAGAACAAGCAGCCAGAAGCGGGGCGCCAGCAGCCAGAGATGCCAGTACGCGAGCGCGATGAATAACGATGGGGACCATGGATACAGCAAGGCCGCGAAGCAGAGGCCGACCAGCGTCAGGTGCGCGTGGACCCGGCGGAACAGGCGGAGGCTGGCGTCTGTCGCGGGATACGGACCGAATCCCGGCCAGTCGGTCCGGAACGCCCAGCGCCGGAAAGCGGCGGATTCCATGCGGCGCAGCGTCAGGCGCAGCACCGCGAGGTGCAGGGCGGCCATGAGCGGCAGGGCCAGTACGGCGGCCAGCAGACCCTTCCAGCCGTGGAGAGCCGCCAGCGCCGCCGGGCAGAGCAGGCCGGCGGCGGCGTGGCTGTAGCCGATTTCCCGGCGGAACGGGATTTTCCGAAGCAGCTTGTATCGGTAAATGGTGGCTTCCTGATGCCGTTCCCGGAGATCCCGTCGCATGAAGCCCCTCCTTTGGCGGGACGCGGCGCTGCCGGCGGCGTGTCCCTGCGTCCCGGGATGGCGTCTGAACAATACATCGGACGCCGGCCCGGGAATGATGATAGGCCGGCAATCCCGTCTTTCTACCATGGTTGCGTTTTCTTCACGGGTATATTTTCATAGGATGGGTTCCATAATAAAAGGTAGAAACGATACGGACAAAGGCGGGACTCCCATGGTCAACGAACGCGTGGCGGAAAAAAGAGAGACGGTTTTCAAGGCGCCGGGAGGCGGAGCCTCGGTCGGCGGAACGTTGGACGGCGGAGCGTCGAAAGCGGAAACAACGGACGTCAGGACGTTGGGCGCCAAAAAGCCGGGAGGCGGATCGTCCGGCGGCGCGGCGCCGGACGGTGAAACCTGGAAGACGTGCATGGTGTGCGACCAGCCGAAAAAGGAAGGCATCACGGTGGCTTCCGGCTTCTTCATCTGTGCCTCGTGCGAAAACGAAATGGTCAACACGTCGGTGGAAGACGAGAAGTACCCCTTTTTTGTCCGGCGGCTGAAGCCGCTTTGGCTCCACATCGACCCCTGACGGAGGACGCGGGAGCCTTTGCCGGAACTTAGGTTCCGGCGTTTTTTTTGATAAAATGGGCCCAAAAGCACGCAAAAGGAGAAGCGGCCATGACGGATCAGCGGAAGGCGCCCCTGTTCGACGCGCTCCGGCGGCACGCGGCCGCCCGGAACACGCCGTTCCACATCCCCGGCCACAAGCAGCGGGCGTCCGAAAATTTCGGCGACGCGGAAGCGCGCCGCATTTTCGGAGGGGTCATGGAAATCGACCTGACCGAGCTGGCCGACACCGACAATCTGCACCGTCCGGAAGGCGTGATCGCCGAGGCGGAGCGGCTGGCCGCGGCATGTTTCGGAGCGGAAGAGACCTGCTTTCTCGTGGGGGGCAGCACGGCGGGCAACCTGGCGATGGTGCTGGCGGTCTGCGAGCCCGGCGGACTCGTGCTCGTGCAGCGGAACGTCCACCAGTCGATTTTCCACGGGCTCATGCTGGCGGAAGCCCGCGCGGTGCTCCTGCCGCCGGTGACGGATGGCGCGACGGGTCTTGCCGCCGTCCCGGATCCGGATACGGTGGCGGAGGCCGTCCGGAGGTATCCGGAAGCGCGGGCGCTCATCCTGGGCAATCCCAACTATTACGGCGTGAGCGCGGACCTTGCCCCTTTGGTCGAGCTGGCGCATCGCGCCGGCATGCCCGTGCTGGTGGACGAGGCCCACGGTCCCCATTTCGGCTTTCATCCGGCGTTTCCCCGTTCCGCGCTGGAATCCGGCGCCGACGTGGTGGTCCAATCCGCCCACAAGATGCTGTCGGCGCTGACGATGGGCGCCTTTCTCCACATGCGGGGCAATCTGGTCTCCCGCGCGGAAGTGAGGCGCTATCTGCGGATGGTGCAAAGCTCGAGCCCGTCCTATCCGGTCATGGCTTCCCTGGATCTGGCCCGGCGGGAGCTGGCGACGCGGAAGGGCGAACTGTTCCGCGGCGCATTGGAGGCGGTGCGGCGGGTGGAGGAGGCGCTCCGCGGGCTGCCGTTCGGCGCGGCTGTCCCCGCCGGTTTCCGGCGGACCGGCCTGGAAATTCGCCAGGATCCGCTCAAGCTGGTGCTGTTCGACCGGAGGGGACGGCTGGACGGTTTCCGGCTGTCGGAAGCGCTCGCCGCCCTCGGCTGCATTCCGGAGATGGCCGACGCGCGCCACGCGGTGCTGGCGTTCGGTCCGGGATCGACGGAGGAGGACGGAGAGCGGCTGATCGCGGCCCTTCGGCGGATCGCGGAAGAAACGGACGGCTTGAGCGGCCTGAAAAGCGCGACGTCCGGCGCATCGGCGGCGGAAGTTTTGGGCGGCGTGCCCGAGCCGATCTGCTTTTCCCGCCGGCTTCCCCCATGCGAGGCTGTTCCGCTCGGGGAAGCGGCCGGCCGTACCGCCGGGGAATGGATCATTCCCTACCCGCCCGGGGTGCCGCTGCTGGTGCCGGGGGAAAAGATCACCGAACGCCACCTTTCGGAACTCATCCGGTGGCGCGAAGGCGGCGCGGGCATCCAGGGCGCGGCGGATCCGAAGCTGCGCACGGTGCTCGCGGTCCGCGGGACATGATGGCGACGGGAGCGGATTTGGCCGATGACCGTGGCGAAACGACTTTCATCCGCAGGTGTATGGGTTTGGCTGACGCTGGCCGCCGGCGGGGCGCTGGGCGTCTGGCTGCTGATGACGCCGCCTTTGATCGGCGTGGCGGACAACGGCGACTTTGCAAGGGTGATGGGGCCGGCCGGCCTGGCGTACCCCGACGATGGTGAAACCCGTGAACAGCGTTACTTTCACTACGCCCACTTTCGTTTTTCCTACGCCGATTCCGTGTCCGGAGGGTACCCGTCGTCCCAGATCGCGCTGCTCCATGTTGCGGTGTGGATCGGCAAGCTGCTGGACGCGCGGACTTTTGACATCCGCGTTCTGGGCGGCGTTTACCTGGCCCTGTGGCTGGCGGCCCTCGCGCTGATCGTCCGGGGCGCCGCGGCGGTGCTGGCGGGTACGGGCGCCCGGGTCCGTTCCGCGGCGGCCGCCGCCCGGCCGGAGATCACCGCTCCGCGGGACGAAAGCGAGGCGGGAAGCCGCGCCCGGACGACGGCGGTGGCGGTGCTGGCCGTATCCCTCGTCCTGGTGTTCGGCGACGTCGGATACCTGGCGTACTTCAACTCGTTCTACGGCGAACCTTACGCCATGGTCGGGTTGCTGACGCTGGCGGGGGCTTCGCTGGCGCTGGCGGGCGCTGCGCGCCCCTCCGGCGCCCTGCTGGCGCTGTTTACGGGGGCGTTGTTTGCGGTGGGGACGAGCAAAATCCAGAACGCGCCCCTCGCCCTTGCGTTCCTGCCGCTGTATGCGCGGCTGTTCGTCCTGCGGCGCGATTTCCGCTGGCGCGCCATGACCGCGGCGGCGCCGGCCTTTGTGCTGGCGGGCGCGGCGGCCGTGATCGCCTTTGCGCCGGGGGAGCTGCGCCATATCAACCTGTACCAGTCCGTCTTTTTCGGCATCCTCAAGGATTCCCCTTCCCTGCGCGAAGACATGCGGGAGCTCGGCATTCCGGAGAAGTACGCGGCGCTGGCGGGTACGAACTATTTTCAAAAGGACACCGACATCCCGCAGGACGATCCGCAGCTGAAAAGGGACGTGCTGGACAGGCTGGGCCACGCGGACGTCGTGAGGTTTTACCTGCGCCATCCGGATCGCCTGTGGCAAAAAATGAAAAGGGCCGCGGAAGAGGGCGCGTTCATCCGACCCTCCTATCTCGGGAATTTCGCCAGGGAAGCGGGCCGGCCGCCCGGCGCGCAAGCTTCGGCGTTCGGCGGATGGAGCGCCCTGAAGGCGAAACTGCCGCACGGCATGCCCTGGACGGCCGGCTTTTACGCGGCATACGCCGCGGCGCTCGCCGCCGTCTGGCTTCGGGCCCGCACGGTCCGCGCGAAAATGGCCGCGGAAACGATGGCCTGCGTCGCCCTGGCCGGCGCGATTTCCTTCCTCGTGCCGATCATCGGGGACGGCGAGGCGGATTTGGCGAAACATTTGTTTATGTTTAACGTGTGCTCTGATATGATGTTGGTAAGCGCATCAGCCGCGGCGGCGTGGCTTGTCGCCCGACGGACGGGGCGGGGAAAGCCGCGCCTGGCGGATGGCACATTGAGGGAGCGGATGTCGTGAGGCGGGGTTTTTTTGTCACGATTGAAGGCGTGGAAGGCGCCGGGAAAACGACGCTGATCGCCCGGCTGGCCGAGCGGCTTCGCCGGTCGGGACATGAAACGGTGGTTACGCGGGAACCCGGCGGCGTTCCCGTCGCGGAGGCGATCCGCTCGCTGCTGCTCGACCGCGCCCAGACCGGGATGGATCCGCGGACGGAGGCGCTGCTGTACGCGGCGGCCCGAAGCCAGCATCTGGCCGAAAAGGTGCTGCCGGCCCTGGCGCGGGGATGCGTCGTCCTCTGCGACCGGTTCGTCGACAGCAGCCTGGCTTACCAGGGGCATGCCCGCGGCCTCGGCATTGACGAAGTGTGGGAGATCAACCGTTTCGCCACCGGCGGCCGCCTTCCCGACCTCACCCTTTGCCTGGATCTGGATCCCGAGATCGGACTTTCCCGCATCCGGAACCAGGCCGGCCGGGAAATCAACCGCCTCGATCTGGAGGATCTGGCGTTCCATCGCAAGGTGCGGGAAGGATACCGCCTGGCGGCGGAGCGTTTTCCCGGAAGGATCGTGATGCTCGACGCTTCCCGGCCGCCGCGGGAGGTGGAGGAAGAAGCGTGGAACCGCCTCGCCCGGCATCTTGCGCACATCCACGAAGCCAACCCCCGAGGGGGATGACCGGATACGCGCGATACCGCCAAATCGCGCCGAAATGGAAGGGAAGGAAGTGATGCCATGAAGCTGATCATCGCCATTGTCCAGGACAAGGAC
>DATCLN010000072.1:0-9077 GCA_036563895.1 Paenibacillaceae bacterium
CAGAGGTGAGCGCCGATTACGAGGCGGAGTTCATCCAGCAGAACCGCGAGATCCTCGAACAGATCCGTGAGCTCGAAGGGTCCTGAGCCAGGTTCCCGACCGTGAGCCGCAACAGACTCCTCGCGCTCGTGGTGGTCGCCGCACAAGACGCGCACCCGCCGCTCGTCCCGGAACAGCCGCTTCGCTTCCCGGCACGCTTCGATCCTCCGGTCGGCCAGGATGACGGTGAGCCGTACGCCGTGCCGTTCCGCCCAGCGCAGCAACAGGCGGTTGACGTCGCCGGCGCCGGAGCCGACGTCGAGCACGGAGAGCCGGGCGGGACGCCCCGCCTCCGTCCAGATGCGCCGAACCCCGTAAAGCACGGGCCGGGCCGTCCCAAACAGGCGGTTGAGGCGGCGCAGATGCCGGTACGCTTCCCTGAGCTCCGTTCCGCCGGCGAACCCCGCGTCCATCAGTTCCGGCTCCGCCGCCCGCTCACGGAACCGCCGCAACATCCGCTTCCTCCGGATGAAACGCCGCCTGTTTCGTGCCGGCGGGAATGCATGTCAGCCGCACCATTTCCGCCTGCATGCCGGGTCCGAACGCCAGGGCGATGCCCGGCTCCGCATCCTGCCCCCTGGCCGTGAGTTCCCGCCGGATTTCCTCCAGGACGAACAGAATGGTGACGGACGAAAGATTGCCGTAACGCCGCAGGATGTCGCGGCTCGCCCAGGTTTGGTCGTCGGACAGTCCCATGGCCCGCTGCAGGGCGTCGATGATGCCCCGCCCGCCGGGGTGGATCGCCCACCACCGGGGCGCCTCGCCGCTTCCGGCGAGAAACCGGGCGATCTCCGCGGGGACGTGGCGTTCGATGAGCGAGGGAATCCGCGGCGACAGATACAGGCGAAAGCCGGTGTCGCCCACCCGCCACAGCATCTCGTCCGCCGTGTCCGGCAAGAGCGTCGCGCGGGCCCCGTCCAGCGTGAAAACGCCTCTCCGTTCCTGGCTGGTCCGTCCCACCACGCACGCTCCGGCGCCGTCGCCGAACAGGGAAGCGGCGAACAGGTCCTCGCGGCCGGTGGACGGCTGGATGTGGATCGAGCACAGTTCCACGCAAACCGCCAGCACGGAGGCTCCGGCATTTCCCGCCGCCAGCTCCCGGGCAAGCCGGATCGCCGTCAGGCCGGCCGCGCAGCCCGCGAAGGTGACGGGAAACCGGCTCACTTCCCCGGAAAGGCCGAGTCCCCGGACCAGCTCAAAATCCAATCCGGGCAGGAAGAAGCCGGTGCAGCTCACCGTGATCAAGTGGGTGACGGCGGACGGCGGCGTCCCGCTGTCGCGCAGGGCCCGGCGCGCCGCCTCCAGGGCCAGCGGCACCGATTCCCGCCGGTATACTTCCATGCGCTCCTGCGTGGTCGGAATGTCCGGCCGGGTCGATCCCGGCGCGTAGCGGCTGCGTTCCGCCGGTTCCAGCAGGTCCGGCTCGCAGGTGTAGCGCGTCTCCACGCTGGTCTGGCGGAAAATCCGCCGGACCCATCGCGCCGCGTCCTCGTTGCCGGCCAGATTGGCAAGGCCTTCGGCGATGCGCCGGGCGGCCTCTTCCTGCACCAGGCGATGGGGCGGCACGGCCGTGCCGATGCCCAGGATGGCGATGTCGGAGTTCGGTTTGTCCATCGGGTCCGCCTCGTTTCGTGCATTTTACGGGGTTAATTTTTTACCTCCCTTATTATTTCTTTCCTGCGCACAAAACTTGCACCCCCCGATGGACGGTCTGCGAGTATGGCTTGCGGAACAGAGAGGCCAGCCGTGCGGCCTCCGGCATTGCGGTTCCGCCCGGTTCAACCGGATTCGTCCCGGGATTCCGATCCGCTCCGCCGGACCGGATCGTCTGTATCCGGAAACCGCGCTTCGTCCAGTTCCAGCACCACGGGGCAGTGGTCGCTCCCCATGACCTCGCTGTGGATGTCCGCCGCGGCCAGGGCGGGACACAGGCGCCTTGAAATCAGGAAATAGTCGATGCGCCAGCCGACGTTGCGGGCGCGCACGCCGGGCATGGGCGACCACCAGGTGTAGGCGTCGGTGCGGTCGGGGTACAGATAGCGGAACGTGTCCACGAACCCCGCCTCGAGCAGACGGGTCATTTTTTCCCGCTCTTCCGGCGTGAAGCCGTGGTTGCCCACGTTTGCCTTCGGGTTTTTCAGGTCGATCTCCCGGTGCGCCACGTTCATGTCGCCGCAGGCGACGACGGGCTTGCGGGCGTCCAGTCCCTTGAGATACTCGCGGAAGCGGTCTTCCCATTCCATGCGGTAGGGGAGCCGGGACAGGTCGCGCCGGGCGTTGGGGGTGTAGACGTTGACGAGAAAAAAGGCCTCGAATTCCAGCGTGATGATCCGGCCCTCGCGCTCGAGATCCACTTCTTCGCCGAAACTTGCCGCCAGCGGTTTCCGCTTCGTGAACACGGCGGTGCCGGAGTAGCCCTTGCGCTCCGCGTGGTTCCAATAGGCTTCATATTCTTCGCCGAGCTCCGGCCACAGCATGTCTTCCTGCAGCTTGGTTTCCTGAACGCAGAAAATGTCCGCGTCCACCCGGCGGAAATAATCCCAGAAGCCCTTTTTCACCACGGCCCGGAATCCGTTCACGTTCCATGAAACAAATTTCATCAACATGCTCCTTTCCGTACGGTCCGCCAATTACTTCTCCGCCCCTCGCCGTGTTTTCCTTCTTTTCGCCCAAATGAAACGCCCTTGCCACCCGCCTTTCGGGGCGGGCGACAAGGGCCGGATGCCGCCGCTCGGCGGCAAGGACAACGCACCGGTTTCACGGGGTGCGGGCGCGGCAGCTCCGGTTTCGGCGGCACCGCCGGCTCTGCGGCTCAGTACGCCGTCCAGCCGGCGTCGGCCACGATCACCGCGCCGTTGACGAAGCTGGCGTCGTCGGAGGCGAGGAACAGCGCCACCGCGGCGATTTCTTCCGGTTTCCCCGTCCGCGGATTGGTGGCCATGCCCTTCATCGCCTTTTCCAGGCCGAATTGGCTGGGCGTCGCGCTGCCCAAGCCGATGTTCGTTTCCACGCCGCCGGGCGCGATGGCATTGCAGCGGATGCCCAGGTCGGCGTATTGGAAGGCGACGTTGCGGGTCAGCCCGACCAGCGCGTGCTTCGACGCGGTGTAGGCCGCTCCCGCGCGCGATCCTTGCAGACCGCCGATGGACGCGATGTTGATGATGACGCCTTTTCTTTTTTCCATGAAAATCGGCAGCGCCTTGCGGATCGCCCGCATCGGGCCTGTGGTGTTGACGGCGATCACGCGCTCCCACAGCTGGTCCGTCAGCTCGTGGGCGGGCGTCATGCCGTCCATGATGCCGGCGTTGTTGACGAGGATGTCCAGCGTGCCGTAGGTCTTGACCGCGGTGTCGATCATCCGCTGCACGTCTTCTTCCTTGGACACGTCCGCCACTACGAGCGTCGCGGCGCCGCCGGCGCCTGTGATCATGTCGACGGTCTCTTTGGCCGTTTGCTCCACGTAGTCGGACACGACCACCTTGGCGCCTTCTTTGGCGAACAGTTTCGCGATTTCCCGTCCCATGCCCGAACCTGCGCCTGTTACCACCGCAACCTTGCCTTCAAGTTTCATGGGGATGACCTCCGTTTTGCGTTGTTTTGTCCTTCGGATATTCTGGCTGATTCCATTTTTTATCATACCGCACCTCGGCGGAAAAACCGTAACCAAAATCACAGCGGAAAGGAAAGGAAACGGGAAGGGAAGGGTGTTCTCGGAAAATATTGCATCTGGTAAAATAGCATGTAACAAAAATGACAAATTTGAAAACGTTTATAGTTTTTTCGTCCCGGGGACCGGCAATCCAGTATCGAGTCTTGCACTTCATCATCGGGAGATGGGAAATGTGGAGATGATGGCGATGCTTGGTGTGGCGGTTGGTGTCGTGATGGCGGTCGGCCTTCTGAGCGGTTGGCGGCTGTTCCGGAAAAACACCCTGGACGTCCGGGCCGAAGCCGTCAGCGACCGGGAAAAGGGGGGCCGCAAGCTGTCGGTGATCATCCCCGCCCGGAACGAAGCGCACAATCTGCCCCACCTGCTGGAATCGCTGCGTGCCCAGACGATGCAGCCGGACGAAATCGTGGTCGTGGACGACGCGTCGGAAGACGGAACCGGCGAAGTGGCTTCGCGGTACGGCGTCACGGTCATCCGCAACGACGAGGTGCCCTGGGGCTGGACGGGCAAGAACTGGGCCCTGTGGAACGGATTCCGGCATGCCACCGGCGACCTGCTGCTGTTCCTGGACGCCGACGTCCGGATGGCGCCGGGCGCGCTGGCGTCGCTGGTCGCGGCGAGGGACCGCGCCGGCGGCGTCGTTTCCGTGGTGCCGTTCCATGAGGCCCGCAGATTCCATGAAAAGCTGCTTCTGACGGTCAACCTGCTGGGCATGTTCGCGTTCACGTCGCCGCACGAAAACGACAATCCCCGCAAGGGATTGTACGGTTCCTGCATCCTGACCACGCGGGAAGATTACGAAAAAATCAACGGACACGCCAGCATTCGTTCCGAGGTGACGGACGACCTGTCGCTGGGCGGAAAGTACATGGAGGCCGGAATCCCGGTGACCAATTTCCTGGGCGCCGGGCTTATCTCCTTCCGCATGTATCCCCGCGGCATCCGCAGCGCGATGCAGGGGCTGGCCAAGAGCGCCGCGCTCAGCATGGTCCTCCTGCGGCGGGAAACGGTCTGGCTGTGCGCGTGCTGGATGATCGGCCTCGTGCTGTCCGAACTGTCCCTTTTGCTCCTGAACACGCCGGTCGGTCTGCCGCTTCTGGCCGGCTACGTTCTGTACACGGCGCAGATTTTCCATCTGGCCCGTTACTGCGGCCGGTTCGGCATCATTCTGCCGGTGCTGCATCCGCTGTCCGTCCTGTTTTTCCTGGCCGTCCTGGTGTATTCGTTCTGGCAGACGGCCGTTGTCGGCAGCGTAACCTGGAAGGGAAGGCAGATTCCCGTGAAGGGCGGTCGGGAAGCATGACGCTGCTGCTGCTGGTGGCCATCGGCTACCTGTCGGGATCGGTCATGTACGCCCACCTGCTCGGCCGGCTGGTGCGGATCGACCTGCTGGCGGCGGGGGACGGCAACCCGGGCGCGGTCAATCTGTGGCGGAACGCCGGCTATCGGTACGGCCTCGCCGCGGTGGTCCTCGATTTCATGAAGGGATACGTGCCCGTGGCGCTGTTCTTGCAGGCGGGCCTGGTCCGGACGGACGATCCGGCGGTCGTGGCGGTGGCCGCCGCGCCGGTGGCCGGGCATCTGTTTTCTCCGTTTCTCCAGTTCCGGGGCGGCAAGGGCATCGCCGTGACCTTTGGCGTCTGGAGCGCGCTCACGCACTTCGAGGTGTCCCTCGTCTACGCCGTCATTCTGGCCCTGCTCAAGCTGGCGGACCGGAAGTTCGTGCACGGCCGGATCCCGACCCCCGAGTCGAACGCCTTCCAGGTCGTCTTCGGACTCCTGGTCGTGTCGGCGTGGCTGTACGAGCGGTCGTTCCCGGGCCCGATCCTCTGGTTCTGGTGCGTCAATCTGCTGCTTTTGGCGTGGGCGCACAGGGAGAGGCTCTATCTGTTTTACAAGGCGGTCGGCAAGTGGATAAATTCCTGAAGGGCGGGACGGCAACTGCGGCAAAAGGGCCATCATTTTCTCGTTTTCATGGCCGTTTCGGCAGAAAATTTTTTTCCGTCCGCTTGGAATCGCACAGATTTTTCCAATAGAAACGGGAGGAGAAACCATGGATCTGGTGCATCGTTTAAATCGAAGTTCCGTTTTGCGCGCGCTGCTCGCCTTCATGCTGGCGGCCGCGCTGATGCTGCCCGCGCCCGCCGTCGCCCGGGCGGCCGAAACGGAGGCCCCGCCGTCCGCCGCCGGGGAAGGAACCCCGCTGACGCCGGAGTCGGCCGAGGCCTTCCTGGACGCCTTCTTCGCGTCGGAACAGGCGAAACCCGGGTACGTAGGGGCGGCGGTGGTCATCGTGAAAGACGGCCGAGTCGTGGCGCAAAAAGGCTACGGCTATGCCAACGCGGAGCGTCAGGAACCGGTCGACCCCGCCCGCACGGTGTTCCGCATCGCCTCCGTGTCCAAGCCCTTCACGGCGGTGGCGATCCTCCAGCTGGCCGAGCAGGGGAAGATCGACTTGGAGGGGGATATCCGCGAATATCTGCCGGACCTTGAGTTCGACAACCCCTTCGGCGAGCCGGTGACCGTCGCGGATCTCCTGACGCACCGCAGCGGCTTCGAAGTCCGCGATCCGCGAAACGAAGACCTGCACCACGACTTCGACTTGTATGTCCCGATGGAAGATTACGTCCGGGAGCGCATGCCGCCGGTCGTCCGCCGGCCGGGTTCGGCCTTCATGTACGACAACTTCGCCTATCTCCTGCTCGGCCTCATCGTGCAGAACGTCAGCGGACAGCCGTATGAGCAATACATGCGGGAGCACGTGTTCGAGCCGCTCGGCATGACGGGCAGCGGATTCGAGCTGAAAGGCGATGTGCTTGAACGGCTCGCCACGGGGTACGATTTGGCCAACCAGCCGATCCAGCCCTATGCATTCATCCCGACGATCATGCCGCACGGCGGCATGCTGTCCACCGCGGAGGATATGGGCAAATTCATGCTGGCGTTTCTGAACGGGGGAGAAGCGCCGGGCGGCGGCCGGATTCTCTCCGCGGAATCCGTCGCGGAAATGGGAGTCTACCGCCACGCGCTCCATCCGCTGCTGCCGGAGACGACCTACGGGTTCGAGGCGCCGTTCCAGCTGCCCCTTGCGGGAAGCAGCGGCAAAGTGCTGGCGAAGCTGGGCGACCTGCCCGGCAGCAGCGTGATGCTGCTTCTCATCCCCGAAGAGAACACCGGCGTCTTCTTCGTGGCCAACAAATCCGGTACGCTGCGCGAACTGTTCTACGCCCGGTTCATGGCGGCCTTCTTCCCGGCGCTTGCGGCGCCGGCCGAACTGCCGGCGTTCGAGCCTTCCCCGCCGGAGGAACTGGCGAAGCTGGCCGGGGTGTACACCGACCTTCGGCTCGGGAGCCTGGTCTACCGGGTGGAGGTGAACGAAGACGGCACCCTGACGCTGTCCGACGCCCTGCTCGGCCCCCGCGTCCTGCGGCAGACGGGCGACGGCCTGTTTGTCGACAACCTGATGCAGCGCTTCACCGCCTTCGGGACGGACGATGCCGACGGGACCGTGTACATGAGCGAACCGTATCTCAATCCGCTCGGCTATGCCCGCAAGGGCGACGACCCCGCCGGATACGCCGACGTGGACGCCGCGAGCGCCTACGCGCCTTACATATTGGCGCTGCAGTCGCTCGGCCATTATCCGAACGAACCGGGACTGCGGTTCGAACCCGAACGCGCCGTCACCAGGGCGGAGCTGGTGTACGATCTCCTGCGGATCAGCGCCCTTGAGGGGTCGAAGACGGAAACTTACGCTTTCGCCGACATCGCGGGCCATCCCCTGGCCCCCTATGTGCAACGCGCGTATGAGATGGGCATGGTGATCGGCGACGGCCGCGGCAACTTCGCGCCGGACCGTCCCGCCACCCGGCAGTAAGCGGCGGTCATGGTCTGGAACATTTATCGCCAGCTGTTTCCGGACGATCTGTTCGCGGACATTCCTCTGGCCGACGGCACCGCTCCCTGGGCGGAAGCCGCGGTGCGGATGATGGCGGGACTCGGGCTCCACGGGCCGGAAGTCGTCCGGACGGAAGACGGCGCGGTCGATTTCCGCTCCGCGGCGCAGCTGACCCGCCGGGAAGAAGCCGCGTTTCTGTACCAACTGCTGTTCCAGCCGGTCAACCAGATCGTCGCTCGGCTGATGGCGCAGAAACCGGCCGCGGTTCCGGAGGCAGGTGCAAACTGAAAGGATAGCGATTAGAATAGAAAGTAACGGTTTGGCATAACCGTGAATACACGGGCGCTTGTCACCCGGACCGCGGCGCCGCGGCCCCGCCAGTGCGGCGCGGCGGAAGGTCCGGGAGCGAGGGGGGAGACCCGTGAAAGGTGCATGGCAGGGACGGAAGGCGGCTTTCCCGGTGGCTTTCGCGGCGGCGGGCGCGCTGCTTGCGCCGGCCGCCTTGCCGGAGGAAGCGCCCCAGGCGGGCCGGGCGGCGTCGGCGGTCGCCGGGGCCGCTGCCGCGGCGGCGCTGGCCCTTCTGGCCGCGTCGCCCCGACGCGCCGTCTCCCGCATAGGCGCATGGGGCGCCTTTCTTTGTCTCGCCTTGCTGCTGGGCGCGGCGGCCTTCCGTCTGGCGGAGGCGCTGGCGCCGCTGGCGGACGGCGGACGGCTGCAGGAGCTGCTGGAACAGAACCGGTCCGCCGCGATCTGGATTTATGCGGCCTTGTGTTTTCTTCAGCCGATCGCCCTTCCGCTTCCCGAAGCGCTGACCGTGATGGCCGGCAGCGCCGTGCTCGGGGCCTTCACGGCGTTCATCGCCGGGTTTGCGGGCACGATGCTTGGCGTCACGGCCATGTTCGCGCTGGCCCGTTACGGCGGGATGAAGGTGGCGGCGAAACTTGTGAAGCCGCAGCAGATGGAGCGGTACCACCGCTTCGTTTCCCGGCATGAATGGCCGATCCTGGTGGCGCTGTTTGTCATTCCCGTGCTGCCGGACGAGATCGTCTGCGTGGGCGCGGGCATCAGCGGTGTGGCGATCCGCCGGTTCCTCGCGGTGGCCGTCCTGTCCAAACTGGCCACTTCGTCTTCGCTGGCGTATTCCGTGGAGCTGGGCGCCCTGCTGTCGATCAGTCCGGCGCAATTGCTGCTCGCCGTGGGCGCCGTTGCCCTCGCGGCCTTGCTTCTGCCCCGGATCGCGCGCCTGCTGCGCCCGGGCGGCACGGGCGGACGAGCGCCCGCGGAGGGTCAGGCTTGGGAAGGAAAAGGGGAACCCGCGGACAGGGAAATCCCGCGGGCGGGGCTTTGACCGTGAAACGGAAAAGCCCGCCGCGGGTTTTTCAGTCTCCGGTCCGGGACGGCCGGTTCCCGGGGACTGGACTTCGATCCGGTGGAATTTTGCGCGAACCTTGGGTATGCTAATCATGGTAC
>DATCLN010000073.1:0-3242 GCA_036563895.1 Paenibacillaceae bacterium
CGGGGTTCAGTTCGTTCCGGTCGATGTACGGCGGCAGCACGGCCGACCGGCCGATCAGCGCTTCGGGCGGAAAAACCGCCAGCGTGGACGGCGACAGGGCGACGATCCGGTCGGCATGCGCCGCGATGATCCCCGCCGCCAGATGCCGGTACGGCGTCTCCGCCATCGTTTCGTTCAGGCACCAGATGACCGGAATGCCGAGCCGTTTGGCCGCCAGCGCCGGCAGGGGGTGCACGCAGGTGTTGACCAGCACCCAGGCCGGCCGCCTCCGCCGCAGCAGCCTCAGCAAATGACGCCATTCCGGCCTGCGCCGGAGATGGCTGATTTCCTCGCGCACCCGGGGGGAAGAAAGATACATGCCGACGGCCAGGGGCACGTTCAGCACGACGGTTTCGATGCCCGCCGCCCGCGCCTGGACGGCGATGGCGCCGTCCTGCGGCACCACCAGGGTGCAGCGGAAAAACCGCCTCAGCTCCAGCGCCAGCCGGATCAGCGCCTTTTCGGCTCCGGTCACCACCTGGGGATTGCACAGATGCGAAAATATCATCATTTCCGGAAGAGCGGGCGTCATCTCCGGAACCTCACGACGCGCATGCGCGACCGCCTCCTTTGACCGCTGGTACATCTTACGGACCGGGCCGTCCGTCCGGCGCGGCATCTGAACCCGGAACAACGGCACAAGGTTTTCACCCGGACATCGCCACGTCGAGCAGCACGGAAAGGCGGGAAATGTACGTGTGGTCGCGCATGGTCCTCCTGAGGGCCATGAGCGCCATATGCTGCCTGGCCTCTTCATGCGCCAGGTAATATTCAATCTTCATGGCCAGCTCCTCCGGGGACGTGTAAGTCTCGATTTCCACGCCCGGCACGTAATAGAGCGCCAGATCCTCCCGCCAGTCGGTCAGCTGAAGCGTGCCGCAGGCGGCAATCTCAAACGTGCGCGGATTGGGCGAAATCGCGCGGATTCCCGCCGCGTTCCGGTTGAAGGTCGGATCGTCGTGGGCGCGGTGCACGTTGATGACCAGTTTGTGGGCGTTATAGAAGGCGGCGGTTTGCAGCGGCGTCATCCACGCGCCCGGCCCGATCCGGTCCCTCCACCGCCGGTATTCCGGGAGGCGTTCCCACCACATGCCCGACAGGCGGAACCTGCGGTGCGCCACCATCGGCAGCAGGGCGTGGAACAGGCCGACCCGGTTCCAGTACGCCGTGCCGACAAAACAAAAATCCCCCCTGAGCTCCAGCGGCGGGTTGCGCGGCCGAAACGCCTGGGGAAACACCCCGAGCGGAAGGTGGAAAGCCCTGCAGCCGAGCTGGCTGTAAAAAGGCACGCAGTTCCGTTCCAGGGTGAACACGAAATCGTAGTACGGAGCCAGCCGGGCCGTCAGGTCGGTGTAATACGGGTCGTCCGTAAACCAGATGGCCGCGCGGATTCCCGCGTCGCGGATCCGCAGCACCTGTTCCGGCGGCATGTTCATGCCGTCCAGCACAAGCATCAGGTGGGGGCGGTTTCGGACGGCGATCGCCCGCACGTCCTGTTCCAAAGGGTTGGCGACGATCAGCCTCTCCACCATCGGCTGCAGCGTCTGGACCATGCCCTCGTCGATGGCGGTATAGGGGTAGCCTTTTCCTGTCGTGACATACAGCACGCGAATCGGCCGTCGGACAACGGGAGGAAGGAAGGCCTGCACGATGGCCTCGCAGCGGCCGTACCAATGGCCGTGCTGCCAGCCAAGCGGGTAACCGTCCCTCCACCCCGCCAGAAACCGTCTGCCGCGGCGCCGTACAGCGCCGCGGCGGGATCGGGAACGCGCCATGGTGTCAGCTCCTATCCGTTGCGGCTTGCAAGATGCGCTTCCAGCACGTCCAGCATCCCGCCGATGCGGCGGGCAAAGGTGTGATCCCTTAGCGTCCGCCGGAATCCGCGGACGGCGATCCGGTTGCGTTCCTCTCCATGGCGAAGATAGTATTCGATCTTGAAAGCCAGCTCTTCGGGGGTGTAAAACGTGGCGATTTCGGGGCTTGCCTCGCCCGGATCGTCGGTGCGGAAATGGACGGGCAGCTCGGCACGCCGGTCCGTCAGCTGGAACGCGCCGCACGCCGCCATTTCGAACGTGCGGGGATTGACGGACTCCGCCGGCCAGTTCCGGCTGTTGCGGTTGTCCTTGTGGGCTTCCGGCGTGCGGTGCAGGTTGATGACGATTTTGGCGCCGTTGTAGTACTTGATCGTTTCCGGCACCTCGGTCCAGCCCTCGTGAATGAAAGGCCGGAGCTGCTCGAAACGGGCGAGCCTCCGCCAGCTCAGCCCGCCGATATACACCCTCTTTCCTTTCAGCACCGGGGCGATGGCGTCGATGATCTGCACCCGGTTCAGGAACGCGTTGCCGATGAAGCACACGTCCGTCCGGTACTTCTCCGGCACCGGCATGGGCTGGTAGAGCAGCGGATGCACGGCCACCGGAAGATGGTGCACATGCGGGCATCCGATGGATTGGTAGAGAGACACGCAGGTTCTTTCCGCCGTAAAGACAATGTCGTAATGCGGCGCGATGGCGACCGTGTCGTCCGTGCAATAGGGGTCGTCGACGAACCAGATCGCCGTCGGGATGCCGAGGGAGCGGATGGCCGCCACCTGCTGCAGGTGATTGGCCGGAAACACGTGCAGGCCGTTCAGGACCACCACCGCGTCCGGCCTGAGCGCGGCGGCCGCCTCGCCCATCCGCGCCGCTTCGACGACGTGAAGTTCCGCGACGCTCTCCTGAAGGGCGGCGGTCGTCCCGGCGTCAATCGCTTCAAACCCCTGCGGCACGTACATCAGCCGCAGGTTCCGCCTCGCCGGCGGCTGAACCGGCATCAAGGCGGCAATGGCGCGGCAGGCGCCGACGCGCCAGCCGTCCAGCATTCCCTGTCGGTAGGCTTCAAGCCGCAGGCGCCGAATCCGAAGGATCCTGGCGATCCGGGCGGTCCGGCGGCTTGCGGCTTGCCGCTTTGCGCTTCTCAAAGGCCATCACCCGGGATTCAATATATGCACCCCGGACAGGAGGGACTTGGACACCTGACCGTCCGCAACCGCCGGTTTGCGGCCGCCCGGAAACGAAACGGCACAATCGAGTAGAAGGGGGCGGCTAGCCCCCGTCCTCTCACACCACCTGGCATGCGGGTCCGCACCAGGCGGTTCCGAAGAGTTAACGAAATGCCAAGCAACATTCAAGCATGCTGACCAGCCCTTGCGCCTGAAAATATCG
>DATCLN010000074.1:0-16048 GCA_036563895.1 Paenibacillaceae bacterium
GATCACGCCGGCCGGCTGGTGCAGGTCGTCCAGCGGGGCGATGTTGATCAGGTCGATGGACAGCACATTGTCCCCGACGAACTTGCGAAATTCGGGATCCATGCCGGCGCCCCCCTTGTGGCCGGGAATGTGGAACTGCAGGGGCTTGCGCGCGGCATGGCGGCGCACCGCCTCGAACAACGGCGCGCGGGAATGGTCCATGGCGGGTCACCGTCTTTTCTGTCAAACTTGCCGTCCCGGCGGTTTGCAAGGTTCCCGCATCCGGGACAAGCTGAGTATAGCAAAAACGCCGGCGATTGCAACGGCTTTGACGGCCGGTGCACGGTTCACAAAACCGTCACGCCGGAAAATTTGGAACCGGGTTGTCCGTATGCTACCATATGGATTGTTACGGATTCGGGAAGGAGGCCCGCTGCATGGACCGCAGGCTGGCCGTGGCCGCGCTGATGATCTTCACGGTGTTTCTCGGATTCGGCATCATCATCCCCGTGCTGCCAATGATGGTCGCCGACATCGACCGGAGCACCGCGGAATGGCATACCGGACTTTTGCTTTCCCTTTACTCCCTCATGTCCTTTTTGTTATCTCCCTTCTGGGGCAGCCGCTCGGAACGGGTGGGGCGCCGCCCCGTGATCCTGACCGGCGTGCTGGGATTCTGCGTCAGCTTCATCCTGTTCGGCCTCGCGGAAGACCGGCTCTGGCTGATGTACGTGTCCCGGCTGCTCGGGGGACTGTTCTCCGGCGCCGTTACGGCTTCCATCGTGGCGTATGTGGCGGACATCACCACGGACCGGGACCGCACCAAAGGGATGGCCGTCATCGGCATGAGCATCGGCCTCGGCTTCACCTTCGGGCCCTTTATCGGCGGTCTGCTCAGCGAGGTGAGCCTGGGCACGCCGTTTTTCGCCGCGGCGGGCCTGTCGCTGCTCACTTTCGTCCTGGGGTGGACGCAGCTTACGGAATCCCTTCCCGCCGAAAGGCGGACGGTTGAGCGGGCCGAGCCCCGCACTTCCCGCTGGGCCGCCTTTCGCGGATCCCTCAAATACCTGTACGTCCTGGCGTTTTTCGTCACCTTCTCCCTGGCCATCCTCGAAGCCACGCTGCAGCTGTACGGGATGGACCGCTTTGACGCCACGCCGCGCAACGTGGGCATCATGTTTTTCTTCTGCGGCCTGATCGGCGCATTGGTGCAGGGGGGATTCGTGCGCCGCTACGTCAGCCAAGGCCGGGAAGGATGGTACATCGGCGCCGGCCTCGTCCTTTCCGCGGCCGGCTTCTTCCTGCTGCTGACCGCCAGCAGCTGGATTGCCGCCACCGTCTACCTGTGCATCTTCGGCGTGGGCAACGCCATCCTGCGCCCCTGCGTGACGTCCCTCATCACCCAGCGGACGACGGTGGGCCAGGGCGTGGCCTCCGGCCTCAATTCCTCGATGGACAGCCTGGGGCGCATCGTGGGACCCATGCTCGGCGCGGCGCTCCTGTGGCTGGCCGACTGGCTGCCCTTCGCGGTGGCGGGCCTGCTGTCGCTGGCCTCCCTCGGGCTGCTTTTCCGTTTCCGCCGGCTGGACCGGGTTTCTTCGCTCTCCGCCTGATTCCGGAAGGTGCGGGTCCGGACACCCTCGAACCGCGATGCGGTCCGTTCGGCCGCGAAACCGGTTTTCAAGGGAAAGTTTCCCTCCGAAACAGGCAAGAAACCGTGTTGCCAGAACATAAAATGAGGTTGTAAGATAGGTTTGAGGAGATGTCCGAACATTCGGCCGCTTCCGGACGCGACCGCACGGCGGAGGTGAAGGGCATGGAACACCGGACGCTTTATCCGAACCGGTCCGGGCGCCCTCAGGTGACGGTGGAAGAGATGCTGCAGGCGTTTCGTTCCAAGAGGGCCGAGCAGCGCGCCCGCGTCCTCCGCATGGAAATCGATTACGAGCTGGCGGTGCTTTATGAAGCCCTGCAGCACGGCCGTACCGAGGAAGCGGACGCTTGCAAGCAGAGGCTCAAGAGCATGCGCCTCGAGATGATGCAGCTGGAGTTGTGAGCCATGGCGGCCGCCGCGAAGGCGGCCTTGTTTTTTTGCGCGTTTTGCGCAAAAAGATTTGCAGCCGGCGCATTTTCTGGTACTTTTTATTCATGTGCGGGATTTTCACAGAAAAAACCGGATGGGAGGGGGGCTCGGCATGAAATTGGAACGGCGCGACAAGCTGCTCATGATCGGCGATTCCATCACCGACTGCGGACGGCTGAGACCGGTGGGCGAAGGGCAGCCCGACGCCCTCGGCAACGGCTACGTGGCGCTGGTCGACGCGATGCTGCGGGCGGCGCGTCCCGACCTGCAAATCCGCGTGGTGAACATGGGCATCAGCGGCAACACGGTGCGGGACCTCAAGGAGCGTTGGGAAACCGACGTCATGGAATTGCGCCCCGACTGGGTATCGGTGATGATCGGCATCAACGACGTCTGGCGGCAGTTTGACCGGCCGCACATTCCGGAAAGGCACGTGTATCCGGACGAATACGAAGCCACGCTGGACGAGCTGGTGCGGCGGACGCTTCCGCACGTGAAGGGCATGGTGCTCCTCACGCCGTTTTACATAGAACCGAACCGGAGTGATCCGATGCGGGCCATGACGGACCGGTACGGGACCATCGTCCGGCGGACGGCGGAGCGCCACGGCACGCTGTTCGCGGACACCCAGGCGGCCTTCGACCGCCTGCTGGAGCACCTGTATCCGGCCGTCCTTGCGCCGGACCGCGTGCATCCGCATCTGACGGGCCATTACGTGCTGGCCAGGACGTTCCTTGAAGCGCTGGACTTCCCGATTTAGGCCGAAAAGGGTAAAATGAAAATCGTCGTGAAAAACGGAGGATGAAGGGATTTATGTCGAAAGCACACATCGGCGTCATGGGCCTTGCGGTCATGGGACGCAACCTTGCGCTCAACATCGAAAGCCGCGGGTATACGGTGGCGGTCTACAACCGATCCCCGGAGAAAACCCGCGACCTGCTGGAGACGGACGGCAAAGGCCGGAGGCTCGTCGGCGCCTTTTCGATTCCCGAATTCGTGGGCCTGCTGGAGAAGCCCCGGAAGATCATCGTCATGGTGCAGGCGGGTGCCGGCACGGACGCGGCCATCGAAGCGCTGGTGCCGCATCTGGAAGAAGGGGACATCCTGATCGACGGCGGCAACGCCCACTTCCCCGACACGCAGCGCCGCTTCCGGGAACTGTCGGCCCGGGGCATCCGCTTCCTGGGCATGGGGGTCTCCGGCGGCGAAGAAGGGGCCCTGAAGGGGCCCGCCCTCATGCCGGGCGGACCCGAAGAGGCTTACCGCGCGGTGGAGCCGATTCTCACGGCCATCGCGGCCAAGGTGAACGGCGACCCGTGCTGCACCTACATCGGTCCGGACGGTTCGGGCCATTTCGTCAAAATGGTCCACAACGGCATCGAATACGGCGACATGCAGCTCATCTGCGAGGCGTACCACCTGCTCCGCGACGTGGCGGGGCTGTCCATGGAAGAGCTGCACGAGACCTTCGCGGAATGGAACAAGGGCGAGCTGGACAGCTACCTGATCCAGATCACCGCCGACATCCTGTCCAAGAAGGATCCCGAAACGGGAAAACCCATGGTGGACGTCATCCTGGACGCCGCGGGCCAGAAGGGCACCGGCAAATGGACCAGCCAGAACGCCCTGGATCTGGGCGTGCCGCTGACCATCGTCACCGAAGCGGTGTTCGCCCGCTTCCTGTCGGCGCTGAAAGAGGAGCGCGTCGAAGCGTCGAGAAGGCTGGGCGGCCCCAGACCGGCGCCCTTCACGGGAGACCGGGCGGCGTTCGTGGAACAGGTGCGCCGGGCGCTGTACGCCAGCAAGATCTGCTCCTATGCCCAGGGCTTCGCGCAGATGCGCGCCGCCTCCGAGGCGTACGGCTGGAACCTGCGCTACGGCGACATCGCCATGATCTTCCGCGGCGGCTGCATCATCCGCGCCCGCTTCCTGCAGAACATCCGGGACGCCTTCTCCCGCAATCCGGATCTGAAAAATCTGCTGCTGGACGACTATTTCAAGGGAGTCGTCGAATCGTATCAGGATGCGTGGCGCGAAGTGGTGGCCGTCGCGGTGAGAAGCGGCATTCCGGTGCCGGCGTTCTCCAGCGCGCTGGCCTACTATGACAGCTACCGCTCGGAGCGGCTGCCGGCCAATCTGCTGCAGGCGCAGCGCGACTACTTCGGCGCGCACACCTTCCAGAGGGTGGACAAGGAAGGCGTGTTCCACCACAACTGGCTGGAAAGCTGACGGCCGGACGGGCGGAGCGGCAGGCCTTCCTCTGATCATACGAACGGGAAAACGGAGCGAGAGCATTGGACGCCATGTGGGAACGCGGCAGACGTCCGCGCAACATCGTGCTGGTCGGCTTCATGGGCACGGGCAAGACGGCGGTGGCGCGCCTGCTCGCCGGCCGGCTCGGTTACGCCGCGGTGGATACGGACGATGAAATCGAACGGCGGGCGGGCAAGACCATCGCCGAAATTTTCGCCTCGGAAGGGGAAGCGCATTTTCGCGACCTGGAAACGCAGGTGCTGCGGGAGACGCTGGCGGGCGAAGGTCAGGTGGTCGCCACGGGCGGCGGGGCGGTGCTGCGGGAAGAAAACCGCCGCCTCATGCTGGCCTCGGGCTGGGTCGTCGCCCTGACGGCGGACGCGGAAACCCTGATCGCCCGCCTGGCCCGGCCCGCGGAAGCGGGAGTCCGGCCCCTTCTGGCCGGCGATGCGGAGCGGCGCGTGCGCGCGCTGCTCGAGGAACGCAAGCACGCCTACGATTTTGCGCACTGCACGATCGACACGTCCCGGCGGACGCCGGAGGAAGTCGCCGGACTGCTGATGCGCTGGATGTCATGAAGCACGAGGGAGCGAGGGTTCGCCGATGGATGTGATCGTCACCCCGACGCGGCGCCTGCGGGGGGAAATCCAGGCGCTGTCGTCGAAAAACTATACCACGCGATATCTTCTGGCGGCGGCGCTGGCGGAAGGGACCAGCGTCATTTTGCATCCCGCCCGCAGCGAAGACGGCGAAGCGATGCGCCGCTGCCTGCGGGATCTGGGCGCGGGGATCGAGGAGACGGAGGACAGGGTCGTCATCGCCGGCTTCGGGCGCAACCCCCGTCCGGTGCGCGAGCTCGACCCCGGCAACGCGGGGGCGGTGCTCCGCTTTCTGATGTCGGTGGCGACGCTGCTGCCCGAGGTGACCTTCGTCAATTCCTACCCCGAGTCCCTTGGCAGGCGGCCCCACAACGACCTGATCGACGCGCTGGAGCAGATGGGGGCGCGGGTCGAACACCGGGACGGCAGGCTCCCCATCACCATCCGCGGCGGGCGACCGCGGGGCGGACGCATCCGGGTGTCCGGGCGCGTCAGCTCGCAGTATCTCAGTTCGCTGCTGTTTTTCACCCCGCTGCTGGACGAGGACAGCGAAATCGAAGTGCTGCACGAACTGAAATCGAAGGTGGTCGTCGGGCAGACGCTGGAGGTGCTGGAAGAGGCGGGCATCCGGGTGGAAGCCTCGGAGGACCTGATGTTCTACCGCGTGCCAGGCCGCCAGCAATACCGGCCGCGGACGTACACCGTCCAGGGCGATTACCCGGGCTCGGCGGCGATCCTCGCGGCGGCGGCGGTGACGGAATCGGACGTGACGGTGCACCGCCTGAAGGCCGACAGCCGCCAGGGCGAACGGGCCGTCCTCGATGTGCTGAAGGCCATGGGCGTGCCGCTGACCCACGAGGGGGATTCCGTGCGGGTCAGGGGAGGCGGCCCGCTGAAAGCCGTGGAGTTCGACGGTGACGCCTTCACCGACGCGGTGCTGGCGATGGTCGCCGCGGCGGTGTTTGCGGAAGGCACGTCCAGGTTTTACAATGTGGAGAACCTGAGATACAAGGAATGCGACCGGATCACGGATTTCCTGGCGGAACTCCGCAAGGCCGGGGCGAACGTGGAGGAACGGCGCGACGAGATCATCGTGCACGGCCGCCCGGAGGGCGTGGAAGGCGGCGTCGAGATCGACGCCCACTTCGACCACCGGGTCATCATGGCCCTGGCGGTGGTGGGTCTGCGCGCCAGGCGCCCCATCCGCATCCGGGACGCGCACCACGTCGCCAAGTCGTACCCGCAGTATTTTGATCATTTACGCCAACTGGGCGCGGAGGTAGAATGGGTGTAAGACGTCCCGCCCGCGACGCGGACGGGACGCACCAAGGAGGCGAACCGGAAATGGCTTTTGAGAACCCTTCGCGCGAGGAAATAAAGAGAATCCTGGAGAACGCGGGAGCCATCGCCGTGGTCGGGCTGTCCGACAATCCGGCGAGGGATTCCTACGGAGTGGCGGCGGCGATGAAGCAAAGGGGATACCGGATCATTCCGGTCAATCCCAACGTGGAGAGCGTGCTGGGCGAACGGAGCTATCCGTCACTCAAGGACATTCCCGAACCGGTGGACATCGTCAACGTGTTCCGCCGGCCGGAGCATACGCCGGAAATCGCCAAAGAAGCGGCCGAGATCGGCGCGAAAGTGCTGTGGCTGCAGCTGGGCATCGTGAACGAGGAAGCGGCGGAGATCGCCCGCAAAGCCGGCATGACGGTGATCATGGACCGCTGCATCAAGGTGGAGGATTCCCTCCTCTTTCCCGGAGGGAGACGGGGCTGAACGCTTCGGCGGCACGCAAGGCGCCCCTCCGCCGCCGTGATGCCGGTCCCGGCCGGCGCCGCGAAGCGGGCCGCCGGCCGCGAAAGGAGTGCGCAAGCCGGTGACGGGTTACTTCCAACGGCTGGGAAGGGCCCTGATGCTGCCGCTCACGGTGCTTCCCGCCGCGGCCGTGTTCCTGATGCTGTCCCGCCTTCCGTGGGAAGCGGCGGGATGGTCCGTGGTGGCGGAGCTGCTCTGGGCGGCCGGCATGTCCGTTTTTCATTACGCGCCGTATCTGTTTGCCGTCGGCATCGCCCTCGGGCTGGCCAACCAGTCCGTGTACGCCGGCCTTTCGGCTTTGGCGGGCATGTTCATCTACATGCTGGTCACCCACACCTACGACCCGGACGGCGTGCAGCCCGTCATGTTCGTCGCGGTGGTGATCGGCGTCCTCTCCGGCTGGGCGTACGAGCGGTTCAAGACCCTGAAGCTGCCCGAGTATTTGCAGTTTTTCGGCGGATCGCGCTTTGTGCCGATTCTGATGAGCCTGGTGTCCCTTGCGTTCGCGTGGGTGATGATCCCCGTCGGCGAGACCGTACGGGCGTGGATCGCCGCCGCCGGCGACATCGTCTATTCCGCCGGCGGCTTCGGCGTCTTCCTGTACGGCTTTCTGCACCGGATTTTGGTGGCCTTCGGGATGCACCACGTGCTCAACCACATATTCTGGTTCCAGATCGGCCAATACACGGCTCCGGACGGCAGCGTGCATTTCGGCGACATGATGCGCTTCTTCGCCGGGGACCCGGCGGCCGGCATCTTCATGGCGGGGCTGTATCCGATCATGATGTTCGCCCTGCCCGCCATCGCCTTCGCCATCGCCGCCGAAGCCCGCGAGGACCTGCAGCCGACCACGCGCAGGCAGTTCCGCGCCGCGGCGCTGACGTCGTTCATGACCGGCGTCACCGAACCGGTGGAATTCGCGTTCCTGTTCGCCGCGCCCTACCTGTATCTCGTCCACGCGGCGCTGTCCGGCGGGGTCATGTGGCTGGTGTACGAGCTCGATATCCGGCACGGTTTCGCATTTTCCGCCGGTTTTCTGGAATACATGGTCAATCTCCACCTGGCCACGAACGGCTTCTTGCTCCTGCCGGTGGGGCTGGGCGTGGGACTCGTCTACTACGTGCTGTTCCGCTGGAGCATCCGGCGGTTCCGCCTGACGACGCCCGGCCGGGAGGAAGCCGTCCGCCTGGACGACTGGGAGGCGGACCTGCCCTATCACGCGCCGCTGGTGCTGCAGGCGCTGGGCGGCAAGGAAAACATCGCGCAGCTCGATTCCTGCATCACCCGCCTGCGCATCACCGTGCACGACGAACGCAAGATCGACGGCAAGGCCCTGCGCGATCTGGGCGCGGCGGGCGTGATCCGGCTGGGCGGCGGCCACGTGCAGGTGGTGTTCGGCACCTATTCGGAAATGATCCGCGAGGAAATCCTGAAGATCATGCGCCTGGACGAACGCCGCGTGGAATTCGTGGCGCCGGTGGCGGGCCGCATGATCCCGCTGGAAGAGGTGAAGGATCCCGTTTTCGCAAGCAAGCTGCTGGGGCAGGGGGTCGCTTTCGTACCGGAGAAAGGGGAACTCGCCGCGCCGGTCCGCGGCAGGATCGTGCATTTGCCTCCGACGCGCCATGCCGTCGGCATCCGGACGCCGGAAGGGCTGGATGTGCTCCTCCACATCGGCATCGACACGGTTTCCCTCGACGGCAAGGGCTTTGAAGCCCTCGTCCGCGAAGGCGACGAAGTGAAGCCGGGGCAAACGCTCATCCGCTTCCACCTGCCGACGCTGCGAAAACACGCGAAAGCCCTGGACACACCGATGGTCATCACCAACACGGAGCGGGTCCGCTCGTGGCGGTTCGCGCCGTACAAGGCGGTCAAGAAAGGTCAGGCTGCGGTCATGTCGGTCGTGGTCAAGGAGACGGAAACCAGAGGGGGAGAAACATGATTCAAGGTCGCGGCGCTTCGGGGGGTATCGCCATCGGCAAGGCGTTTGTCCTGCCGGACTGGGAATGGGAGCTGCCCGAGCACAGGGTGCGCGTGGAAGATTTGGCCAGGGAGTTCGAACGTCTCTCCGAGGGAATCCGCCGCTCCAAACATGAAATCACGCAGCTCAAGAACGAGCTGGACGAGGTGGTGGGCCGGCAGGAAGCGAGCATTTTCGACGCCCATCTGGCCATCCTCGACGACCCGGTGTTCATGAGCGAAATCCAGGGCATCATCCGGCGCCAGTACAAGGCGGCGGAGGTGGCCGTCAAGGAAGCCATCGACCACTTTGTGGCCATGTTTGACCTTTTGGACGACGAATACATGAAGGAGCGGGCGGCGGACATCAAGGATGTCGGGAACCGGCTGCTCAAGCACCTTCTGGGCGTGCCGGAAATCGACCTGCCGTCCGACTCCCGGCCGTTCATCCTGGTGGTGCGGGAGCTGTCCCCGTCGCAGCTCGTCCATCTCAAGCCGGATCTGGTGCTCGGCATCGCGACGATGGCAGGGAGCCCGACTTCCCACGCGGCGATCATGGCCAAGGCGTTCGGCATCCCGCTGGTCACGGGGCTGGAGGGGAAATTCCCGAGGCCCATCATGACCGGGGAACTCCTGATTCTGGACGGCGACACGGGCATCGTGCACGTCAATCCGGACGAGGCGACCATCGCCGAATACACGGAACGGCAGAAACGGCAGCAGGCGCACCGCCGGCAGCTGCGCCGCCTCGCCGACGTGCCGGCGATCACCCCCGACGGCGTCAAGATCCACCTGGCGTCCAACATCAGCTCCATTCCGGAGCTGGAAGCGGCCCTGCAGAACGGCGCCGAAAGCGTGGGCCTGTTCCGGACGGAGTTTCTGTACATGAACAGCCCGCGCTTCCCGACGGAGGAAGAGCAATACCGCGTCTACCGGCGGGCGGCCGAGATGCTGAAGGGACAGCCGCTGGTGATCCGCACCCTCGACATCGGCGGCGACAAGTATCTGGACTATTACGAACTGCCGGAGGAAGAGAACCCGTCCCTCGGATATCGCGCCATCCGGTTCAGCCTGGACCGCAAGGACCTGTTCAAGGTGCAGCTGCGCGCCGTGCTGCGCGCCGCCGCGTACGGCAATGTGCAGCTGATGTATCCGCTGATCGCGTCGGTGGAAGAAGTCCGCGCGGCCAACGAAGTGCTGCGGGAAGCCGCGCGGGAACTGGCCATGGAAGGCGTGCCCCATCGCGCCGACATCCCCGTCGGCATCATGATCGAAGTGCCGGCGGCGGTGGCCATCGCCGACCTGCTGGCGGAGGAAGTGGCCTTTTTCAGCATCGGGACCAATGACCTGATCCAGTTCGCCCTGGCCGTCGACCGGATGAACGAGCGGGTCGGCTGGATGTGCGATCCGTACCAGCCATCGGTGCTGCGCATGCTGAAGGCGGTGGTGGACGCGGCGGAGCGCCGCCGGGTGCCCGTCACCGTCTGCGGCGAGCTGGCGGGCGACGTCAAGGCCTTGCCCATGCTGCTCGGGCTGGGCATCCGCGGGCTCAGCATGGCGGGGCAGTCGATCCTGCCGGTGAAGGAATATCTGCTGCGCACGCCCGTGGAGGCGTGCCGGGCCCTCGTCGGCGAACTGCTCGGACTGCGCACCGCGGAGGAAATCCGCGCGCGGCTGGAGCGGTTTTACCAGGAAACGAAGCTGACCGCCGGACATTCCCTGTGAAAATTGTTTGAAAACGGGGACGTTCCGTTTTGCGTGGACGGGAGATTTTTGGTACGATAAACAACAAGCGGGACAAGCGCGCGAGGAGGCGACTGACGCATGACCGCCATCCGGCAGCTCACCACGGTCGAACAGTGGGACGAGACGCTGCGCCGCTCCGGCGAGAGGCCGGTGCTGGTGTTCAAGCACAGCACGCAGTGTCCCATCAGCGCCGGCGCCCATGAAGCGCTGATGCGGTACGTGGAAGACGCCGGCCGCGCGGGACAGGCGCCGTGCGAATTCGCCATCGTCCACGTCATCGAAGACCGGCCGGTCAGCAACGCGATCGCCGAGGCAACGGGCATCAAGCACGAATCGCCACAGGCCATCCTGCTGAAGGACGGCAAGCCGGTCTGGCACGCGTCGCACTGGACGATCACCTACGATTTTTTGAGCGAAAAGCTGGGGAAACCCGGGGAAAACCTTTCGACCGGATAAGCCGGCGAAGACTCTGCCGGGGATGCATTGCGAAAACGCTTTATTTGTCGTATGATAACTTTGTCAAAAATGACCAGACAGCCCTTCGGGCCATGCTGGTCGTGTCATTGGAGCGAGGAACGTGACGGTTACCATTTATGACGTGGCAAGAGAAGCAGGGGTTTCCATGGCCACCGTGTCGCGGGTGGTCAACAACAATCCCAACGTGAAACCCCAGACCCGCAAAAAGGTGCTTGAAGCCATCGAACGGCTCGGATATCGGCCCAACGCCGTGGCCCGCGGCCTGGCCAGCAAGAAGACGACCACCGTCGGCGTCGTGATCCCCGACATCTCCAACGCCATCTTCGCCGAAGTGGCGCGGGGCATCGAGGACATCGCGAACATGTACCACTACAACATCATTTTGTGCAACGCCGACAAGCGCAAGGAGAAAGAAATCCGGGTCGTCAACACCTTGCTGGAGAAACAGGTGGACGGGCTCCTGTTCATGGGCGGCAGCATCACCGAAGATCACCTGGAGGCGTTCCGCACCTCCACCGTGCCCATCGTGCTGTGCTCCACGGCGGATGAGACGGGAACGATGCCTTCGGTGGACATCGACCATGAACAGGCCGCCTTCGACGCGGTCAGCCGCCTGATTTCCGAGGGCCACCGGAAGATCGCCATGATCAGCGGCTCGCTGCAGGATCCGACCACCGGTTACGCCCGTTTCCAAGGGTACAGGAAGGCGCTTGAAAAGGCCGGTTTGCCGTTCAGGGAAGATTACGTCCGCGCGGGGAATTACCGGTACGAGTCGGGCATGGAGGCCACCCGGTATTTCCTGCAGCTGCCGGAGCGGCCGACGGCGATCTTCGCGGCCAACGACGAAATGGCCATCGGCGCCATCCACGCCATTCAGGACGCCGGGCTCCGGGTGCCGGAGGATATCTCCGTCATCGCCATCGACAACATCCGCCTGGCGGAAATGGTCCGTCCCGAGCTGACCACCGTGGCGCAGCCGATGTACGACATCGGCGCGGTGGCCATGCGCCTGCTCACCAAGCTGATGCGCAAGGAACACGTGGACGAGACGCGCGTCATTTTGCCGCACGAGCTCAAGATCCGCCGTTCGACGGCGCCGGCTCCGGCGGGATGACACGGGAAGGAAAGCCCGGACGCCGGTCCGGAGCTTCCGCCGAAGGGGCTACCCGACGTGCTGGAGGGCCACCTCCAGCACGTCTTTGTTTTTCGCGCTGATGAGGGGCCGGCGGAGGATGGGCTGCCAGCGGGACGTATCGTCCAGCCAGGCGGCGGGCATGTTTTCGGGGCGGCGGGGCGACTTGAAGGCCGCCCAGCCATCCGGGAGGAGCACCGGCCGCTCCCGCTCCGCCCGGTCGATGTCCTTCAGCAGCGGATGGTCGCACATTTCCATCCAGAGCAGGCTCCAGGCGCGGGGAACGACCCGCCAGTGGTCGTAGCCGCCCCCGCCCGCGGCGATCCAGCGCCCGCCGCACACGGCGTGTGCCAGCTGATGGATGAGCCGCGGGATTTCCCGGAAAATCCGCATGCTGCAGTGGATGTGCGCCAGCGGATCGAAGGCGTGGGCGTCGCAGCCGTGCTGGCTGACGATGACGTCCGGACGGAAGGCGCGGGCGATGCGCTCCAGGGCCGCCGTGAAGCATTCCAGCCAGGAATCGTCCTCCGTGTACGGCTCCAGCGGCACGTTCAGGCAGGCGCCGTAGCCGGCGTTTTCGCCGCGCTCGTGGGGAAAGCCGGTGCCGGGGAACAGGTATTTGCCGGTTTCGTGGATGGAAAACGTAAAGACGTCCGGGTCCGTGTAAAACCGCCATTGCACGCCGTCGCCGTGGTGAACGTCGGTGTCGATGTACAGCACCCTGGCGTCGTATTCCCTGCGGATCCACGCGATGGCAACGGCGACGTCGTTGTAGACGCAAAAGCCCGACGCCCGTTCAGGAAACGCGTGATGCAGGCCGCCGCCCAGGTGCAGGGCGTGGTCCGCCCGCCCGGACATCACTTCCGCGGCGGCCCGCAGCGTGCCCGCCACGACCCCCAGGGCGGCTTCATGCATGCCGGGGAAGTACGGCGTATCCCCGTTCGGATCGAGGCCGTACGCCCGGGGATCCACTTCCGCGCGGCCGGGGTCGGCGGAGCCGAGCCGCTGCACCGCCCGGATGTAGTCCGGCCGGTGCACGAGGGCGAGGGCGTCTTCCGCGTCGGGGAAATCCGCCGGCACAAGGCGCGCCGGCCAGGCGCCCGCCGCCTTCAGCAACTCTTCGGTCAGCGTCAGGCGTACGGGATGGAAGGGATGCCGGTCATTGAAGAGGTATTTCCGGGAAGCGGAAATGTCGATCCAAACCGCCCGGTCGTTCAACGGATTCGATCCTCCCTTTCGGATCTTCCCTTTCGGATCGTGCGCGAGGGGTCAGTACATGAATCGGCGCCGGAACCGCACGCGGTCGAAGCGCTCCACGGAGGACAGCGGCACCTCCGGTCCGACCCGGACCATCAGGCAATTGGCCGGGTGCGCGCAGATTTCCGGGTCGTCGGTGGCGTACCAGACCATGCCGACGGATTTCATCAGGCGCTCCATCATGTTGCGGTACTCCCAAACGCTCAGACCGCTGCCTTCCAGGTCCCAGTGCCAGTAATACTCCGTGGTGAAGACGATGACGTTGTCCAGCTGCCCGTCCGCAAACGCCGCTTCGAGCATGGCTTTGCCCAGGCCCATCGAGCGATACTCGTCGGCCACCTCGATGGCGCCCAGTTCGATCAGGTCCTCCATCCCGCCGTCCGCCCAGCGCTCGATTTCGTCCGGGTAATGGAAGGTCACATAGCCGACGATGGTGTTTCCGTCGATGGCCGCGATGATGCGCCCTTCGGGCAATCCGGCGATTTCGGTCAGGGCCTCGTGCTGCTCGGACGGCTTGCGGAACGCGTCCAGCTTGGGGTGCATGGCGTATCCGGCGATTTCCTCGGGCGTCAGGGGACCCGCGACGAGGATTTTTTTGCCGTTCTTTTCGATGATCCGTTCCTGTCGGCGCTTGCGGTGCTCCATCTGGATCCTGCCTCCGCCCCCATTATACAACAGTCCGGCCCGTTGCAGGTTCTTCATGACCTGCAAGTTCTTCATGACCGGGCGGGAGGGTTGTGTTATAATGGTGCGGTGAAAGCGGATACGAATGTGACAAAACGGTGAACCGCCAAGACGCCAATCCAAAACGGGAAGGTGAAGGAAATGATTCAGCAAACCGAGCGGCTCCCCGCCACGGACCCGCGGTGCAATCTCGGCCCGTACGAGGAAGCGGTGCGCAATTTCCGATGGGAAGACGTCGAGAAGCACTTCACGTGGTACAAGACGGGCAAGGTGAACATGGCCTACGAGGCGATCGACCGGCACGTGGATGAGGGCCGCGGGAACCGGACGGCGCTTCTCTACAGCGACGCGACGCGGGATGAGCGCTATACGTTCGCGGATCTGGCCCGGCTGTCGAACCGGTTTGCCAACGTGCTGCGCTCCCTGGGCGTGAAACGCGGCGACCGGGTGTTCATCTACATGCCGCGCACGCCGGAGCTTTACTACAGCCTGCTGGGCACGCTGAAAATCGGCGCCATCGCGGGGCCGCTGTTCGAAGCCTTCATGGAATCGGCGGTGCGGGACCGCCTGCAGGACAGCGGCGCGGTGGCGATCGTGACCACCACGGCGCTGCTGCCGCGCATTCCCCGCGCGGACCTGCCGGAACTCAAACACGTGATCGTTTTTGGCGACAACGTGGAAGAAGGCGGAGGCATCGTGGACTTCCGCAAGGCGGTGGAGCAGGCGTCCGACGAGGCGGAGATCGAGTGGCTCGGGCGCGAGGACGGCCTCATCCTGCACTACACCTCCGGCTCCACCGGCAAGCCGAAGGGCGTCTACCACGTGCACAACGCCATGATCCAGCACTATTACACGGGCAAGATCGTATTGGACCTGCGGGAGGACGACATTTACTGGTGCACGGCCGACCCCGGATGGGTGACCGGCACGTCCTACGGCATTTTCGCTCCCTGGCTCAACGGCGTGACCAGCGTGGTGCGCGGCGGCCGGTTCAGCCCGCAGGACTGGTACGCCACCATCCAGAAATACAAGGTGACGGTCTGGTACAGCGCGCCGACGGCGTTCCGCATGCTGATGGGGGCGGGCGAAGCGGTGGCGAAGCAGTACGACCTGTCCAGCCTGCGCCACGTGCTCAGCGTCGGCGAGCCCCTCAATCCCGAAGTCATCCGCTGGGGCATGAAGGTCTACGGCCGGCGCATCCATGACACCTGGTGGATGACGGAAACCGGCGCGCAGCTCATCTGCAACTATCCGAGCATGGACATCAAGCCGGGATCGATGGGCAAGCCGATTCCGGGGGTGGAGGCGGCCATTCTGGACGACCAGGGCAACGTGCTGCCTCCTTACCGGATGGGCAACCTGTGCATCCGCACGCCCTGGCCTTCGATGATGCGCCAGATCTGGAACAATCCGGCCAAGTACCAGGAATATTTCCGCTTCCCCGGCTGGTACATTTCCGGCGACTCCGCCTACATGGACGAGGACGGCTATTTCTGGTTCCAGGGCCGGGTGGACGACGTGATCAACACCTCCGGCGAGCGGGTCGGACCGTTCGAGGTGGAAAGCAAGCTGGTGGAGCACCCCGCGGTGGCCGAAGCGGGGGTCATCGGCAAGCCGGACCCGGTCCGCGGCGAGATCATCAAGGCGTTCATTGCCCTCCGGGACGGATACACGCCTTCCGAAGAACTGAAAGAAGACATCGCCCGCTTCGTGCGGGAAGGCCTGGCCGCCCACGCCGCGCCGCGGGAGATCGAATTCCGCGACAAGCTGCCCAAGACGCGCAGCGGCAAGATCATGCGCCGCGTGCTGAAGGCCTGGGAGCTGAACCTTCCCACGGGCGACCTGTCCACGATGGAAGACTGAGCCGCCGGTGTTGGCGGCGCATCAGGCCGGTCGAAAGCCGGCAACGGCGCCGCAGGGTCCCAATCGAGTAGAAGGGGGCGGCTAGCCCCCGTCCTCTCACACCACCTGGCATGCGGGTCCGCACCAGGCGGTTCCGAAGAGTTAACGAAATGCCAAGCAACATTCAAGCATGCTGACCAGCCCTTGCGCCTGAAAATATCG
>DATCLN010000075.1:0-2603 GCA_036563895.1 Paenibacillaceae bacterium
CGTTCGGCGGTGAAGGTCTTCAGTTTCTGGCCGCCTCGATGGCATTCAGGATTTTCTGGCCGATCTCGCCGGCCGCCGCCACAGGCCATATCCCTTGAAATGACTGTGAGGTCCGGTGGCGCCCTGCATCGGCATGCTCAGGTAGATGATATCCGGCTTCAGTTTCCTGGCCTCTTCATATCCAAGCCCGAGCTTGTCCATGACATGCGCCGAAAAGTTGTTCACCATCACATCGCTGTGCTTGATCAGTTCCCTGGCGATCTCGATCCCCTTCGGGGTTTTCAGGTTCAGGGTCATGCTGTATTTGCTGCTGATGCGGTTGGCGAAGTACCCGCTGCGATCGATGCCCGGAATGCCGTCTTTGAACGGATGCATGGAGCGGATGACATCCAGCCTGCTCCGGCTCTCGATTTTGATCACTTCGGCTCCGTGATCCGCAAGCGGCTTGGTGACGAACGGACCCGCCCCCACCCAGCTGAAATCGAGCACACGAATACCTTCGAGGGGATACATGGTCAGATCACCCCCTCCTGCGCGTAGCGTTCCAGTTGCTCCCGGGGAATGCCCAGTTCCCCTCCGTAAACGGGTTCGTTATGTTCCCCGAGCCGGGGGGGCCGCCGGCTCACGCCAACGGCGGCATCGGAAAAGCGATATGGCGGACCGGGATAAATGATGGTGGTCTCCAGATCATCGTGATAGACCGATCGGAAAAATTCCCTCGCCTTGAGCTGCGGACTGTTCAGCAAGTCGTCCATCGTATTCAGCGGGCAGATGCTGACTCCGTACTTTTGTCCGGTCTCGTACAAGGTCTGTTTGTCGTAGTTCCGGAAAAAGGATGAGGCGATCCGGTTGAACGTTTCGATCGCTTCGGGACGCACGCGGTACTGGTAATCCCGCCAGATCTCCGCTTTCAACCGCTCCGCTTCCGCGAAGTTTTCGTCGCTCATCCACTGGACGAACTCGTCCCAGCACAGCATTTTGCCGCGCATGGTGGTCAGCAGGTATACGTACCCGTCTTTGGCCGGATACAATCCGCTTCCCGCTTCCGGCTGGTAATTGCCGACCCGCTTGCGCACCACTTTTTCCAGATCGTAATATTGCGCGGCGTTCTCCAGCGTATGGGCGACCGCCTCCTGGATGGATACGTCGATATATTCTCCTTCCGGGCCGGCCTTGTACAGCGCCATCAGCAATGCCACGGTCGCATGCAGGGAACCGATCATGTACGATTGATTGCCGTAAGCCCGAACCGGGGAGGAATCGGGATGACCGGCCAGATAGAGCAAGCCTCCCATGGCCATGTTGACCAGATCGGTGGAAACATAATGGCGATACGGTCCCGTTCGACCGAAAGGCGTGATGGACAGGATGATTTTCCCAGGCGAACGCTCAAGCAGCTTCTGCGGGTTCAGCGGACCGTTTTCAACCTTCTCCGCCGGAAACGACTCGATGACAGCGTCGGCTGTCGCCAGAAGCCGATGGAAAAGGTCGATTCCCTCCGGTTTGTCCAGGTTGAGGGTCACGGACCGTTTGTTCGCGTTGTGGAAGAAGTGGACCAGGCTTTCCTCCGAACCATCCGCCCCCTTGAAAAAAGGCCTCATGTATCGTTCCGGACTGCCGCCGGGGGGTTCCACCTTGATCACGTCTGCGCCCAGATCAGCCAGCAATTTGCCGGTGTAGACGCCCATGGGTCCCGCGAGTTCCAGGATCCGGACGCCAGACAGCAGTCCCGTCATGATTTCACCACCCGAATCGATGCGTGCTGCACATGATGCGTCCAAACACTCCGCACATGGGTTTATCCGATTTTCTCAAACCAGAAATCGGTAATCTTGCCTTCCCGGTTCTCGCCGAACACCACTTTGACCCGGTCTCCGGCCTTGATTTTCTGGGGCACGTTCTCCGGCGTCCAGTCGACGTTTTTGATGTAGTTCAACATGGCCGTGTCGGCTCCGTCCAAGAGCACATAAGCGATACAGTAAGGCGGTTCGGGAAGTCCCTTGAAGGCCTGGAACACCACCGTAAAGGTTTGCACGGTTCCTTCCAGCCCCACTTCCACCCATTCTTCGGTATCCGTCGCAGTACGAGCGCGGAGGAACAAGCACCCGGGAACACTTCGGGCATTTCTTGCCCAGCAGTTTCTTTTCTTTGACGATGGCCTCGAAGAAGCGGCCGGCCGTCTCGCCGAGCGCGTGCTGGTACGTCAGATCCCATTTTTCCGTCATTGTTTTGAACTCGCTCATGTCCAATGGTCCTCCTTGATGTGGAAAATCTGCTCCCGATGGATTGCCCCGGCTTAATCGGCTTCGACAACCACGGCGCCGAAGAATTGATGGTCGCCGCCGATGCCGGTCGCCAGCGCCCGCTTCGCCTTTTCCACCTGGTGTTCGCCGGCGCGGCCCGTGACCTGCAGCGCCGCCTCCGCCACCCGGATCATCGCCGTGGCGGCAATCGGGTTGGCGCAATCGAGTAGAAGGGGGCGGCTAGCCCCCGTCCTCTCACACCACCTGGCATGCGGGTCCGCACCAGGCGGTTCCGAAGAGTTAACGAAATGCCAAGCAACATTCAAGCATGCTGACCAGCCCTTGCGCCTGAAAATATCG
>DATCLN010000076.1:0-4399 GCA_036563895.1 Paenibacillaceae bacterium
TCCCCGAACTCCGCGAACGGATCAAGATGATGGCGGAGCGGTCGTTTGACCAGATCCGGTCGCTGCCGCTCCACGAAGTCATCGGCGAGATCGTCGACCTGCAGCTGGACAAAAGCGGCATTTCCCTGTTCGAAATCCGCGGCGAACACGTTTTTTCCCGCACCGGCATCGCCCGTGGGCACCACATATTTGCGCAGGCCAATTCGCTGGCGGTGGCGGTGATCGACGCCGAAGTGGCCCTGACCGCGTCGGCGGTGATCCGTTTCATCCGGCCGGTCCGGCTGGGGGAGAAGTGCATCGCCAAGGCGGTGGTCCGGCCCCGCGGAAACGGCAGCCGCCAGCGGATCCGGGTGGATGTCACCACCTACGTGGGCGAAGAGAAGGTTTTTATGGGCCGATTTATCATTTATCGCGCCGGCGGAACGAAGCGGGAAGGAGGAAACAGCGTTGCGGATCGCCATTGACGCCATGGGGGGCGATCATGCGCCGGACGTCAACCTGGAGGCTTCGTTGGCTGCGGCGCGGGAATGGCCCGACACCGAGATTATCCTGGTAGGTCCGGCCGATTTGCTTCGTGACCGGCTGGGCGGCGATGTGCCCGGGAATTTAAGCATCGTGGACGCGAAGGAAGTCATCGCCGCCGACGAGGAACCGGTACGGGCGGTCCGGCGCAAGCCGGACTCCTCCATGGTCGTCGCCGGCCGTCTTGTGAAGGAAGGCGCCGCCGACGCGATGATTTCCTCGGGCAATACGGGCGCGCTGATGGCCACCGGTCTGCTCGTGGTCGGCCGTCTGCCGGGCATTGACCGCCCCGGGCTGGCACCCATGCTGCCTTCCCTGGACGACGTGGGCGTGCTGGCTCTCGATCTGGGCGCCAATATGGACGCGAAGCCCGAGCATCTCCTTCAGTATGCGATCATGGGGACCATCTACCGGGAAAAAGTGCACGGCATCTCCCGTCCCCGGGTGGGTCTGCTCAACGTCGGCACGGAGCCGGGCAAAGGCAACGAACTCGCCAAGGCGGCGTATGCCCTGCTGGAGAAGGCACCGATCCACTTTGTGGGCAACGTGGAAGCGCGCGACGTGCTGCTCGGAAATTGCGACGTGCTGGTGTGCGACGGATTCAACGGAAACATCCTGCTCAAAGCCATGGAAGGGGCGGTAAGCGTTTTCATCCGCATGCTGCGGGAGGAACTGAACGCGTCGGTGAAAAACAAGCTGGCCGCCCTTGTGTTGCGCCCTTCTTTCCGAAAGGTGGGCAAAAAGCTGGATTACCAGGAGTACAACGGAGCTCCTTTGCTCGGCGTGGACGGGCTGGTGTTCAAAAGCCACGGTTCGTCCGGCGCCCGGGCGGTCAAAAACGCCATTCGCATCGCCCGCGAAGCGGTCCGGAACGGACTAAGGGAGGCGCTGGGCGGCGAATTCGGCACGGGCGGGTGAGCATCGACAAATGAAGGACTTTTCCGTAGGCATCCTCGGAGTCGGCCGATACTCGCCGGAACGCCGGCTGACCAACCGCGATCTGGAACAGATGGTGGACACGAGCGACGAATGGATCGTCACCCGCACCGGCATCCGGGAACGACGCATCGCCGCGCCGCATGAAGCCACCTCCGACCTGGCCTGCGAGGCGGCCGTCCGCGCTCTCGATGCGGCCGGCGTCGCCGCGGAGGATGTGGACCTCATCATTGTGGCCACGATCACGCCGGACATGTTTTTCCCCTCCACCGCCTGTCTCGTCCAGGACCGGCTGGGCGCCCGGAATGCGGCGGCGTTCGATGTGTCGGCGGCCTGTTCCGGCTTTATTTACGCCTTGGCCAGCGCTTACGGCATGATCGCTTCCGGCATGTACCGGAACGCCCTGGTGATCGGCGCCGAATGCCTGTCCCGGATTACGGATTACAGCGACCGCAACACCTGCATCCTGTTCGGCGATGGAGCCGGAGCGGCCGTGCTCGGGCCGGTTCCCCCGGGCAGGGGTTTCCGTTCCTTCGTGCTCGGGGCGGACGGTTCCGGCGGCGATCTGCTGAAGATTCCCGGCGGCGGTTCCCGGATCCCCGCGACGGCGGATTCGGTGGCTCAGGGAATGCATTTCATGAAGATGAACGGCCGGGAAGTGTTCAAGTTCGCCGTGCGGGTCATGGGCAGCGCCGCGGAGGAAGCATTGGAAAAAGCCGGCCTGACCAAGGAGGACATCGACCTCCTCATCCCGCACCAGGCCAACATCCGCATCATCCAGTCGGCGCTGGAGCGGCTGGGTCTTCCGGAAGAGAAATGCGTCGTCAACGTGGACCGCTACGGCAACATTTCCGCGGCCTCAATCCCCGTGGCGCTGGCGGAAGCGGTGGAGGAAGGCCGGGTACGCGAAGGCGACTGCCTCGTGCTCGTCGGTTTCGGAGGCGGGCTGACCTGGGGAGCGTCCGTTCTGATCTGGTGACACGGGGTGTGACATCAAGCGGAAAGGTGGATGCGCGTGGGCAAGACGGCTTTCGTTTTTCCCGGACAGGGGGCCCAGGAAGTGGGCATGGGGCGGGACGCCTACGAGGCGTTTGAAGCGTCGCGCCGGGTGATCGACCGGGCGGACGGGCTGCTCGGCTTCCGCCTGTCGGAAATCATGTTCGAGGGGCCGGAGGACCAGCTGCGCCTGACGGCGAACACGCAGCCGGCGCTGCTCACCGTCAGCGTCGCGCTGCTGGAAGCGCTTCGCGAACGGGGCGCCGTGCAGCCGGATTTCGTCGCCGGCCACAGCCTGGGGGAATACAGCGCCCTGGTGGCCGCCGGCGTGCTGGCCTTCGAGGACGCCGTCCGCCTGGTGCGGCGCCGCGGCGAGCTGATGGAGGAAGCGGTGCCCGCCGGACGGGGGACGATGGCGGCGGTGCTCGGCGCGGAACGGGAGGCGCTGGAGGCGCTCTGCCGGGACATATCGGCGTCCGTCGGACTGGTGGAGCTGGCCAACGTGAACTGCCCCGGGCAGATCGTCGTCTCCGGCACGGCCGAGGGCGTGGCGGAGGTTGTCAGGCGCGGCGGGGAAGCGGGGGCGCGCCGCGTCGTGCCCCTGGAAGTGAGCGGGCCCTTCCACAGCTCCCTGATGCGGCCCGCCGCCGAGAAGCTGGCCGCCGAACTGGCCTCCGTCCGGTTCCGCGACGCGGCCGTGCCCGTTGTCGCCAACGTGCACGCTCGTCCCGAAACGCGGGGCGACCGGTGGCCGGCACTGCTGGCGGAGCAGGTCGTCTCTCCGGTGCTGTGGGAAGATTGCGTGCGGCATCTGCTTGCGGAAGGGGTCGACACCTTCGTGGAAATCGGGCCGGGCACGGTGCTGGCCGGACTCATCCGGAAGATCGACCGGTCCGTGCGCGTCGTGTCCGTGAACGGGGCGGAAGCGGTGCGGTCGTTTGACCTCGCGTAGGGCGCTAGACCGGACCGTCCGCCGCCGGCGGAGGCACGGCGCATGTTCGGCGTTTGCGGAGCGGAAGGGGGTGTTACCTTGGCCAAATGGGATCTGACCGGCAAGACCGCTTTGGTGACCGGAGCCTCGCGGGGCATCGGGCGCGCCATCGCCATCGCCCTGGCCGAAGCGGGAGCGGACGTCGGCGTGAACTACGCCGGCAACGAAGCGGCGGCGATCGAGACGGTGGGGGCGATCACGGCCCTGGGCCGGCGGGCGCTGCTGCTCAAGGCGGACGTCGGCAAACTCGACGAATTCGAGGCGATGGTTCAGCGGATGCTGGATGCGTTTGGCAAACTGGACATCCTGGTGAATAACGCGGGGATTACCCGAGACAATTTAATTATGCGCATGAAAGAAGACGAGTTCGACAGCGTCATTGAAACCAACCTGAAGGGCGTCTTCAACGGCATCAAGGCGGCCGTCCGCCCGATGATGAAGCAGCGCAGCGGGCGCATCATCAACATTTCCTCCGTCGTGGGGACGATGGGCAACGCGGGGCAGGCCAACTACGCGGCGGCCAAGGCCGGGGTCATCGGCCTGACCAAGACCGCCGCCCGCGAACTGGCTTCCCGCGGCATCACGGTGAACGCGGTGGCGCCCGGCTTCATCGCCACGGACATGACGGAAAAGCTTGCCCCCGAGTGGAAGGAAAAGCTGCTCAGGGACATTCCCCTCGGGAGGATCGGCAAGCCGGAGGAAGTCGCCCACGCGGTGGTGTTTCTCGCCTCCGACGCGTCGTCCTACATGACCGGCCAGACGCTGCACGTGGACGGCGGACTGTACATGTGACCGGCCGTGGGCCGGCCGCTGCGCGAAAAGTCGCGCGGAACGCTCAGGCGGGCATGGCAATTTGTCCGGGTTTCCCGTATAATACCTTAAGGGAGGTGAACCGGATGTCCGATGTATTTGAGCGCGTGAAACGCATCATCGTCGAACGCCTCGGCGTCGAGG
>DATCLN010000077.1:0-13021 GCA_036563895.1 Paenibacillaceae bacterium
TTGCCCGCAAACGGCAGGTGCTTGAGCGCCGACGTGAGCTGGTACGTCTCTTCCATGCCGGTGCCGGAAGGCCCGCGGCCGATCAGCACCAGGATGTCGCCGCCCTGAATCCGCCCGTCCTTGATGGCCCGGATCGCCGCCCGTTCCGTCGTGAATACCATCGCTCGACCGACGTGCCGGTACACCCCGTCTTCGTCCACGCTGGCCGGATCGATGGCCGCCGTCTTGACCACCGACCCTTCCGGGGCGATGTTGCCGACGGGAAAACAGACCGTCGAGGCGAGCCCGGCGGCCCGGGCCTTGTCCGGCGGATAGATGACCGTGTCGGGATCGACGCCGCCCCGCTCCAGCAAAAGCTTTCGCATCCTGTGGCGGCGTTCCGACGACTCCCACCAGTCCAGCACGGTGCCCAGCGTTTCGCCGGTGACGGTAAGCGCCCGCTCGTCGATGAGGCCAAGCCGTCTGAGGTGCAGCATCACTTCCGGCACGCAGCCGGCCAGAAATACGCGGACGGTCGGATGGGGCACCGGTCCGTTCGGCAGGACGCTGACCAGGCGGGGAACGCTCCGGTTCACCTCGTTCCAGTCGGAGACGTCCGGGACGCGCAGGCCGGCGGCGTGGGCCACGGCGGGCAGATGCAGCAGCAGATTGGTGGAGCCGCCGAAGGCGGCGTGCACCGCCATGGCGTTGCGGACAGCGGCGTCGGTGACAATGTCGGCGGTCTTCAGGCCCCGCTCCGCCATGCGCAGCACCGCGCGGGCGGTCTGGCGGGCCGTCTCCGTCCAGATCCGCTGTCCCGACGGAGCCAGTGCCGCATGCGGCACGGTCAGGCCGAGCGCCTCGGCGACCACCTGCGAGGTGGCGGCGGTGCCGAGGAACTGGCATCCGCCGCCCGGCGTGGCGCACGCCCGGCAGCCCAGCTCCGCCGCTTCCTCCAGCGTCAGCTCGCCCCGCGCGAACCGGACGCCGATGGTCTGCACCTTGCCGGCGTCCTCGCCCCGCTCGGGCGGCAGCGTCACGCCGCCCGGCACCACGGCGGCGGGCAGCCCGCCCATGCCGGCCAGGGCGATCATCATCGCGGGCAGCCCCTTGTCGCACGTGGCGACGCCGATCACCGCCTTGCGGGTCGGCAGCGAGCGGATGAGCCGCCGCAGGACGACGGCCGCGTCGTTGCGGTACGGCAGCGAGTCGAACATGCCCGTCGTCCCCTGGGAGCGGCCGTCGCACGGATCGCTGACATAGCCCGCAAAGGGGATGCCGCCGGCGGCGGCGATCTCCTCCGCGGCGGCTTTCATGAGCAGACCGACTTCCCAGTGGCCCGTGTGATAGCCCAGCGCCACGGGCCGGCCGCTTTCATCCCGGATGCCGCCCTGCGTGCCGAGGATAAGCACCTCCGGACCTTTCAGCCGGGCGGGCTCCCATCCCATCCCGACGTTCTGCGTCCAGCCGAACAAATCCCCGCTCGGGCGCTCCCGCAGCATCTCCGGCGTCAGGGGCAGCCTGCCTTCCGGCCCGGGCGCGCGGGTGGCGATGTCATAGCATTCGTCGTCCATCACGCCCAAAAGGGTTTCCATCGAATCGGTCACGGCGCTCGACTCTCCTTGCGACAGCGGCAATCCCCCTCCGGAAGCTGCCGGAAAAGGATTGCCGCGTCAGGATTTGTTCAAGGTCAGCCTTTGATGAACACGGTTTTCACGGCGGTGTAGAACTCGATGGCGGCAGTGCCCTGTTCGCGGGAATGGGAGCTGGACTGCTTCATCCCTCCGAATGGCGCCTGCAGCTCGACGCCGGCCGTCTCCTCGTTCACCCGCACGAGGCCGGCGTCCATGTCCCGGATAAAGGTGAGGACGTTGCCGATGTCCCGGGTGAAGATCGACGCGCTCAGGCCGTAGTCGGAATCGTTGGCCAGCCGGATGGCTTCCTCCAGGTTTTCCGCCTGGACGAGGGCGATCACCGGGCCGAAGATTTCTTCCCGGAAAATCGTCATGTCCGGCGTCACATTTTCAAACACCGTGGGTTCCACGAAGAACCCGTCCGCCAGCCGGCCTTCCGTCAGCCGCCTGCCGCCGCAAAGCAGCCGCGCGCCTTCCTCCACGCCTTTTTGGATATAGGAAAGCACCGTTTCCATCTGGCTCTCGCTGGCGCAGGGGCCGAGCCAGGTGGATTCGTCCATGCCGTCGCCGATCCGGAGCGACCGGGTTTTCTCCAGCAGCTTCTCGCGGAACGCCGGATAGATGTCCTTTTCCACGATGACGCGGCTGGTGGCGGTGCATTTCTGGCCGGTGGAACGGAACGCGCCGCTGATCGTGGCGTTCACCGCCAGCTCCAGGTCGGCGTCCTTGGCCACGATAACCGGGTTCTTGCCGCCCATCTCCAGCTGGTATTTCGCGCCGCGGGCGAGGGCCGCCTGGCTGATCCGCTTGCCGACCGGGTTGGACCCGGTGAAGGAGATGCCGTGGATGCCGGGGTGTTCCGCGATGCCCTGGCCGACGACGGAACCGCTGCCGATCACCAGGTTTAACACGCCCGGCGGCAGCCCCGCCTCATGGAAGACTTCCGCCAGCTTGGCGGCAGTGACGGCGGTTTCCGTGGCCGGCTTCCACACCACAGTGTTGCCGTAGGCAAGGGCCGGGGCGATCTTCCACATCGGGATGGCCACGGGGAAGTTCCAGGGCGTAATGACGCCGACCACGCCCAGCGGGACGCGGATCGTAAACATGAGCCCGGACGCGTCCGAGGCCGGAATGACGTCGCCGATCTTCCGCGATCCCTCCCCGGCGTAGTAACGCAGCAGCGCCACGCCGCGGGCGGTCTCGCCCTTCGCTTCGCCGAACGTCTTGCCCATTTCCCGGGTCATCGTCGCGGCGATGTCGTCAAGCCGGCTTTCCAGGATGTTCGCCGCCTTGTAAAGCAGCTGGCCGCGGGCCGGTCCGGCCATCCTGCTCCAGGCCTTCGCCGCCGCGTTGGCGGCCGCCACCGCCGCGTCCAGGTCTTCCCTGCCCGAATTCGGCACGATCCCGACCACGTCGTGGCGGTTGGCCGGATTGAGGCTGGCGACGGTGTTGCCGGAAGCGGCGTCTTTCCACTCCCCGTTGATGTAGTTGCGATAGTGCGGCGCGGTGGTTTGCGTGACGGTCATGGCAGGTTCCTCCTCCCTTTTTCAGTTTTTGGCCGCAAAATCCGAAGCCGCGGCTACAGGATTGACCAGCGTTCCGATGCCGGTGATGTCGATTTCGATGCGGTCCCCGGGCTGCAGTGTGAAGCGTCCCGGCGGCACGATGCACGTGCCGGTCAGGAGCACCGTCCCGTCAAACAGCACGTTGTCCCTGGCCAGATACGACACCAGTTCGTCAAGCTTCCGCCTGAGCTGGCCCGTGCTGGCCGATCCCCGCACCGCCAGCTCGCCGCCGCGATAAATTCTGAGTTCGATGGTCAGATCGTAGGGGTTCGCCACGGTTTCGGCCAGGCGGACCGCCGGGCCGATGGCGCAGGAATGGCGCCAGATCTTGGCCTGCGGCAGGTAAAGCGGGTTTTCACCCTCGATGTCGCGGCAGCTCATGTCGTTGCCGACGGTGTAGCCGATGATCCGGCCGCTGCTGTCCAGCACCAGGCCCAGTTCCGGTTCGGGCACCTGCCAGGAGGAGTCGCTGCGGATGCAGACGGGCTTGTTCGGCCCGACGGTGCGGGCGGCCGTGGATTTGAAGAAGATTTCCGGCCGTTCGGCCCGGTACACCTTGTCGTACACCGTTTCCTGGCCGGCGGCGCCCTGCGATTCCTCGTTGCGGGCTTCCTTGCTGCGTTCGTAGGTGACACCCGCCGCCCAGACCTCCGGGGCTTCCACCGGTACGAGCAGATTCAGGCTGTGCCAGTCTTCCGTCAGGGGCCTGGCGCCATCGATCTCGCGGCGCGCCGCTTCCGACGGGGAGATCCCTTCCCTGTCCGCCCGGCGCACCAAGGCCATCAGGTCCGGTTCCTCCAGCGCGTACGCCCGGCCGTCGTCGGTCACCGCGGCGAGCCTCGGCGGGCCGTCGTCCCGTTCCACATAGCGGATGATCCTCACATGAACTCCTCCTTTGATGACGGTATGAGTTTTATAATATAAAACTAGGTTTTATATGATTGCAAAAATAATATAACACACCCCAGAGACCATGTCTATCAACATTCCAGACCGGCGGCACGTCTACTTTCCGAACCAACGACCCGCCATCCTGCCGGACAGCGAACCGTCAACTTGCCTGGCCGGTGACCCATCAACTTCCCGGTCCTCCAGCCCGTCCGCTTACCGGCCCGGCGCCCGGTGCCCGAGGCGGGCGGAAATCGCCTTCGCCGTCTCGCGGATCAGATCGGCAAACCGCCGACGGTCTTCCTCGCTCACTCGCGCGGTCACAAAAGAGAGGCTCGTCGCCGCGGCCAGCTTGCCGTCATGGCCGAAGATCGGCGCCGCCACGCACCACACGCCGGGTTCGTTCTCCTCCCGGTCGTAGGCGCAGCCTTCTTGCCTCACCCACTCCAGTTCCTTCCGGAACCGCTCCGGAGAGTCGATGGTGTTCGGCGTATGCTTCGCGAACCGATAATTCTCCAGCAGCCGTTCCAACACTTCCGGCGGCTGGAACGCGGCCAGCACCTTGCCGCCCGCGCTGCTGTGCAGCGGCACCCTTCGGCCGATGCGGGAATAGCGGATGGGCGCCTGCGCGCCTTCCACCTTGTCGATGTACACCCCTTCCTGCCCGTCCAGGACGAGCAGGTGGGCCGTCTGCCCGGTGGCGTTCGACAGCTCCTCCAGGAACGGCCGGGCCACGTTGCGCAGATCCAGACCCGCCAGCAGCAGCTGTCCTTTCTCCAGCAGGCGCAGGCCCAGGCGGTATTTGCCGGTGTGCGGGTCCTGGTCGATGTATCCGTGCATCCTGAGGGTTTTCAGCAGCGCGTGGGTCGTGCTTTTGTGCAGGTTCATGCGCTCGCTGATTTCCGTGATTTTCAGCTCGGGGGTGTGCTCGTCGAACAGGTCGAGAATCCGGAGCGCCCGGTCGAGCGCCTGGATGATGGGCATGTCGTCGTTTGGCTCCTTTGCGCGATTGTTCTATTTTGTAAAACGATATTCTATATTCTCAATTCTAATTCCTCCGTGACGGGCTTGCAAAGCCGGAAAAATCCGGAGCGAAACCCGAGGCGGTCTGGAAACGAATAAACAGTGGACATTTTAGGCAAAGCATCGGAGAATGGAAGCACCGGAGCACAAATTCCCGAGAGGAGTCCGAACGCCATGAAGCTCCTTCGCCGACTGGCACCGCCCCGTTTCAGCCCGCTGTGGCTCGTGTACGGACTGGTTTTTGCCGCCCTCGTCTCCGCCGCCCTGTGCGCCCATCTCTATTACCTGCAGGATTGGTCCGCCACCATCGCCTGGCGAAGGGTGCTGCTGGCGGTGGGACTGTCCGCCGTCGTCCATCTGCCGGGCTGGCTGGGGTTCAGGCTGCTTTGGCTGTGCGGCACCGTCGGCGTCGTGATCGGCGTCTCTTTGCTCATCCGGTACACCCTGGAAGGCTTGGACGGCTGGGGGGATCTGATCGGCGCGCTGGCCATGCTGTCCATCATCGGCATCGGGCTGGCCGTCGGAGCGGCGGCGGAGATCCTACTGGCGCTCTGGAAATGGTATCAGAAAAACAAAAGCCGCACCTGATCCCCGGTCATGCCGGTTCCTCCACGAGACGCAGCCAGCCGTTTTCCTCACGGACTTCGGCGAGCTTCATCCGCTCGTTGGGCGTCTTGTTGGGCGAGTGAAGGGTCAACATGAGCCTTCCGTCGAAGGTGCGGAACAGCATGCCGTGCCCCCCGTCCCCGTCGAACAAAGGCCGCTCCTCCTGCACCCAGGGACCGAGCAGACTGCCCGACGCCGACCTCGCGACGCCCTGGGCGTATTTTCCATTGTGAAAGCTTGACCACAGCATGAGCAGCCCGCCGTCTTCGCTCCGGTACAGAAAAGGCCCGTCGGTCACGTAGCCCGCGCCGCCTTTGACCGGATCGACCCACGCCGCGTCCCTCGCCGAAAGCAGCACCGCCGGCTCCCCGTCCGCGCTGCGCAAATCTTCGCTCAGCGGCATCGCGCAAACGGTGCCGTTCGTGATCTGCACCCATTCGTGGCAAAACACCATCCACGGCCGGCCGCTTTCGTCCACGTAAAGCGTGCCGTCCAGGCATTCCCAATCCCGCGGCGTCACCGGACCGTCGCTGTGGGGCCGAAATGGACCGAGGGGATGGTCCGCGGCCAGAACCTGCGTGCCCCGGCGGACGCCTTCCGCCTTGAAGGTGGCGAACATGTAGTACCGGCCCCGATAAGGATGCACCTCCGGCGCCCAGAAGTTGGTGTCGGCCCAAAACCCCGGCTCCGGGCGAAAGGCTGGAAACGGCCCCTCCCAGTGCTCCAGGTCCTCGCTGCGGTAAACGTCGAAACCGGTGCCTTTTCCCCTCCAGATGTCCTTGTCGGTGGAACCGTACAGATAGTAGCGGCCTTCCCCGTCGTGTCTCAGCACGAAGGGATCGCGGATCTGGATTTCATGCCGCCTGAGGTACCGCAGGTTCATGCGCGTCCACTCCTTTTTTCGCTTCATCCATGCGTCGGCATGACCACGCCGGGACCGCCCGCCGGGCGGAAAGCGCCGTCCAGGAACGTCAGCGTCTCGTTGCCGGACACCCGGAACGGATACGACGCGCCCCCAAACCGCACCGTGCTTTCCACCTGCCGGACCGTCATGCCGATCAGCCCTTTCAGGTTGCCTTCGCGGTCGGTGACCAGCCGCACGCCGCTTGGAAACTCCGCCATCGTCCGTCCGTCCCGCAGGATTTCCGCCCGCTCCCGGCCGACGCGCAGCTCATACGCGACGCCGTCCACCGTCCTGCCGTACGAGGTCTCCTCCACCGGCGCCATATGCGCGCTCATCGGCCGGGGCAACAGCCCCGTGAACCACAACTCGCCTTCCGGCGTCGGCAAAATGCCGCACAGCCGCTCGATGTAGTCGAGCACGCACAAAATCGCAGGCGAATACGTCTCCGTGAATCCTTCCTCCCCCGTCCACGGGCTCAGGCACTGGGCGAATCGGGTCATGTTCGCCATGGCGGTGACGATCGGCTGCAGGACCCACGTCAGCTCCACATGCCGCCCGTGCCGCTCGAAGACGTGGGGCGCGCGGATCAGGCTGAGGAAGTTCGTCGCCCCCGCCCAGGTGTTGTAATGGGAAAACGGATCGAACCGCGGATCGTCCATGGCGATGGAGGTAAACGGATATTTGGCGAAAAACTTCCGCGTGCTCAGCAGATACCGTTTGAGCGCCGCCGCGAAAAACTCGCCGTCTCCCACTTCGCATGCCAGTACCCTTAGCAGCACGTCCGACTGGACGCGCACGAACTCCCCGTTTTTGTCCCGGTCGTAGAAAAAGCCGTCCCGCTCGTCGTAGCAGTGCGCCATCAGGCTGCGCAGCGACCGCTCCGCCTTGGCCTCCCATCCGGCGGGCGACTCGCCGAGCTCGGCGGCCATCCGCGCCAGATACCTGCGGCTGCAGTAGACGCTGGCGGTGAGATCCGGCGCGAGAAACGGCAGGATCGGCGAATCCGGATCGCACAGGGCCGGGTCCTCCAAGTGCGGCGTATCCGGCGCATGCCAGAAGCGCGGCGACAGGTCGTGTCCCGTGTCGAAGGCGCAAAACGCCTCCACGCACCCCGTCCCCCGCGTGTCGCGATGCGCCGCCAGCCAGCCGTCAAACCGGGCCAGCGCGTCGTACATGCGGCGAAGGAAGGACTGGTCACGCCCCGTCAGCAGGTAATGGTTCCACACGCTCCTGGCCGGCGGCGTCACCAGCTGGATTTGCCGGAAAACGGGCCCGCTTTCCGTGATCTTGTACGGAATCAGGCCGTCCTCCCGCTGCCAGCGGGCGAACCGTTCAAAGGTCGAGCGGGCGAGGGCGGGCGCAAAGCGCGTGAGGATCTCCGCGTTGATCGTCCCCGTGCTTTCCAGCCAGCACCCCCGGTAGACGCCGCCTTCCAGCAGCATCGGCTTCCCTTCCGGGTCCGCGGACACGCATCGGGGAAGCCGCGCGAGCGCTTCGGCGTGCACCCTGTCCAGCTGCCCCGTGTTTGTCCGAAAGACGACCCGTTCCAATTGAAGCTCCATCGCTGTCCCCCCAGCCGTCAGCCCTTTCTCTCTCCTTCATTGTAAAAAATCAAGGATGCCCGCGCTTTCGCAAAAATCGGATGTTTCATGCAAAATTTTCGGGTTCGGGCCGGATGCAGGTTCGGACTGGACGCGGGTTCGGCGGGATTTGCAAACAACAGGCTGCGTCGGAAGGATGAGATTCTTGGAAGCGGGTCGCGAGGGGAAAGCAACCATCCGGCAGCGATCAGTCTCACTCCGTCTCCGGGATCAGCCCGGCCCGGTGAAGGATTGTCACCAGCCGGTAAAAATCAACCCCTCCTCCATTCGGCGTGTCAATCAGCTTCGCACGCACCGCGGCGTCAACGGCCTCTTTCGCCCAAGGCGGAATGTCCATATTGCAGCGCTTTTGCAGAGCCTCGACTTCCTTTCGCAGTTGCGCTACCTGTTCGGTCAGTTCCTTCAGTGCCTCCATGGCTTTCTCCGCCTCCCTGTCATACTTTTCGAGATTGTCTCTCCGGATGATGGCCCATATTTTCGAACCATAATTCGGGTCCGTCGCGTAACCGCACAATTGGAGCATTTCCGCCTGCTCCTTCGGCGTTTTCGCTTCAATCACGCGCTTGTATCGTTGCCGCAATCGGAAAAACAGGAGCGCCTGGTCCTTCAGGCAGTGTTCGATCGAAGCATAGGCCCTAAAGTCGGCGGTTGGTGTTTCGACCCGTCCCTCATATACCTCCCACGTCCTTTTGCTGGCAGCCTTCCCATCCCAATATGGGGTCCGTACGCCGTCGCCAACTTTGTACCCTACGAGGTTGTTCCAACTGTTAAGCCGGCCGCCGGTCTCCAGCAGCATCTGGGCGATACTGACCGATGGAAAAAGCGGGCCGCCATCGACTTTCACCTTCACGGCAACCGGCGCCACGATTGCGATGAATTCCGAACGAGTCACGATTCGATCAACCTCCACAGGATCGCAACTGCCCCCGCGATCACCGCCGTGGTCAGCGCGCCACCCGCTGTCCTCCAGGCCCTCAGTCACATCTTAGGGGATGGAACCGTAATAACGTGGCGGCTACAACTCTCCCATCACCCGAAGGAAACGGTTTCCGCAGCCTGGCACATGCGTTAACGGACTGTATGTCCATCAGCCCGGTCCTCTGCTGTCACCCTCACCGTACCGGCGGCAGCACGCCGTTGACAGCGCTTCACTCCCGCATTATGATGAACTTGATGAATACGTAACCATACACAAAGTTCGGCTTCTCCGGCACGAGGGGGACGAGATGGTTTCCTCAAAAGATGTCGCCAGACTGGCGGGCGTTTCCCAATCGACCGTTTCGCGGGTGCTGAACCACGCCCCCAACGTCAGTCCGGAAACGAGGCAAAAGGTGCTTTCGGCGATCGAGCAGCTGCAATACACCCCCAATCTGATCGCTCGCAGCCTGGTGACCCGGTCGACCAAAACGATCGCGCTGATCTCCGGCACGCTCCGCAACGGCTTTTTCGTGGAAACGACCGACGCCATCGTAAATTACGCCACCGCGCGGGGATACCAGACCATGGTCTACTTTAAGGAAGACGGGCTGGATGAGGTGTTCGACCTCGTGCTCGGAAGCAAGGTGGACGGGTTGTTGCTGGCGACCATCGAACTGGACGATCCCCTCTGGGAGAAAATCGACCGATCGCGGATTCCGTGCGTCTTTTTTAATCGGAAGCCGCGCGAAGGCGGCAACTACGTCATTTTCGACAACCAGCTCGCCGCCGAATTGGTCGCGAACCATTTGCTGGAGCTCGGGCACGAGCGGATCGCCTTTTTGTGCGGCAACACCAACGTCTCCACGTTTCACGACCGCAAGGTCGGTTTCGAAAAGGCGATGGAAGCCGCGGGCGTGAAGATCGACCCGGCGCTGGTGCACGTATTCGATCCGAAAATTCCGGGGGAGGTGGAAAAATACGCCCGCAAGCTGATGCATATGGCCCATCCGCCTTCCGCCATTTTTTGTTCGACGGATATGATCGCTTTGCTGTGCATGGACGCCATCATGGCCATGGGCTACCGAATTCCCGAAGACGTGAGCGTCGCCGGAATCGACAACATCTCCATCTCCGCGCACCAGGCCATTCAGCTCACCAGCGCGGGCCACGCCAAATTCAATCTCGGGGAGCTTGCGGTCGAGTATCTCATCGAGATGATCGAGCAGGAAGAAAAACCGACGGAATGGAAGCAGATCACGCTCAAGCCGGAACTGTTCGTGCGAAGGACGACGGCGCGAAAAGGAGAGCGGTCCGGCGCAAGCCGGTAGGTCGGAGCAGGTCGGCAAAACGCCAACAATTTTTGTTTTTTCCTTTTGTGAATACGTATTCACAACTATTCGACGGGAGGAATCAGCATGATCCAGCATCGGTTGTTTATAAACGGAGAATGGAAAGAGGCCGAATCGGGCCAATGGTACGACATCGTCAACCCCGCCACCGGGGAAGCGGTCGCGGTCGCGGCGTACGGGGACGAACGCGACGCGGAAAAGGCGGCGGACGCCGCGCACCGGGCGTTTGCCGATTGGGCCAAAACGCCCGCGCCCGTCCGGGCCGATGTGCTGATGCGCATCTACAGGGGAATGCTGGACCGCGCCGAAGAAATCGCCCGCGCCATCACGGCGGAAATGGGCAAACCGATTCGCGAGGCGCGCGGAGAAGTGAGCATCGCCGCTGAGTACGTCCGCTGGAACGCGGAAGAAGCGAGGCGCATTTACGGGTACACCATTCCCTCCCAGGTTCCGCACAAGCGCCTGCACACGCTGCGTCAGCCGGTCGGTCCGGTGGCCGCGATCACGCCGTGGAATTTCCCCATTTCCATGGTGACGCGAAAGATCGCGCCGGCGCTCGCCGCCGGATGCACCGTGGTGTTCAAGCCGGCCAGCCAATCTCCGGGAGCCGCGGCGATTTTCTTCCAGATCGCCGCGGATGCCGGGCTTCCTCCGGGCGTGCTCAACCTGGTGACCGGAAGCGCGTCCCGCATCACCGGACAATGGCTGGCCGACCGCCGCATCCGCAAGATCACCTTCACCGGCTCCACGGAAATCGGAAAGCAGCTGGCCCGCGGCGCCGCGGATCAAATGAAGCGGGTTTCCATGGAGCTGGGCGGGCACGCGCCGTTCATCGTGTTTGAAGACGCCGATCTGGATCTGGCCGTCGAAGGGGCGATCGCGAGCAAGTTCCGCAACAACGGCCAAACCTGCATCTGCGCCAACCGCATTTACGTGCAAAAAAGCGTAAAGGAAGCCTTTGTGCAAAAGCTGAAAGCGCGCGTGGAAGCGCTCCGGATCGGCGACGGAATGGACGAAACCGTGGACCTGGGGCCGCTGGTCGATCAGGCCGCCGTGCGAAAAGTCGAGGAACACGTCCGCGACGCCGTCGCCAAAGGGGCCCGGGTGGTGACGGGCGGGCGCCGGCTGGACGAACCTCCCTTTGACAAAGGCTGCTTTTATGCGCCCACCGTTTTGGACGAAGCGGACGAAACGATGCTGATCTCCCGCGAGGAAACGTTCGGTCCGGTCGCGCCGGTCTACGCTTTCGAGACGGAGGAAGAGGTGATCCGGCGCGCCAACGACACGGTGTACGGCCTGGCCGCGTACTTTTACACCAACGACCTGTCAAGGGCGGCCCGCGTTTCGGAAGCGCTTGAGTACGGCATGGTCGGCGTGAACGATCCGGTGATGACCACCGTCCAGGGGCCGTTTGGCGGCGTAAAGGAAAGCGGCATGGGACGCGAAGGGGGCCCCGACAGCCTGCACGATTTTCTGGAAACGAAGTTTGTGTCCACCGTCATCCGCATTTGAAACGAATGAAAATCGCTTTTCCACAAGGAGAGAGCAAACCGTGAGCGCATTGGCCACCTTCAGAACCGCCGGCACGATCTGGTTCGGCGAGGGCGCGGCCCGGCAAATCGGCGAAGCGTGCAAACTGAAAAACCCGGATTTGTACGGAAAGCTGGAACCGTACCATCTTCCGACCGAATTCGTCATCCGCGAATCGTGCAAACCCGTCGAGTGACCGGCGTTGCGAATTATCCTTCTTCGGCAAAATGCCCAGCCCGAAGTCGTGAAGCAAGTCCGGGCCCCGCCACGGTTTCTTTCCCGCTCGCCGATGCGATAAAATGGACACGACACCACAAGCGAGGAGCATCGGCCATGATCTACCCCTATCACGGCAAGGAACCGAACATCCACCCGTCCGTTTTCATCGCGGATTACGTCACCATCTCGGGAGACGTGACCATCGGCGAGGACACCAACATCTGGTTCGGCACCGTCATTCGAGGGGATGTGGCTCCGACGATCATCGGAAAACGCTGCAGCATCCAGGATCTGAGCTGCCTGCACCAAAGCCCGGGCAACCCTCTGATCATCGAGGACGAAGTCATCGTCGGCCACAAGGTAATGCTGCACAGCGCGATCATCCGCAAACGGGCCCTGATCGGCATGGGGGCCATCGTCCTGGACAGGGCCGAAATCGGCGAAGGCGCCATCGTCGCCGCCGGAACCGTGGTGCCTCCCGGCAAAAAAATCCCGCCCCACACGGTGGTGATGGGCAATCCCGCGAAAGTCGTCCGGGAAGTGACGGACGAAGAGCGAAAGGACATGGACCGCATCGTCCGGCAATACGTCGAAAGAGGGAAGTATTATCAATCGCTGAAAAATCGAGTAGAAGGGGGCGGCCAGCCCCCGTCCTCTCACACCACCTGGCATGCGGGTCCGCACCAGGCGGTTCCGAAGAGTTAACGAAATGCCAAGTAACATTCAAGCATGCTGACCAGCCCTTGCGCCTGAAAATATCGGGTGTAAAGGGCGTTGTTCAGGTTGCGGGACATCTCCCATGGCC
>DATCLN010000078.1:0-9112 GCA_036563895.1 Paenibacillaceae bacterium
CGGGCCAGATCGCCGATGGTGGCGATGCCCATGCGGCGCAGGTGGGCGGCCATCCGCGAACCGATCATGAACATCTTCTCCACCGGCAGCTTCCACAGCGTGTCCTCCAGCCGCCGGCCGCGCAGGTCGAACAGGCCGTCGGGCCGCGACTTGGCGTAGTTGTCGCAGGCCATCTTCGCCAGCACCTTGCTGGAGGCGATGCCGAAGCGGCAAAACACGCCCGTCTCCGCCAGCACGCGCCGCTGGATCCGGCGCGCCATCTCCACCGGGTCGCCGCCGAACAGCCGGACCGTGCCGGTCACGTCCAGGAATTGCTCGTCGATGCTGTACGGCTCCACCAGGTCGGTGTACGATTCGAAAATCGCCGTGATCTGCATCGCCACTTCCAGGTAGTAGGACATGCGCGGACGGATGACCACCAGGCCGGGGCACTTGTTCAGCGCCTCGCCGAGCCGTTCGGCGGTGGTCACGCCCTTCCGCTTCGCCAGCGGACAGGCCGCCAGCACGATGCCGGTGCGGCGCGCCGGATCCCCCGCCACCACCACCGGCCGGTCCCGGTACTCGGGACGGGCGGCCTTCTCCACGCTGGCGTAGAACGACTGGCAATCCGCCAGCATGATGATGCGCGATCCGGACATACCGTCTCCCTCCAGATGCGAACGTCTGTTTCTATATTATATGAGAACATATGTTCCTGTAAACGGAGACGGCTGGAAAAACCGCGGGCGCTCCCCGGGCGGATCCCCCGGCACCGCCCGGCGCCGCAGCCGGGCCCGGTGCCGTCCCGGCGCCGCAACCGGGCGGACGATACCGCCACCCTCGGCACCGCCCACCGGACCGCCGCAAGCCGGACGGAACACGGGTGCCAAGCGGGTCCCCCGCGCAGGACGGGCGGACCTGGTCGTTTTTTTGCACCCAGGCGTTATAATAGCGATATATCCCAGTCGGAAACGGGGAATCGGCGATGTGCGGACGCTATACGATCACGGTGTCGCTGGAGGAGCTCATGGCCCTGTATTTCGCGGAGGACGCCACCGCGCCCCACCCCTGGCGGCCGCGCTACAACGTGGCGCCGATGCAGCTGGTGCCGGCCGTCATCAACGACGGCAGCCGCAACCGGCTCGGCATGCTCCGCTGGGGGCTCGTCCCGCCGTGGGCGGAGGATGAGAAGATCGGCGCGCGCATGATCAACGCCCGCGCCGAGACGCTGGAGGAAAGGCCCGCGTTCCGGCGGGCGTACCGGAGCAAACGCTGCATCCTGCCCGCGGACGGGTTCTACGAGTGGAAAAAGGAAGGCAACCAGAAACGCCCGCTGCGCATCGTGATGCGCGACGGGCGCGTGTTCGGCATGGCGGGCCTGTACGAAACATGGACGGCGCCGGACGGGCGCAAAATCCACACCTGCGCCGTCATCACCACCGCCCCCAACCGGCTCATGGCGGACATCCACGACCGGATGCCGGTGATCCTGCGCCGCGAGGACGAGGCGCTGTGGCTGGACCGCAGCGTGCAGGATCCGGAGCGGCTCCGCCCGCTGCTTGCGCCGTATCCGGCGGAAGAAATGGAAGCGTACGAAGTCGATCCGCGCGTCGGCAATCCGGCCTTCGACGATCCGGATCTGATCCGGCGGCGGACGGAATGACCGCGGGGATGAATGCGGAACAGGACCGCGCCCCCGCGGCTTTGGCTCAGCGGAACATCGCCCACAGCCGGAGCAGGTGCAGCTTGTTGCGCGGGTCGATGCGCTGCGCCAGCACGTAATCGACGAGCAGGTCTTCCTCGTCCGGCGTGAGCGGTTCTTTCAAGATGCGGGAAACCGACCGGACCAACGACCTCACCCTGGCCCGGTCCTGCAAATCCTGTTTCGTCAGCCCGGCGGTCATCGCCTTCAGCCGTTCCTTGACGGCCGGATGCTTCATCTTCTCCCGGACGCGCGCCATGCGTGCCGGGGAAATCCCGTATTTGCGCCAGTCGTCCACATCCGTTCCACCTTTCCGGCAGCATTCCGTTCATCATATGCCGGAAGGCTCGGACAGTTATTCGGATACGGGCTCCGTATTTGGGGGGCCTGACCGCTCCCGCTTTCCATTGCGACAAAAATGCCATTATTTTCGCCTGAAAACGGCTCTTTCGGCGAAATAATGGCACACCCGTGAAAACGGAAAGATAATGGCACTTTTGTCGTTGTTGCCAAAAAGCCGGCCGGGGGCACCCCGACACAACTTCAAGGCGCCCGACCAACACGCTAGTCCAACGGCTGTCCCGCAAACAGCTCGTCCCGCTGCAGCCGGTCGCGCAAACGGGCATACGCCGGCGACGTCCAGAATTCCGGCCTGGCCACGAGGCGCGCCGCGTCGTCCCTCGCCTGTTCCAGCACGGCGAAATCGCTCATCAGGTCGGCCAGCTTGAACTCCGGAAGGCCGCTCTGCCTCGTGCCGAAAATCTCTCCCGGACCGCGCAGCTCCAGGTCGCGGCGGGCGATTTCGAAGCCGTCGTCGGTTTCCGTCATGACCCGCATGCGCTCGACGCCGGCTTCCGTCTTCGGATCGGCGACCAAAACGCAATAGGAAGGATGCTCGCCCCTGCCGACGCGGCCTCGCAGCTGATGGAGCTGGGACAGGCCGAACCGGTCGGCGTCCATCACCACCATCAGCGTGGCGTTCGGCACGTCCACCCCCACTTCCACCACCGTGGTCGACACCAGCACGCTGCTTTTGCCCGCGACGAATTCCGCCATCACCGCGTCCTTCTCCGCCGGCGTCATCCGCCCGTGCAACAGGCTGACCGAATGGCCGGGCAGCGCCAGCCTCAGCCGCGCGTGCAGGTCGATGGCGTTCTGCACGTCCAGCTTCTCCGACTCCTCGATCAGCGGGCAGATGACGAACGCCTGCCGCCCCGCCTCCGCCTCGCGGCGCATGAAGCCGATCACCCGGTCCATCTGCCCGGGCTTCACCCAGTAGGTTTTGACCGGTTTGCGCCCCTTCGGCCGCTCCCGGATGGTCGAAACGTCCATGTCGCCGTAGACGGTGATCGCCAGGGTGCGGGGAATGGGCGTCGCCGTCATCGCCAGCACGTCCGGGTTCATGCCCTTGCGCCGCAGGATGCTGCGCTGCTGCACGCCGAACCGGTGCTGCTCGTCGGTGACGACCAGGCCCAGCCGGCGGAAATGGACGTCTTCCTGGATGAGGGCATGGGTGCCCACCACCACGTCCATCATGCCCATTTGCAGCTCCGCCAGGGCGTCCTTCCGCTGCCGCTCCGTCATGCTGCCCGTGAACAACCCGACGCGGACGCCGTGGGGCTCGAGGAAGCGCCGGAGGGTCCGGGCATGCTGCTCGGCCAGGATTTCCGTCGGCACCATGAGCGCGCCCTGGCAGCCGGCCCGGACGGTGGCGTACAGCGCCATCGCCGCCACCACCGTCTTGCCCGATCCGACGTCCCCCTGCAGCAGCCGGTTCATCGGGTAGGGCTGGCGCATGTCGCGCAGGATTTCGTTGAACGCCTGTTTCTGCCCGTCGGTCAACTCAAAGGGAAGGGACGCCGCGAAGGCGCGGATGTCCTCCGCGCTCACCTTGTGCGCCACGCCGTCGGGCCTCCTGCGGACCAGCGCGCGGTGCGCCTGCAGCTTCAGCTCGAACAGAAACAGCTCCTCGTACACCATGCGGCGGCGCGCTTCCGCACTGTCGCTTTCCCGTCCCGGCCGGTGGATGCGCATCACCGCCTCGCGCCGCGGCATGAACCGGTACCGGTCCAGAATCTCGGCGGGCAGGATTTCCGGAATCATCGCGCCGTACCGGTCCAGGGCGCGGGCGATGGTCCGGCGCATCCAGTCCTGTGTGATGCCGCCTCCGATCGAATAGACCGGCTGCAGCGTCCCGCTCTTGCCGCCGCCGCGGTCCGGAAACTCCGACTCCGCCACCGTCAGCTGGCGACGGCGGGCGTCCCATTTGCCCGTCATGACGATCTCCCGGCCCGGGAGGAGCTGCTCCCGCAGATACGGGCGGTTGAACCAGACCGCCGCGATCAAGGCCTGTTCCACGCGCACGCGGCAGACGAGGCGCGTCTTGCGCCCGTACCGCTGCAGGGTCGGGAGCGTGGCGATGACGCCGGCGACGGTGATCTTTTCGCCGTCTTTCGCTCCGGCCAGCGAACGGACGCGGTAATCCTCATACCGGAACGGATAATGTTCGAGCAGGTCACCGATCGTAAAAAGACCCAAGGCGTGCAGCTCCTCCGCCTTGCGGGAGCTCACGCCTTGCAGTTTTTCCACCGGGATGGAGGACAACTCGGGTTCCATGCCTTTACCCCGCTTCCGACGACGACAAAACTTGCATCATGGCGACGACAAATCCTGCATCATGACCATCACGAAGCCTGTATCGCAGCGATGACAAAGCTGGCATCATGACGATGACAACATCCGCATCATGGCCGCGGCTACGCCTGCGTCGCGGCTGCGGTTAAACTTGCATCGGAAGGACGAACACGCCGACCGTCCCCGGACCGGCGTGGGTGCCGATGACCGGGCCGATCTCCACCACCCGCTGCCGTCCGATATTGACGGTGTTTTTCAGGCGTTCTTCCAGTTCCTGCGCCGTTTCCGTGAATCCCGGCGTGATCGCCAGGGTGAGATCCACCGGGCCCCCGGGGAAATCCGCCGCGATCCGTTCCGCCACGCGGGCGACCGCCTTCTTGGCGCCGCGGACTTTCTCCAGGGGAGAGACCATGCCCTCGTCGTCGATGGTCAGGATCGGCTTGATATTGAGCAGCGATCCGATCAGCGCGGACGCCTTGCCGATCCGGCCGCCCCGGTGCAGGTATTCCAGCGTGTCGACCAGGAAATAGAGGCGCGTGCTTTTGCGCAGCTGCATCACCCGATCCTCGATCTCCGCGGCGGAAGCCCCCTGGGCGGCCAGTTCGGCCGCCGCCACCACCAGCATGCCCGTTCCGAAGGAGGCCGAGCGGCCGTCCACGACGATGATGTCGGCTTCCGGCAGCATGGATTTCGCGAGCTGCGCGGACTGGATCGTCCCGCTCATGGCGGAAGACAGGTGGATGGAAACGATCGGCCTCCCCGCGTCCGCCAGGCGCTTGTACACCTCGAAGAAATCGGCGGGCGAGGGCTGCGACGTGGTCGGCAAACCGCTAAACGCCTTCAGTTTTTGATAGAACTGCTCCGGTGTAAGATCGATGTTGTCCAGATACGTTTCTTCGCCGAAATGCACCTTGAGCGGCACCATTTCGATGCCGAGCCGCTCGCGTTCCGCGGCCGGAATGTCGGCCGTGCTGTCCGTCACCACCGCCACTTGGGCCATCGGTGTCCCTCCTTTTATTGTTCAACCGCGAGCAGATACGGGTACAGCGGCTGGCCGCCGTCCCGGATCTCCAGTTCCGCGTCCGGATACCGCTCCGCCAGCCAGTCCGCCAGGCGCCGCGTGACTTCTCCGTCCGAGCCTTCGCCGGTCAGCACGGTCACCACGTCCCCGCCGTTTTCCATCATGCGCTCGAGCAAGCCGCGCACCGTGTCGAACAGCCCGTCGCCGGCGGAGACGATCTGTTTGCCCATGATGCCGATGTATTGCCCCTCGCGGATGTCCAGGCCGTTGATCTTCGTGTCCCGCACCGCCCGGGTGACCTGGCCGTCGACCACCCTTTCCGCCGCTTCGGCCATGCGGCGCGCGTTGACGTCCGCCGGCTCGTCCTCCAGAAACGCAAGCATCGCCGCCATGCCCTGCAGGATGCTGCGGGTGGGGATGACCGTCGCCGGCTTCCCCGCCAGCTTGGCGGCCTGCTCCGCGGCCAGGATGATGTTCGGATTGTTCGGCAGCACCATCACGTGCTCCGCCGCCAGCGATTCGATCGCCTGCAGCACGTCTTCCGTCGACGGGTTCATGGTCTGGCCGCCGGCGAGCACCACGTCGACCCCCAGGCTGCGGAACAGCTCCGCGTTGCCTTCTCCCACGCTGACGGCGACGATGCCGTAGGGCGCCATTTCGTGGGCGTGGAAATGCGGCTGCGGTGCGCCGCGTCCGGACGCGGCGACGGGCGCCGGCCGCGGGGCGTCCGGCGAAAGGATGCCGGTGGCGGCCTCCATGCCGAGGGGAGGATCGCCGGCGGCCGGATCGCCTGCGCCCCATCCGCCGGCTCCCGAACCGACGCCGACCGGCTGGCGGACTTCCGCCTCCCGGGCGGCGCTGCCGGCGGCGGAACCGGCTCCCTGCCCTTCCTGCCCGCCGATGATTCCGCGGTGCTGCTGGCGCATGTTGAGGATGTGAATGTCGGTCAGTTCGCCGTAAGCCAGGGCGAGATTGAGCACGTCTCCCGGCCTGCGGGAATGGACGTGCACCTTGACGGTGTCGCCGTCATCGATGATGATCACCGAATCGCCGTCCCGCTCCAGGGCCTGGCGGAACTCCGCCTCGGGGAACGGACCGGAAGGGCTTGTCCGGCGAATGAAAAACTCCATGTCATAGGGAAACACGATGGATTCCGTGGCGATCTGCGCCTGCACCGGAGCGTGGGCAAAGCCGCTTTCCGCCCGGCCGTCCGGGACCTCCTGCTGCGCCTGCCGGACGGATGCCGCGCGCGCTTCCGCAAGCCGCGCGTCCGCGGCGGGATCTTCCGCCTGCAGGTATTCGAGAAACCCTTCGTACAGGCACACAAGGCCCTGGCCGCCGGCGTCGACGACGCCCACCTGCTTGAGAATCGGCAGCATCTCCGGGGTGCGGGCCAGCGTTTCCGCCGCCTTCCGCCGCACCTCCCGCATCCACACGACCAAATCCTCCGTGCGCCGGGCCATCAGCGCCCCCTCGCGGGCGGCTTCCCGGGCCACGGTCAGAATCGTGCCTTCCACCGGCTTGACCACCGCTTTGTAAGCGATGTCAACACCATGCTGCAATGCGGCGGCGAACTCCGCCACGCGAATTTCGCGCAAGCCCGCCGCCGCCTTGACGAATCCGCGAAACAGCTGCGACAGGATGACGCCCGAATTGCCGCGCGCGCCCATGAGCAGGCCGCGGGAAAGAACTTCCGCCGCCTTGCCCACTTCCTCGCTCGGCTTGCGTTCCAGCTCGGCCACGCCGGCCTTCATCGTCATGTTCATGTTCGTTCCCGTGTCGCCGTCCGGCACCGGGAATACGTTCAGCGCGTTGATGCGGTCCACATGCCGGGACAGATTGAGCGCCCCGGTCATGATCATGGCCGTCCATTCGGCGCCGCTCAAGGAACGTCTGCCCAAGTGGCGATTCCCTCCCTAGCGTGATACGCGTACCCCTTGCACGAAAATGTTGACATAATCCACTTTGAGGCCCGCAATTTCCTCCAGCACGTATTTGACTTTCTGCTGGATGTTGTGGGCGACCTCCGAAATCCGCACGCCGTAGCTGACAATGACGTACAGGTCCAGGTGCAGCTCGTCGCCTTCCCTGCGTATCTGGACGCCGCGGGAAAGATTTTCCCTGCCGAGCATATCCGCGATTCCGTCCCGAAGCTGGCTGCGCGATGCCATGCCGACCAGGCCGTAGCAATCCAGCGCCGCCGATCCCGCGATGACGGCGATCACCTGATCGTCGATTTCGATTTTTCCGTATTCGTTCGACAGGAGCATCGGCACGAAAATCCACTCCCCGGCTCCCATTTTTGGACTTTATCCCATTGTACAATAAAAAAACCGGATAATGAAGCATTGCCTGCCGGTTCGTCCGCCGGCCCGGCCCGCGGAACCGATCCCTCCCGCAGGCGGCCCGGGATGCGGCGGCGAACGTTTGCGGGATTGACGTCGCATATGATAAGATGATAAAGTATGTGCGGCAAGGATCGGGGAGGTGGACCAGATGGCCCGCAGATGCTTCATCACGGGGAAAAAGACAAGTTTCGGCAACAACGTTTCCCACGCCAACAACCGGACCCGCCGGACCTGGGGCGCCAACCTGCAAAAGGTGCGCATTCTCGTCAACGGCAAGCCGAAACGGGTTTACGTCAGCGCCCGCGCCCTGAAGTCCGGAAAAGTCACCCGGGTCTGAATTTCTTTACCATTCGCATGAACGTTCAAAAGAAACGACCCCGCGCCGGGGTCGTTCCGTTTTTTGTCCGGACGCCCCCGGGAACGGAAATACGGCCGGATTGAGCGCCGGCGCGGGCGCTTCCGCGGAGGGGGTCAGTTCCGGAAAAACGTGTTCAGAATCGCCCTGACAAAGCCGCCCAGGAATTTCGGCAATTTGATGGTGTAGAATTTCACGCCCATCCCTCCCCGGTCCGTACGCGGTTCCATTACCATCATATGTATGCGCCCGCATAGATGTCCTAGACCGGTCAAGGGAATTGCGGCGACTCCGCCGCGCGCCGCAGCGCCTCGATGGCGGCCGCCCGGTCGCTCCGGGCGAAGACGGAGTTGCCGGCCACCAGCACATTCGCGCCTGCCCGGACGACCTCGGCGGCCGTGGCCGGATTGATGCCGCCGTCCACCTCCACATGCACCTCCAGGCCGCGCCGCGCCAGCATCTCCCGGAGGGCGGCGATCTTGCCCGTCATCGCGGGGATGAACGCCTGGCCGCCAAACCCCGGATTGACCGTCATCACCAGCACCAGATCCACCGCGTCCAGCACGTATTCCACCATGGACAGCGGCGTGTGCGGGTTGAGGGCGACGCCCGCCCTGAGCCCCAGGTCGCGGATCATCTGCACCGTCCGGTGCAGATGCGGGCAGGTTTCCGCATGGACGGTGATGCGGTCGGCGCCGGCGGCCGCCAGATCGTCGAACAGGCGCTCCGGCGTGTGGACCATCAGGTGCACGTCGAAGGGCAGCCGCGTGCACTTGCGGACGGCCGCCACCACGGGCGGGCCGAAGGTCAGGTTGGGCACGAACTGCCCGTCCATGATGTCGATGTGAATCCAGTCCGCCCCGCTCCGCTCGGCGTCCCGGATTTCCTCCCCGAGCCGCGAGAAGTCCGCGGACAGGATGGAAGGCGCGATGATCGCCATCGTCAATACCTCCGTCGGGATTCTTTCCATTCCGCGAGAAATTCCGCGTAATGCCGGTAGCGGCTTTCCGCCACTTCGCCGCGTTCCACGGCCGCGCGCACGGCGCAGTCCGGTTCGGACAGGTGGGTGCAGC
>DATCLN010000079.1:0-3728 GCA_036563895.1 Paenibacillaceae bacterium
CGGCGGACCGCGGAGCTTCTGGCCCAGATGAATCTGGACATCGAGCCGGAGACCCCCGTCTGGAAGCTGACCGTCGCCCGGCAGCAGATGGTGGAAATTGTCAAGGCCATCTCGCAGGATTCGCAGGTGCTGATTATGGACGAGCCGACGGCCGCCCTCAGCGACGCCGAAATCGAAGAGCTGTTCAAGGTCATCGAACGGCTGCGGGCGGGCGGGGTCGGCATCATCTACATTTCCCACCGGATGGCGGAACTGAAGCGGATTTCCGACCGCATCACGGTGCTGCGGGACGGCAGCTACATCGGAACGGTTCCGACGCCGGAGGCCACCATCGACCGGATCATCGCCATGATGGTGGGGCGGGAAATCTACCAGCCGGCCATGCCGGATCCCGGGAAAAAAGAAAGCCGAGAAGTCGTTCTGGAAGTCCGCGGCTTGAGCCGCAGGAACGTCCTCCACGACATCAGCTTCACGCTGTACAAAGGGGAGATCCTCGGCGTGGCGGGACTCGTCGGCGCGGGCCGGACGGAAATGGCGCGGGCCCTGTTCGGGGCCGATCCGGTTGACGCCGGCGAAATCTACGTCCACGGCCGCAGGGTCCGGATCCGGGACCCGCACGAGGCGGTACGGCACGGCATCGGCTATCTGTCCGAGGACCGGAAGCGGTTCGGCTGCCTGCTGGAGATGGACGTGCAGACGAACATGGCGATGGCGTCGCTGCCCCGGTTCATGAAATTCGCCGGCTGGATGGACGACCGGCGCATGGGGGAAGCGGCGGGCCGGACCGTCGAGCGGCTCATGATCAAGACGCCCGGCGTCCGGCAGCGGGTCAAGTTCCTGTCCGGCGGCAACCAGCAGAAGGTGGTCATCGGCAAATGGCTGATCCGGGACTGCGACATCCTCATCTTCGACGAGCCGACCCGCGGCATCGACGTCGGGGCGAAAAGCGAGATTTACCGGCTGCTGGAGAGCCTGGCGGCGTCCGGCAAGTCGATCGTGATGATCAGCTCGGAGCTGCCCGAGATTCTGAGGCTCAGCCACCGCATCCTCGTCATGTGCGAGGGCCGGATCACGGGTGAGCTGGTGAATGACGGGAATGTCTCCCAGGAGCTCATCCTGAAATACGCGACGGATCGAAGTTTTGCCGTTCGTCAGGGGGGACGGGGATGAAAGCGCAAACGGAGGGCGCCGCGCGGGAAGGCGCCAGACCAGAAAGGACCGGACGGCTGCCCGCGCCCGCGTTCCGGTCGGGGCTGCAGCAGCTTCTGGCCTTCGGCAGCCTGATCGGGCTCGTCATCTTTTTCTCGCTCGCATCGAGCAACTTTTTCCAATTCTCCAACATCGTCGGCATCCTGCTGTCGACCGCCGTGATCGGCGTGCTGGCGCTCGGGTCGACCTTCGTGATCATCTCCGGCGGCATCGATTTGTCCGTCGGCACGGTGATGACGCTGTGTTCGGTAATGGCCGGCGTGTTCATCACCTTCTGGGGGCTGCCCATTCCGCTCGGCGTCGTGGCCGGCATCCTGACCGGCGCCCTGTGCGGGTTTGTATCCGGTTTCGCCGTGGCCCGGATGAAAATTCCGCCCTTCATCGCGACTCTCGCCATGATGATGATCGCCAAGGGGCTGGCGCTGGTCATCTCGGGCGCGAAACCGGTGTATTTCACCCACACTCCCGTTTTTTCCAAGATCTCGCTGGGGTCGGTGACCGGCAGCCTGATTCCGGGCTTCGAAATTCCCAACGCCGTTCTGATCTTCTTCCTCATGGCGATCGTAGGCGGCATCCTCCTGTCCCGCACCATCCTGGGCCGTTACACCTTCGCCATCGGCAGCAACGAAGAAGCGACCCGCCTGTCCGGCGTGAACGTCCGGGCCTGGAAAATGGCCATCTACACGGTCACGGGCATGTTTACCGGGGTGGCGGGGATCCTGATGGCGTCGCGGCTCAATTCCGCCCAGCCCGCCCTGGGAATGGGCTACGAGCTGGAAGCCATCGCGGCGGTGGTGATCGGCGGCACGTCCCTCAGCGGGGGCAAGGGCACCATCGTCGGCACCGTCATCGGCGCGCTGATCATGAGCGTGCTGACCAACGGCCTTCGCATTCTGTCCGTGCCCCAGGAGTGGCAGACCGTCGTCATCGGCTTTGTCATCCTGCTGGCGGTGTATCTGGACATCCTGCGCAGGCGGAACGCCTGACCACCCGGGGAAACGGCGCTCCGGTTGCGGAGCGGATGATCGACGCACTTGCACGTTGCCGGTATAGTCTCGCGGGACGGGCGGCTGCGCGCCATGGCGGCCGACATGTGCGCCGGGCCGCGGCCGTTCCGGGAGATTATATAAAAATTTTCGAGAAAGGGGATGAAACGGATGAGACGATTGGTCATGCCGGCGGTGATGCTGCTCGCGTTCGCGCTGGTGGTGAGCGCCTGCGGGTCGGGGGGAGGCGGCGGAAACGCATCGAGCCCGAGCCCGAGTCCGAGCGCGAGCCAGCCCGCGGAATCGCCAAGCTCGCCGTCCGCCCAGGCCGGAGGAAGCGAGAGATATTTCATTCCCATCATCTCCAAGGGGTTTCAGCACCAGTTCTGGCAGGCGGTGAAGCTGGGCGCCGAACGTGCGGCGTCCGAACTGGGGGTGGACATCACCTTCGAAGGGCCGGAGTCCGAGTCGCAGGTCGACAAGCAGCTTGAAATGCTGCAGGCCGCGCTGGACAAAAACCCGGATGCGGTGGGCTTTGCGGCGCTGGACAGCCAGGCGGCGATTCCGCTCCTGCAGCAGGCGCAGCAGCGGGGCATTCCGATCATCGCCTTCGATTCCGGGGTGGACAGCGACATCCCGGTGACCACGGCGTCCACCGACAACCGGGCCGCCGCCGCCCTGGCCGCGGACAAGATGGCGGAACTTATCGGCGGCGCCGGCGAAGTGGCGATCATCGCCCACGACCAGACGAGCCGCACCGGCATCGACCGCCGGGACGGCTTCGTGGACCGGATCAAGGAAAAATACCCGGACATCAAGATCGTGGATATCCAATACGGCGGCGGCGACCACCTGAAGTCCACCGACGCCGCGAAGGCGATCATGCAGACCCACCCCAACCTGAAAGGCATATTCGGCACCAACGAAGGTTCCGCCATCGGCGTCGTCAACGCCGTCCGGGAAATGAACATGGCCGGCAAGATCGTCGTGATCGGGTACGACTCCGGCAAGGCCCAGATCGACGCCATCAAGGAAGGGCTCATGGCCGGCGCCATCACGCAGAACCCGATCGGCATCGGCTACGAGACGGTCCAGGCGGCCGTCAAGGCGATCAAGGGCGAGTCGCTGCCGAAGCACATCGACACCGGCTTCTTCTGGTACGACCAGTCCAACATCGACGATCCGGACACCCGGGCTGTACTGTACGAGTGACGCCGCGGCGGGTAAGTTCGCCGAACCCGCGAATGCGGGCATGCAACGAACAGGGAGGCCTCCCGCTCTCTTGAAATGTGGTGCTATGCGCGGAATGCGCAGGCGCGCCAACAAGAGGCGGAAGGGCCTCCCTTTTTTTTGAGGTTGCAAAGCTGACTCGGCGGTCGTTTTGCTCCTTCCCTTGCTTATCCGAACGTATGTTTGTATAATGGAACCGGAACATTTGTTCGGAGGAAGCGAGCCATGATGCGGAAGTGGTTGCCGTTGGGGCGCCGAAGCCTGCTGTTCGGCGTGCACCAGTTCCTCTGGCATCCCTGGACG
>DATCLN010000080.1:0-11939 GCA_036563895.1 Paenibacillaceae bacterium
CTACCGTGAACTGCGGGCGCTGGGGGTACCGGAACACTTCGTCCATATGATGGCGAACTCACGCCGGGGGCCATGGGAGATGTCCCGCAACCTGAACAACGCCCTTGACACCCGATATTTTCAGGCGCAAGGGCTGGTCAGGATGCTTGAATGTTACTTGGCATTTCGTTAACTCTTCGGAACCGCCTGGTGCGGACCCGCATGCCAGGTGGTGTGAGAGGACGGGGGCTAGCCGCCCCCTTCTACTCGATTGTCCGCCAAACGATCACCGGCCATCAGCTGAACGGAGTCTCGGACACCTTGATCGAATCGGTCGGGCAACCGTCCAGGGCATCCTGCAAATCGTCGTAAAGTTCCTCCGGAATTTCCGTGATCCCCCGGTTGTCGTCTCCGCCGTAGATGACATGCGCCAGGCCTTCGTCATCATAGTCGAAAATATCCGGAGCCGACGCGCCGCAAGCTCCGCAAGCGATGCAGGTGTCCTTGTCCACGCGCACGAATTTTGCCATGGGAATTGACCCTCCTAAAGATTCCTTCGCAGAGCGAGGCTCAGGAAAACAGTTCTCTCCGTGTTCATATTAATACAACCCGCTCAGAATATCAAACGAAAAAAAAGATCATATTCATTCTTCATCGTCCCCGTTCTCCGGATCCGCCCCGCCGGACTCGAGCAGACCGGCGGAAAACAGGGCTTTTTCGCCGTATTTGTCCCGCAGCCTGTCCATCACTTCGGACAATTTTTCCCGCCGGAACATCTCCCGATACCGGAACAGATCGAGCTGCACAGGGGTGTCGTTTCGGGGGGACAGTCCCTGCAGGGTCACGCCGAGCAGGCGCACCGGCTTTCCTTCCGCCCAGTGGCGCTCCATGATCCGGCATGCCGCCCGGTAGACGTCGCCGGCCGCGTCGGTGGGCTGCTCGAGGGTTTCCGCGCGGGTGATGGTGCGCATGGACGGGTCGCGGATGGCCACCTGTACCGTTTTGCACAGCATTCCCTGCCGCCGCAGCCGGCGCGTCGTCTGATCCGCCAGCTGCAGCAGCACCCGCCGCCATTCCCGGGCTGTTGTCAAATCCCGCGGCAGCGTGGTGGAATGTCCCACCGATTTGGCGGCCTCGCGCTGCGGCCGCACCGGCGAATCGTCCAGCCCGTGCGCGGCCCGCTTCATCCACGAACCGTAGACGCCAAAGCGTGCGACCAGCAGACGCTCGTCGGCGGCAGCCAGTTCGCCGATGGTGCGGATGTTCAGCCGGCGGAGCTTTTCCGCCGTCTTGGGGCCGACCCCGTGCAGGGTGTCGCACGGCTTGTCCCAGAGCAGGCGCGGCACGTCCCGCCGCCGCAGGATCGTGATGGCGTCGGGCTTGCGCATGTCCGAAGCCATCTTGGCCAGCAACTTGTTCGGCGCGATGCCGATGGAGCAGGGCAGGGACAGCTCGTCCCGGATGCGGCGCCGGATTTCCCGGGCAATTTCCACGGGCGTCCCGAATTGCCCGCTGCCGGTGATGTCCAGGTAGCATTCGTCGATGGATACCGCCTCGACGAGAGGCGTGTAATCGGAAGCAATCCGCAGGAAAGCGCGGGAATAGGCCTGATACAGCCTGAAATCGGGCCGGATGAGGATCAGCTCCGGGCAGGCCTTCAGCGCTTCCCGCACCGTCATGCCCGTGCGCACGCCCCGGGCGCGCGCCTCGTAGGAGCTGGTCACCACCACCCCGCGTCGCCGCTCCGCGTCTCCCGCGACGGCGGTGGGCTTGCCGCGGTATTTTTCCGGCTCGACGGCGGCGTGGACGGAGCAGTAGAACGCGTTCATGTCGATGTGCAAAATGACGCGCCGAGCCGGACGCCCTTCGCTTTGCCCGTCCGGTTGTCCGCCCATGCCGGTCCCCCCTTTCTGCGCCTTCGAAACGCCTCCGGTATCGGAAAAAGCCGGCTAATCTGCGGCGAAGAAACGCGGCGGGCTTAGATTTGAGATTTGCATGATAATCAAAAAATCGACTACAACCCTTGGCAAGAAGCACGAAATGGAAGATTATAGTCAAAAATCGACTATTTGGCCGCATGTCCGAAGTCGGAAGCCACATTTTAGTCGAAAAACCGACTAAATCCAAAATCAGGGGGTTCGGGACTCCATTGTAGTTAAAAAATTGACTATAACTTTGCACCGTGAATGTGCCATGAGGTTTCCGCCGAGCCCGCGTTTCGGTTCCCGGGCCCGGATCTGCGCCGTTTATGAACCGCTCCGAAATCCATTATATCCCGACCCTTCCCGACATCACAGCCCCAGCCGCATCATCGGGTTCCTCCGGACCCCAACCGGACCCCGGCGTTGCGAAAGCTTTTTGGCAATTCTCTAAACAACAGTACATGTTCATGCTATAATATTTGTATTGTCAGCCATAGGAGGACTGTCGGGTCCATGTCAAGAATCATCAGCATCTTCGACACGACGCTTCGGGACGGAACCCAGGGAGAAGGGGTCAGCCTGACCGTCGAGGACAAGATCAAGATCGCCAAAAAACTGGACGCCCTGGGCGTTCATTATATTGAAGGCGGCATTCCGGGCGGCAATGTGAAGGACGCCGAGTTTTTCCGCAGGGCGAAGGATCTGAACCTGCGCGCCACGCTCACCGCGTTCGGCAGCACCCGCCGCAAGAATTCCGCCTGCGAGCAGGACGCGAACCTGCTCGGGCTTCTGCATTCCGGCGCCAGGGCGGCGACGCTGGTCGGCAAATCGTGGGACTTCCACGTGCACACCGCTCTCCAGACGACGCTGGAAGAGAACCTGGCGATGATCCGCGAATCCGTCGCGTTCCTGAAAGGCCACGGGCTGGAGGTCATTTTCGACGCGGAGCATTTCTTCGACGGGTTTAAAAACAATTCCGAATACGCGCTGGCGGTGCTGAAAGCGGCGCAGGACGCGGGCGCGGACTGGATCGTGCTCTGTGACACAAACGGCGGCGCCCTGCCCGGGGAGATCAGCGAGATCATCACCCGCACCTTGCAGGAAATCCGCACGCCCATCGGCATCCATACGCACAACGACGGCGAGCTGGCCGTGGCGAACACGCTGGCCGCGGTGGCGGCGGGCGCGCGGCAGGTGCAGGGGACGATCAACGGCTACGGGGAACGGTGCGGCAACGCCAACCTCTGTTCCATCATCCCGAACCTGCAGCTGAAAATGGGCTACCGCTGCGTGAGCGACGAGCAGCTCGCGATGCTGACTTCCGTCGCCCGTTACGTCGCCGAAGTGGCCAACATGCACATGCCGAACAACCAGCCCTACGTCGGCGTGTCCGCCTTCGCCCACAAGGGCGGCATCCACGCCAGCGCCATTTTGCGCGATCCCAAAACCTACGAACACATTCCCCCCGAACAGGTCGGCAACAAGCGGCGCGTGCTGGTGTCCGAGCTGGCGGGGCACAGCAACATCCTGTCCAAGGCGCAGGAAATGGGGCTCGACATCCACGACGAATCGACGTCGCGCCGGCTCATCGAGCGCGTCAAGGAACTGGAACACCAGGGCTATCAGTTCGAGGGAGCCGACGCCTCGCTGGAGCTGCTCCTGCGGGACGCCTGCGGCGAGAACGTGCGGATGTTCAAGGTGGTCTCGTTCAAAATCATCGTGGAAAAAACGGAAAAGGGCCTCGTCTCGGAAGCGATCGTCAAGATCGACGTCGACGGCCGGGAAGCCTACACGGTCGCGGAAGGCAACGGCCCCGTCAACGCCTTGGACAACGCCCTGCGCAAGGCGCTGATCCAGCACTTCCCGGATATCCGCAACGTCCATCTGACCGACTACAAGGTGCGCGTCCTGGACGAACAGAACGCCACCGCGGCCAAGGTCCGGGTGCTCATCGAAAGCTCCGACTTCCGGGAAAAATGGAGCACGGTGGGCGTGTCCACCAACATCATCGAGGCGAGCTGGGAAGCTCTGGTGGATAGCATCCGGTACGCCCTCATCGGCAAGGCGAGAAACAGGGTCGCCGAAGCCGAACCGGTGAACGGCCTGAGCAACCACTGAGCATCCCGAAAACGGAAATGATGAAGAAAGCGGCGCTCACAGCGCCGCTTTGACTTTTTGTTCCCATTCCTCCAGCCCGATAAGCCGTTCGATCCGCTCCAGGATCACGCCGTCGCGCCCGATGATGAAGCTGACCGGAAACGCGACCACCTTGTAGGCGTCGGTCACCTTTCCGTCTTCGTCCACCAGCACGGGGAACGGCGGTTCCATTTCGCGCACGAAATCCCGCGCCCCCCGCAGCGTGTCGTACTTGGTCGCATTGACAGCGTAAAGGTCGATGCGGTCCTTGTACTTTTCGTACAGCGCCTTGAGCTCCGGCATTTCCTTCTCGCAGGGTCCGCACCAGGAAGCCCAGAAATTGACGATGAGGGGCTTGTCCCGCCGGCCGCCGACGCTGTAGACCTTACCACCGTCCAGCCCCGGCAGCGAGAAAGCGGGGGCGGCTTCGCCTTCCAGCGGGGCGGTCGCGGCGGATTCGGCCTGCGGTCCGTCGCCGGGCCACTGCCAGACGACGACGGCGATGACGGCCGCAATCGCGCCCAGCAGAATCAACGCGTTTCGTTTGTTCACCGTCAACCCCCCGTTTCCCTCATGATAATGCCTTTGGCCTTTCCTCTATTATTACCAAAACGCGCCGGTCCATGCTACCCGGGCAGGCGCCCTTGCGACGCGGGATTGTGAACAACTTCCGACATTTTTAACGGTTGGGCCGGGTTGAACCTGGCCTGATCTTGGTTTGCCTGATTCGACCCAACCCGTGCATGCCGACCCGCGTCAGGGGGCATCTTACAAGCGGATTGTAAACGGGAGGTCCACGGCATGGCTGCCATCCGTCCGCCGGCCGCCGTCCATCCCCCCGGCGCCGCGGCGCAAGGCGGAACCGGGCGAAGCGATGCGGCGGCCAACCGACGCGTCCGGCGCAAAAGCGCCGCCCTGGAATACATTGCCCTGGCGAGCGTCCCCCTGACGCTGGTCCTCGGCAACTCCATGCTCGTGCCGGTGCTGCCCGCGCTGGCCTGGGAGCTCGGCGTTTCGTCATTCCAGTCGAGCCTCGTCATCACGCTGTTTTCCGTTTCGGCCGGCCTCGTCATTCCCGTCGCCGGTTACCTGTCCGACCGGCTCGGCCGCAAGCGCGTGATGATTCCGGCGCTCCTCCTGTACGGCGGAGGAGGCATTCTGGCCGGCCTCGGCGCCGTCTGGCATTCCTACGGCGTGGTGATCGCGGCCCGGGCGCTGCAGGGCGTGGGCGCCGCGGGCACCGCCCCCATCGCCATGGCCCTGGCGGGCGACCTGTACAAGGACGCGCAGGAAAGCCGCGCGCAGGGGCTCATCGAGGCTGCCAACGGCACGGGCAAGGTGCTGAGCCCCATCGCGGGCTCGCTGCTGGCCATGATCGTCTGGTACGCGGTGTTCTGGGCGTTCCCGGCGGTGTGTCTCCTGTCCGCGCTGGCGCTGCTGTTTTTCATCCGCGAGCCGCGCCGGCAGGCGGAGCCCCAGCCCCTCGGGTCCTATCTCCGCTCCGTGGCGGACGTCTTCCGGAGCGACGGCCGCTGGCTCTCCGCGTCGTTCTTCGCGGGGGCGGCGGCGCTGTTCGTGTTGTTCGGCGGGCTCTTCTTCCTGTCCGAGGTGCTGGAAGATCCGCCGCACCGCATCGACGGCGTCCGCAAGGGGCTTGTCCTGGCCATCCCGCTGCTGGCCATGGTCGCGGCTTCGCTCATCACCGGCGCCGTGATCCGGAAAAGCGGCAAGCGCATCCGCCTGCTGATCAACACGGGGCTGCTCCTCATGTCCGCCGCGCTGGGGCTGGCGGTCCTTTTCCACGACCGGCTGTACGTTCTCGTCGCGCTGCTTTCCGCATGCGGCCTGGGCACCGGGCTGGTGCTGCCCTGCCTGAACACGATGATCACCGGTGCCGTGGACAAGGCAAGGCGCGGCATGGTCACCTCGCTGTACGGAAGCCTTCGCTTTCTTGGCGTCGCGCTGGGACCGCCCCTGTTCGGCTGGCTGATGGAAGTGTCCCGCCCGGCGGTCTTTGGCTCCGTCTCCGCCCTGGCGCTCGCCGCCTTCGGCTTTGCGCTGATGCTGATCAAGCCGGGAGAACGGGTGAAGTAGTCCGGGGACGGCCCGATTCAAGCATCACGTTTGACTGTACGGTTGACGGCGGGTAATATAAAAAGGAGAGTGCGTTCCGACGGAAAGCCTTGCTTGCAGAAGAAGGTGATGCCGTGCGCCAAGCATCGGCCGGGCCCGGTCCAAGGCTGTACCGGATTGGCGAACTGGCGAGGCTGGCCGGGGTAAGCACCCGCACCATCGACTACTACACCGGACTCGGACTCATCAGGCCCGTCAAACGCTCCAAAGGCAACTACCGGCTCTATGACGATGAAACGTTGCAACGCATCCGCCGTATTGAACAATTGAAGGCGCAAAAATTTTCCCTGGAAGAAATCCGGGACCATTTCCTGAAACTCCAGCGCCTGTCCCCCAACGAACTGGTGGAACGCAAGCTGGCCGATTTGCAGATTCACCTGGCGCAGGTGGAACGGGAAGCGAAAGAGCTGGAGGCGGTCCTGGACCACCTGAAACCGAAGCAGGCCGCCAAGCTGTTCCGAGCCATCTCGCCCCGGACGGCCGCCTGCGTGGAAGCGCTCATGCTTCTGCTCAGCAAGGGCGAAACGATGCTGTGACTACGGCAACCCCATCCTCAAGCGGAAGGTGATCATCATTATGATTCCGTTTATCTGGACTCCCTTGGATCCGCTGATTTTCCTCACGTTCGGCCTGGCGCTGTGGGCCCAGTTCCGGGTCAGGGGAACGTACAACAAATGGTCGCAGGTCGAGGCCTCGAGCGGCCTTACGGGATACGAAGCCGCCCGCCGGCTTCTCGACCGCCACGGGCTGTTCGACGTGCCGGTGGAGCCGGTGCAGGGGCAGCTGACCGACCACTACGACCCGATCAAGCGCGTCGTGCGGCTGTCGGAATCGGTATTCTATGAACGGTCTATCGCCGCCGTTTCCGTCGCCTGCCACGAAGTCGGCCACGCGATCCAGCACGCCCAGCGCTACCCGATGCTCGTGTTGCGGCACCGGATGTTCCCGGTGGTGAACCTGGCTTCGGGCGTCGCGCCGTTCCTGTTCCTGATCGGCATCCTGCTGCAGGCCGCCGACCTGATTCTCCTCGGCATCATTTTCTTCGCCGCCGCGGTGGCCTTCCAGCTGGTGACGCTGCCGGTGGAATTCAACGCCAGCGCCCGGGCGCGGCAGCTCATGACCGCCGAAGGGTTCATCACCAGAGCGGAGGAAGCCGGCGTGGCGAAGGTGCTGAACGCGGCCGCCCTGACCTATGTCGCCGCGACGCTGATGGCGGTGCTGGAACTGCTCCGGTTCGTCTGGATCTTTACGCAAAGCCGGGAGTAATGACGGATTGGCAGACGAAAACGGCCGGTCCCCTTCGGAAAGGGAACCGGCCGCTTCGTTTTTGCACCGTTTGACGCATTTCGTCATCCGATGAACATTTGCACCCAGACGCCGTTGTAGTAGGCAACGCCGATATGGGTGAAATTGCCGTTCAGGATGTTGGCCCGGTGTCCGGAGCTGTTCATCCACGCGTTCATCACTTCCTGCGGGCTCCGCTGGCCTTTGGCGATGTTTTCCCCCGCGTAGCGGAAGCTGATGCCGTAGCTGCGCATCATGTCGAACGGCGAGCCGTAGGTGGGCGATTGATGGCTGAAGTAATTGTTATGATACATGTCCTTCGCCTTGTGCAGCGCCACCCGGGTCAGCTCGTTGTGCACCTTCAGCGGAGCCAGGCCCGCCTTGGCGCGCTCTGCGTTCACCAGCCGCACGACTTCGGAAGCGAAGTACGAAGCGTTGGAATCCATGCCCGCCGCAGCGCCGGAACCGGTTTGGCCCGTGCCCGCGGACGGCGCGGTACCGGTCTTGCCCGTTTGCGAGCCTCCGGTTTGCCCCACGCCTTTATCCGGCACGATGAGCCACATTCCGGGCCGGATGACGTTGGGGTTGACTACGTGGGGGTTGTAACGAATGAGCTGGTTCAGCGTCACCCCGTGGCGCTGGGCGATCAGGTACATGGTGTCGCCCGATTTCACCTGGTATACCGCCGCGGCACCGGCGGGCGCCGCAGGCAATGCGAACAGCACTGCGGACATCACAAGGGCCGAGACAACCGACATGACGGTTTTGCGCATGTTGCTCTCCCCTCCCTGTTGTCCCCGCCGGACGCAACCGGCGGGTTCGGCGTCTCGCGTCCCATTCTAGCACGGGGTTTCGGGAGGGTTCACCCCGCAAATGTTGGAATCCGGCTTACCGCCAGGGCTTGAACCCGTTCTGCGCAAAGAAAGAAAGCAAAAAATTATAAAATCTTAATACGACCGTCGGCGGCTTCTCGCCCGCCCGCCGGATGAGCCCGATGGTGCGCGTCACGCGGGGCTTGCGGATCCGCACCGCCGCCGGCATCATCGGCCCCGGGGCGGCAAGGGCCAGCTCCGGCAGGAGACTCACCCCCATGCCCGCCGCCACCAGCCCGCGGATCGTTTCCACCTCGTCACCCTCAAAGGCGATCTTCGGCTCGAATCCCGCGCTCAGGCAGGCGTTCACCACGATCGGCCGCAGGGAATAGCCCGGGCTGAACAGCACGAACTCTTCGTCCTTGAGCTGGCTGAGCTCGATGCTCTCCTCTTTGGCCAGCGGATGATGCTCCGGCAGGATGGCCAGCAGTTCCTCGGTCAGCACCACTTCGCCGGTCAGCTTGTCATCGCTGCCGGGAAAGGGCGAGACGAACGCCAGGTCCACTTCCTTCTCGAGCACGTCCCGGATCAACGTGGGATACATGCCCTGGCGAAAAATGAAACGGACGCCCGGGTGTTTCTTGCGGAACGCGGCCACCGCCCTCGGCACCAGCAGGATGCCGAGGCTGTGGGGAAATCCGAGGCGGATCACGCCTTTTTCCGGATCGGAAAACTCCCGTACCTCGGCGACGGCGCGCTCCAAATCTTCCAGGATTTCCTCCACCCGGCTGAGAAACAGCTGCCCGGCCGGCGTGAGCTGCACGTTGCGCCCCCGGTGGTCGAACAGTTCCACTTCCAGCTCCTGCTCCAGCTGATGGATCTGCCGGCTGACCGCCGACTGGGCGACGTGAAGCTCCTCTGCCGCCCGGGTCACATGCTGCATGCGAGCCACCTTGACGAAATACTGCAATTGCCTGAGTTCCAAAGCTCCTTCTCCGTCCCTTCGCCGGTCCGCCGCACGGTCCAGCGCGCCCGCGGACTCAGCGCAGATTGCCCGCTCCCGCCCAGCGGTAAAGCACAAAACCGGCAAACACCCCGAAAAAATGCGCCATGAAACTTACACCCGGAATGAGCAGCGAAAACAGTGCACCCATGGCGAGGATGGCGTACACCGTCGTCCGCGACTGCTGGTCCAGCATATGCCGCTGGAACAGCGCCATGTACAGGTACGCGCCGAATACGCCGTAGATCGACCCCGACGCGCCCACCACGCTCACCGGCTGGCTGCCGGCGAAGGACAGGGCGCCGACGTTGCCGAAAATGCCGCACAGCAGAAAAAACAGCACGTATTTCCGTGATCCGAACAGCCGCTCCAGGGGCGGCGCGAACACGAACAGGGCAAAGGCGTTGAACAGCAGATGCATCCAGCCGGCATGCAGGAACACCGCCGTAAGATACCGCCAGATTTCCTGGCTGGCGGGCGGAATGTTGGTGGCCATCAGGCGAAAGGTCAGGACCGGGTAAATCTGCTGCGCCAGGAACAGGACGAGCATGACGGCCAGCAGCGCCGTGTTGGCGGGGTAGAGCCGGACGTACTGGCGGAAACTTTCATAGCGGAGAAACAGCATGCGCCGTCTTCCTTTACCGTTGGACTTTTGTACTTTAAAACAATTATAATAAGAACGTCAATTCCATACTTTGCAAAGGAGGCCGTACCCCCATGACGCAGGAGCGTGCCAACGTCGCGACCCTGAAAGGCAATCCCCTTACGCTCGTCGGGCCCGAACTCAAACCGGGAGACCCGGCGCCCGATTTCCGGCTGAACAAAAGCCTGACCGAGGTCGTCACCCTGAAGGACTTCGCCGGCAAGATCAAGCTGATCAGCGTGGTCCCGTCCATCGACACCGGCGTGTGCGACGCCCAGACGCGGCGCTTCAACGAGGAAGCCGCCAAGCTCGGCGACAAGGTGGTCGTGCTGACCGTCTCCGTCGACCTGCCCTTCGCCCAGGCCCGCTGGTGCGGCGCGGCCGGCGTCGACAAGGTCGTCATGCTGTCCGACTACAAGGACAACAATTTCGGCAAGGCGTACGGCGTATTCATCAAGGAACTCGCCTTGAACATGCGGGCCATCTTCGTGGTCGATGCCAATGACAGGATCGCCTATGCGCGCATCAACCGGGAAATGACCGAGCATCCCGACTACGACGAAGCCATCGCCGCCGTGAAGGCGCTGCTGTAATCCGGCGGCGCCTCCCGGACGCGGCAAGTCGGGCGCGCTGCCCCGACGCAGCGCGTTCGGGATGCAACGCGTTCCGGACGCGGTGCCCCCGGTGCGGCGCGTCCCGGATGCGGCGCGTCCCGGATGCGGCGCGTCCCGGACAAGCGGCCGTCCGCCGCCCGGAAGCGGACCGTACCCGACGGGTCCCCGCCGCCGGGCGGCGTTTTTTTCGCGAAACAAAAACAAAGCAAGGATCAGGAATACCGCCCCTCTCCTCGCCTCTCCTCGAACCCGGGATTTACATCTTGTACGCGGCAAGTTTGCGATCCAGCGCCGCGTAGATTTCCTGGATGACCCGATAGTTGGCGCCGAGATCGCCGAATCCGCCGCGGGAAGCCGAGTAGATGTCCACGGCCATGGTGGAAACGCCCGTGCTGATCACCTGCACCGTGATGTCCATGGTGCGGCCCAGAATGGTCCGTTTCACCATGATGATTTCCCCGACGGAAGGCACTTCGTGCAGAACCCGGTAACCCCGCATCTTTTTCAGCGTGGACGTGATTTCGTCCCACGCCTTGTCCTTCGGCAGCCGGTAGTGGCGGGATTTGAGATTCGGATCCTTCGCTTTTTCGCCGGTAACTTCGTGGCTGCGGACCAGACCTATCAAAATGCGTTTCAGCAAAACGAGCCTCTCCTCCCGGTGGTCAGTGCGCCATTTTAATCTTACCATGCGAGTCCGGGGGAAAAAAGAAGAAAAAAAGAAAAACCCGCTTTGCCGTCCGGCGAGACTGTTTCTGAACCCGCACCCGGCAGGTGGGTGTCCGCAACCCGGTTTTTGACTTCCCCTTTCGGGGGCGTGCCAGCCGCCGGGCAATATAGGACTCCCTTCGAAACAGCGTTGGTTCAAAACATCAGGCGCCGTGACGCGCATCGCAGGATTCACTTCTATTATAACGCATTTATGCTCTTTTGTCCCGTGCCTCATCCGCAAGCTGCGACTCTCCCGCGTCCAGGGCGTCCCCGCCGTTTTCCGCGTCCTGGCGCGCGTTTTTTTGCTGTTCGGCCTTTTCCATGATTTTGCCCAACATGAGGTGGAAATTGTAGTAAACCACATACGCGATGACGCTTCCCGTGAAAAACGGGATGAGGAACGTAAATTGCGTGCTGAACCAGAACATCGCCGCGCAGAACAGCGCCATCACCAACGTCCGGAAGGGCCGTCCGATGGTGAGCAGCAGGGCATTGCGGATGAGCTTGAGCAGTCCCATGTGGAAATGCGCAAGCAGCGAAAAGAAATGCAGCAGGGACACGAGAAGCAGGAAGATCAGGAACAAAAACAGCATGGAGAGGAAGCCGAGTCCGGCGATGTTCTGCGCGTACATCCGGTAATCGAAGATCAGGACGGCGAACAGCACCGTGTACAGGAGGCCGCCCAGCATCGCCTGCAGCCAGTTC
>DATCLN010000081.1:0-2489 GCA_036563895.1 Paenibacillaceae bacterium
CATCCGCAAGGGCAGCGCGGAGATCGAGGAGATCTGCGTATCCCTCGGCAAGCTGCTGGAGACGAGCCTGAACACCGACGTGGACATGATCCATCTGCGGGAAGAAATCGAACTGGTGGAAGCCTTCGTCTTCATCCAGAAAATCCGGTACAAATCCAAGTTCGACGTGACCTACGAGATCGACCCGTCGATCGAATACGCCCTCGTGCCCAAATTCAGCATCCAGCCGCTGGTCGAGAACGCCATCCAGCACGGCATCGCCCAGAAGCCCGACCAGGGCCTGATCCGGATCACGGTGACGAAGACCGGCGACGGCAAGGCGGAACATCTGGTGATCGTGGTCGAGGACAACGGCATCGGCATGGAACGGGCGCGGAAACAGCGGGCGTCCGTGCGGAAACGGCAGGGCATCGGCCTGCGGAACATCCGGGAGCGGCTGGCGCTTTTGTTCCGGGACGAGGCCGATCTGTCCATCGAATCCGGCGACGGGGTAACCCGGGTCACCATCCGGGTCCCGTTCCTGCTTTCCCCGCCCTACGAGCGGGTGACGCCTCGCGAAGCCTTGACGACCATGCCGCAGTGACGGGGGTGGATCGCGTGTACAAGGTGCTGCTGGTGGAGGACGAAGTGTTTGTCAGGGAATCGGTGAGGGAAATCATCGACTGGGAACAATGGGGGTTCACCGTGGCCGGCGAAGCCGGGTCGGGCACGGAAGCTTTCGAGATCATCCAAAAAGAAAATCCGCACCTCGTCATCACCGACATCGTCATGCCCGGCATGGACGGCATCGAGCTGCTCCGGCGGACGCGGGAGGCGGGGTATGCCGCCAAGTTCGTCATGCTGACCTGCATGAACGAGCTGCACTACGCCATCCAGGCGATGGAATACGGCGCCAGCAGCTACATCCTGAAACTGTCCATGAGCGTGGAGGATTTGCGCAAGACTTTAAGCAAGGTCAGCAGGGAGCTCCGGGAGGAGGAACGCCGGCGCCAGGCCCACCCGCCCTTCCCGGCCGGCGACGCCTATCTTTCGTGGGAACAGGAGAAAGAATTCTACCAGGCCTTTGAATACCGCAACGCGGAGCGGTGCAGGCGGCTGATCGACGGGATCTGGGAGCGGTTCCGCGCCGACAACCCGCCCCTGCCCGTGGTCAGGCACGTGACGGAAAGGCTGGCGGAAACGTGCCACCGCATCGCGGAACAGCCTTTCGACGCGCAGGAAATGGAAGACATCGCCTCCCTGGAGGATTTGCACGCCTATCTGGCGGAGAAAATTCATCGCCTGGCCCTGCGCATGGCCGAGCAAGCGGGCGAACCCACCACGCATCCCGAAATCAACAAAATCATTGCGTATATCCACCAGCATTACGACCAGGACATTACGGTGAAGATGATGGCCCGCTACGTGGTCATGAGCGAAAACTACGTAAGCGCGCTGTTCCGCAAAAAGACGGGCAAGAACCTGATCGGTTATCTGCATGAAGTGCGCATCAACAAGGCGAAGGAATACATCGAAAACACCGATTTGCCCATCCACGAGATCGGCCGCCTGGTCGGTTTCGTCAACGACAACTACTTCATCCGCATCTTCAAGCGGCACACGAAGCTCACGCCGAGCCAGTATCGGGAACGCTGCCTGCAGCGGCCAGACAGGCAAAACGCCTGAAAACCGGTCAGCCCGCGTCGTTTGCCGGTGCGCACGCAACGGCGGCGACGCGGGCGTTTCGTTTGCGGCCCTCTCGGTCCTCATCGCACAAAACTATGAAACGCCGGCCGCCGCAAAATGCGTCGTTTTGTTTCATGAACCGGTGAGAATTGTTCATTCATGGGCGTCTGCCGCGACTGCTATCATGGCATCACGAAAGCAACCCGCAATCACAGGAGGTCCCGGAACGGAGATGAAAAACAAAAGGCTTTTGGCAGTCCTGTGCCTGCTGCTCCTGATCGGCGTCATCGCCGCCTGCTCGGGCGGTTCCGGCCAGGGAGCAGGCGGCGGGGGCGCGTCCGGCCCGGCGGCCGCGGGCGGACAGAGCCCGTCGCCGGGTGCCGGAGGCGGTCAGCAGCAGCCGGTCAAGCTGGTGATGTGGGGCGGCGTGCCGCCCGAATCGGGCCCGCAGGCCGTCGTGGACAACTGGAACGCGCAGAACCCACACATCCAGGTGGAATACGTGCGTTTCGTCAACGACGACGACGGCAACCTGAAGCTGGACACCGCGCTGCTTACCGGACAAAACGTCGACATCTACGTCAACTACACCCTGTCCCAGCTGCAGAAGCGGATCGAGGCCGGCGTCGCCCTGGATCTCAGCCCGTTCACCGACTACAACATCGACGAAAAAATGGGCCCCGACGCCGCCCAATGGAAAGTGGACGGCAAGTACTACGGCGTGCCCACCAAGAAAAACGCCTTTTTCGTCGCGCTGAACAAGGACATGCTGGATGCGGCCAACCTTCCCGTCCCCAAGGACTGGACCTGGGACGAGATGAGGG
>DATCLN010000082.1:0-4330 GCA_036563895.1 Paenibacillaceae bacterium
GTACCTTGGCCCGTGCGTTTGCCTCCGGCTTCCTTCAGATCCCGCCTCGCGGCAGGCACCCTTGCCTTTGGCTAATGGTAGGCGCTCGCCAGCCCCCATTCCGGACTTTCACCGTAGAGATGACGCCCATGCTGGGCGTACTAAAAAAGACTGCCGACAAGGGGTTTGTCGACAGTCTGAAGCGTCCGGCTGACAAGCCGGACGCTTTTCCTTTCCCGGGCGCGCAGCCGGACGCAATGCCCCCGTCGGACCGCCCGCCGACCCGATATGTCCGAAAAACCGGGCATCATCGCCAAGCGAGGCGTGCCCCGGCACCCCGGTGCCCGCCTCTTCCCCGTCTTCACCGCCCCGGCGGGGCGATTTCCGCCTTGGGCTGCAAGGGGAGAATCAGGTACAGAATCCCCACGGTGCCGAAAATCACGCCCGCCAGGCCGACCAGGAACGCCTCGCCCCACAGGGTGGCGATCAGCCCGCCCACATACGGCCCGATGATGCCGCCCACGCCTTCCACCGTGGAAAAAATCCCCCAACCGAGCCCCCGCTGCGCGGGCGGAATGTGCGCGGCAAGCACCGCGTTCCACGCGGGGAGAACGGCCGAATAGCAAAGGCCGAGCGCCAGCGCGCACACGAGGGCCAGCGGCAGGACGGGATGGAGCGTGAGCGCGTACAGGGCCATCCCGAAGCAGAAAAATCCCGCGGTCAAAAACCGCCTTGGCCCGAACCGGTCGGCAAGCCTTCCCATGGGCACGAGGCCCAGCGCCGTGCAGCCGCCGCCGATGACCAGGAGGAGCGAATACTGGCTCGGCGTAAATCCCAGATGGACCTCTGCGAAACTCGGCAGGATGGGCAGCAGCATGGCGGCCGTCGCCGTCTGCAGCACCATGCCGGGAAGCAGCGGCCTCGTTTCCTGAAGACGTCTTCGCATTTCCCGCCATTGTTCCCGGAACGGGACATGCAGCCCTTCCCCGATGTTCTCCGCGCCCAGCCCGTGCGCCAGCAGCCAGTTGAGCGCGCAGCACGCCACCAGAAACGTGTAAGTCCACGTGTAGCTGGTTTCCAGCAGCGCGTTGGTGACCACGGGACCCGCGCCGAGTCCGGCCAGCCAGACGGTGTACAGGAGCCCCATTTGCGTGGCGCGTTTTTCCCGGCGGACCCGGGTCAGGCACACGATCCAGATGGGCGAGACGCCCGCGCCGTACACCGCCGCGGCGACGATGAACAGCCAGGGCCGGTCCGCGAAGCCCATCGCCGCCAGGCCGGCAAGGGAAGCGACGAGCCCGACCCGCACGACGGCACCGGCGGAGAACCGGTCAAGCAGATAGCCGATGGCCAGCTTCAGGCACGTATCGGACAAAAAAAGCGCGGCCATCGCCGCGCCGATCGTCTCCAGGCTGTGCGCCAGGGCGTTCTTGCCGAAGATCGGCAGAAAGCTGATAAGCACCGCGCCGCGGACGAACTGGACCGAAAACAGGACGGCGGCGATCCGCCGCATCCCCGGAGCAAAAAGCGAAACCGGCGTACGTTTCACGCTTCCATACCTTTGGATTGATCCCGGAAGGGAGTCTGTTTTCCATATTTTAACGCATCTTTCTGCGGGTTTCAAAAATCAAATGAGCAATTCGTAGAGCAGAGGATCCTTGTTCAGCTCCACGAAGCGCACGCCCTTCTGCCGCATGCGGCGGATGAGCGGCTCATAGTCCTCCCGGTTTTTCAGCTCGATGCCCACCAGCGCGGGACCGTTCTCCTTGTCGTGTTTCTTCGTGTATTCAAAATGCACGATGTCGTCCGTCGGCCCGAGCACCTGGTCGAGGAATTCCCGCAGCGCGCCGGCCCTTTGCGGAAAGCTGATCATGAAATAATGCTTGAGGCCTTCGTGGATGAGGGAGCGCAGCTTGATCTCGGGCATGCGGTCCACGTCGTTGTTGCCGCCGCTGATCAGGCAGACGACGTTCTTGCCGCGCAGCCGGTCGCCGAGCAGGGACAGGGCGGCCACCGGCATGGCGCCGGCGGGCTCGGCGATGATGGCGTGATCGTTGTACAGCTCCAGGATGGCGGAGCACACCGCCCCTTCCGGCACCAGCAGCACTTCGTCGAGCAGCTTGCTGCAGATGTCGTAGGTCAGCTGGCCGACCCGGCGGACCGCGGCCCCGTCGACGAACTTGTCGATCTCGTCCAGCGTGACCACTTCCCCCGCCTTCAGCGATTCCCGCATGGCCGGAGCGCCTTCCGGCTCCAGGCCGATGACGACGGTGGAGGGGCTCACCGCCTTCACATAGGTGGCGATGCCCGCCGCGAGGCCCCCGCCGCCCACCGTCACCAGCAGGTAGTCGACGGGCCCCGGCGCGGCGTCGAGGATTTCCTTGCCGATGCTGCCGTTGCCGGCGATGATCAGCGGATCGTCAAACGGATGGACGAAGGGCAGGCCTTCCGATTCGGCAAAACGCACCGCCATCTCGTAGGCGTCGTCGAAGGTGTCCCCCGCCAGGCGCACCTCGACCTGGTCACCGCCGAGCCGGCCCACCTGGCGGACCTTCTGGCGCGGCGTGGTCAGGGGCATGAAAATGATGCCCGGAATGCCCAGCGCCCGGCAGGAATAGGCCACTCCCTGGGCGTGGTTGCCCGCGCTGGCGCACACCACTCCCCGCTTCCGCGCGTCCGCCGGCATCGACGAAATGAGGTGGTAGGCGCCGCGGATCTTGAACGAGCGGACCACCTGAAGGTCCTCCCGCTTCAGGAACACCTCGCAACCGTATTTTTCCGACAACCCCTTGTTGTGCTGCAGCGGCGTGGGCTCGATGACATCCCGCAGCACCTGGTGGGCCTGCAGAATGTCCTCCAGCCGGACCGCCCGGGTGGTCTGTTTCATGAGCCTTTCCTCCTCGTCGAAGCAAAGTCGGACACCGGTCCGCGGCGAAACAAAAACATCCGTCCATCGGGGACGGATGGGCCTTCCGTGGTGCCATTCGCCCGGGCTCCGGCGCCCCTTCGGAAGGAAGAAGCGCCGGAGCCTGAAGATCGCATTACATTTATACTCCTTGCGCGAATGGAAGTCAAATGGAAAGCGTCAGGAGAATGACCACGAAGTAGACGATCATCAGGGCCATGCCGACCGGCACCCCGAGGCGTGCCCATTCCCGGCTGGTGATCTTCAGTTTGGCGGCGGAAATGATGTTCGGAATGTTGCCGGGAATCAGCATGCCCCCGCTGATGAGCAGCCCCAGCAGCACCGCCTTGACGGTGGCTTCTCCCATCAGCGGACTGAGCTCCGCGGCGGCCAGCGTCGCGTTGTCCAGAATGGCGGATATGATGTTGATCCAGTACAGCAGGTAGGGATGGAGATCGATGATGTACCTGTTGATCAAAGGCTCGAAACCGCTTCCCAGGAACACAAGGGCCATGACGAACAGATACACTTTCGCGGCCCGAAGGATGATTTCCTTGTACGTTTCCGTCACCCTGTCCGCCTTGAGCCCGTTGCCGTTCACCCGGGGATTGACCAGGATGAACGTCAGCAGACCGAACAGCAGGACACTCGGCACGATGTACTCTCCCATGAGCCTGAGCAGGTAGAAGAAGTCCCCGTTCATCTTGCTGACGGCGATGGTCGCCAGCGGTTCGCCGATCGGGGTCAGCACGGCCCCAAGCCCGATGGCGAAACAGGCCATGATGACGGTGAGCAGTTCCGAACGGCGGTCCAGTCTGAGAACGCTTACGATTTCCACAAGCACCAAGGCGGCGATCATGGCCGTAATCACGCTGGAAAGAAAGCCCAGAAGGATGACGGTCAGCGCAAGAAACAGCCGGACGGGCATCACCCGGACCGTGGCCATAACGCCCTTTTCCAGGGGACCGGCCAGCCATTTGAAAAGAAGCCCGGCGACCAGCACGGCGATGGTGATCATGATCGGATCTTCAAGGGCGTGGATCAACAGCTCGGTGCTGAACACGCCGCTGATCAAGACGGCGGCGATGCCCATGATGAACAGGAAAATTTCCAGATTGTGTTCCACAATCTTGACCGTAAACGGCAGGAACAGGACGAGAAGCAGGATGACGATCAGCCCGGAAACCATGAAGTCCATGAAGCCGACTCCCTTTCCCCGCAAATCTTGCTGCAAAAAACCTTAGTCCATTGTACCGGACCGATTGCCTCGTTGACAATCTGCCGCACTCAAGAAAATTGGATGGAATTTTCTTGCATATCTTTGCGGTCACCTGAACGCCCGCGCGGCCGCGACGGCTTTTTTCCAGCCTTCGTACTTTTCGGCGCGAAGGCTTTCGTCCATTTCCGGCACGAACGTCCGCTCCGCTTTCCACTGCGCCGCGATTT
>DATCLN010000083.1:0-4844 GCA_036563895.1 Paenibacillaceae bacterium
GTACCTTGGCCCGTGCGTTTGCCTCCGGCTTCCTTCAGATCCCGCCTCGCGGCAGGCACCCTTGCCTTTGGCTAATGGTAGGCGCTCGCCAGCCCCCATTCCGGACTTTCACCGTAGAGATGACGCCCATGCTGGGCGTACCAGGAAAAAGCGGTCCGCCAAGAGCGGACCGCTTCGTTTGTTGTCCCTTGCGTTTTTCGGACCCCGGCGTCAGCTGGTGACGTAAAGCGCCCTTTCGCCGACGAGGTGGAACCGGTTGTCGCCTTCCGGTTTCAGCCAGAGCCTCAGATAATATTTCGCGGCGTATTTGAAGTGGTACTTGACGGGGTCCGAGACCTTTTGGATGAATTCCCCGCCCTGAAGCGCCGGGTCCGACGTGTCGATCCGCATCAATACCACTTCTTCTTCATAAGGCGAGGTAAGGGTCAGCTTGAGTTCCGACACCTTCAGCTCGAGCCCGTCGACGGTGATGTGCACCCAGAACGTTGTCGTCAATCCCTTGTAGAGTCTGGTCGTGTTTTGCTCGAAAATGGGGATCAGGTTGACATTCGGTTTGTGCAGTGCGACTTTCGATCCGTTCCGGACCACGATCGCATGCATCTTTTCCGCGGCATCCTCAAGATCCAGGTAGACTTTGCCGTCCACTTCGGTGGCGGCGATGCTTCTGTACTTGTTGAAACTGACGCTGAGTCCGGCCGTATTCGCGTAGATCGTCAGGCCACCCGCAAACAGAAGGACCAGCATGATCAGGAGCGTTTTTCGGGGATTCACGTGGCCTACCTCCGTCATCCGTGCGCTTCCATATCTTTCATTCCGTTATACCCAAATCGCGCCGGAAAGTTGCGCGCCGCGGACAATTTCGGTTCCGGCGGCCCGGAATGCCGTGGAAGCCCGGATCGGCGGCCCGGCGGCCCGGGCGGGAAGCCCTATTCCAGCAGCCAGCGAAGAATGCGGCCAAGGGTGTCCATGGTCCCGGGATGCGCGAGGCCGCCGCGGTCGTGCGCCGGCGCGAAAGCGCACACCTTGCCCCGGCCGTGGCGGTGCGCCCAGCCCGCGGCCGATTCGCCTTCCTCGGAAAACGAGCGCAGGAACACATGGGTGGCGGACGTGTCACACTCCACAAAATAGTGCTCGTCCGGGAGGTCAAAGGCTTCCGGCGGCGCCAGGCCGAACGGATCCGGGACGCCGGCGTAGCGCACGATTCGCTTTCCGTCCGGATGATGGAGGAAACGGCCGCGCAGCATGCGCCCATAGGGGCCGTCCGGATCGCGGAAGGACAGCCCGGAGTGCCAGGCGAGCCAGCTTCCGCCCCGCTCTACATAGCGCGCGATGCTTTCCTGCACTTGCGCGGTCAGCCAGCCGCGTTCCGCCCCGTCCTCCCCCCGAACCGGAACCGGCCTGTCCATTTTGAACAGCACCACCGCGCCGGGCGAAGCCGCCAGCTCTTCCGCCAGACGCTCCGCGTCCGCGAGTCGCAGCGCCGCGTCCTGCACGGGCTTCAAGGCTTCGCGCAGCGCCTCTTCCGCCATCTCCGCGGGATGGTAAACGTCGCCCAGCACCGCCAGAATCGTTTTCATGGTTTTCCTCCATTTCCGCATTGACTTTCCCCGCCAATGCTGATATTATGTTTATTGCTTTCGGTCAACGTGATCTCATAGCTCAGTTGGGAGAGCACCATCTTGACAGGGTGGGGGTCGCAGGTTCAAGTCCTGCTGAGATCACCATTTCCATACGCGAAACCGGGAACCCTGGCGCAAGGGTTCCTTAATTTTTTTCCGGGCCCGTCCCGGCCTTTTGACTCATGTCGGACCGCGGTCAGGGACAAACGGCTTGATAAAAAAAAGAGAAATTGGAATCAGCCGGAAAAGCGCAACATTTCGACGCCGGGAACCGTAAAAGAGGGTGACATCGGTGCGCACCTCAAACCAAAAAGGCAAAGGAGGTCTTTGACCGTGAAACCTGCATTCCAAAAGAGACTGACCCTGCTGACCATACTCGCGCTTGTCTTCACCCTGTTCGCCGGAGGCACCGTATACGCCTTCAGCGACAAAGGCAACGGCAAAGGAAACGGAAAGGAAAAAGAGCAGGTCCGCCTGATCAAGGACAAGGGTATCTGGCTGGGCGTCCCGCTCGGAAAAGTCCGGGGAAACAAGGCGCTGGACGCCGCCTCGGCGATCACCGCCATCGTGAAGGGCTTCAACCTGCAGGTGAAAAACGAATCGCAAAAAGCGAGCGATCTCTTCACCAAAGTCCGCGACAACGCCCGGTACGCCAAAGCCTTCGTGGCCGCCAGCCAAAACGGCCTTGTCATTGCGAAGGATATCAACCCCAACGCCGCCGTTTCCAGGGAGCAGTTCGCGAAATGGCTCTACGAAGCCATTGAAGCCACCGGCGAGCGCTTCTGGACCATGATCTACACCTCGTTCGCCGACGAGGACCAGGTCAGCGAGGGCTACATGGAGAGCATCCAGCGCCTGCTGTCCGCCGGCGTCATCCAGCTGGACAAAAAAGACAAGTTCCGGCCCAAGAAGGCCATCTCCCGGGCGGAAGCGGCCGCGATGCTCAGGAAGGCCCTCGAGCTGTTCGGACCGGAGAAAGGGAAAAACGAAGAACAAAAACCCGGACAGCTCATGGACTTCCGGCTGGTGACCGAAAAGGTGGGCGACGACATCCTGAAGGTGACCGTGTTCGCCAACGCCCCGCATCCGGGATACGGCCTGGAGATTTCCGCCATCCATTTCAAGGACGGCGTCGCGAAAATCCACTATCGCGTGATCCAGCCGGATCCAAACATGGTGTATCCGCAGGTCATCACCCAAGTCCAGGCGGTCACGTACATTCCGTCGTCCTACAAGGCCGAACTGCATGAACCGGGCAAGACGGTCAAGGCGGACGCGAAGAACAAAACGGATAAATAATCTGCTGCGTCAGCCGGGAGCATCCGGCCCCGGCCGCGAAGGAGGCGCAAAGCCCGCGGCGCTGATGCCCACGGCATCCGGAGGGAAGCGCCGCAGCGCTTCTTCCGCGAAGCGCTCCAGGACTTCCGGCCGGTACCAGTCCGAAAGGCCGAGCGCCGCGTAACGCTCCGGCATGCCGAGCAGCCGGCTGCGCACGCCGCGGCTTCCGTCGCCGCGAAAATAGTCGTCCGCGACGATGCGGGGCGCCGCTTCGGCCAGCCGGTCCACAAAGCGGGGCGAATACGGCAAAAGCGGCGAGACGGCCGCCTGCACGGGTATTCCCTCTTCCCGCAGCCGCCGCAGGGCCTTGAAGCGGGCGGCCAGGGGAGGCGCGCCGGGCGTAAGCGCCCGGCGCATTTCTTCGAGGTCGGTTTCCACCGTGACGCTGACCAGCACGCGTCCGCCCAGCCGGCGGAACAGGTCGGCGTCGCGGACGACCAGCGGGCTTCTGGTCTGCACCAGCAGAAAGTCGGGCGGTTCCTCCGCCATCGCCTCCAGCAGGCGCCGGGTGATCCGGGCTTTCGCTTCCACGGGCTGATACGGGTCCGTCGCCGATGACATGAACACGGCGACGGGCCCTTTTCGTTTGGCCCGGATCAGTTCGCCCCGGATCGCGCCGGGGTCGCCGCTTTTCGGCCGCACCCACTCCCCCCACGGCGCGCCGCCGAGCAGCGCCACGGGAAGCCGCCGCACGTAGCAGTAGGAGCAGCCGAACCGGCACCCCGCGTACGGATTGAGCGTATGGGTGTACCCGCCCTGCAAATACCCCGTTGCCGGGCTGAGCCAGCGAAATGCCGACATGGCGTGCGCCTCTCCTTTCCGGGGAACAAGCCCTGCCCGCCGCCGCATAAAAAACGGCCGGCACCGCATAATATTGGCGCGAATCCATCATCAGCACAAGGAGGCGGTGAATCCGAATGCCCCTGATCCCCTACGAGCCTTTCCGCCACCTGGACAATTTCAGACGGGAGTTGGACCGGTTTTTTGCGGCCGATTTCCCGATTCGGCAATGGTTCGGCCTGTCGTCCGACATTCCCGGCATCGACGTCTACGAGACCGAAAACGAAGTGGTGGCCGTCTGCGACCTGCCGGGCCTGGAAAAAAAGGACGATGTGCAGATCGAAGTGGAAGGCCGGATGCTGACCGTAAGCGGTACGATCCACCGGACCTACGAAACCGAACGGGACCGCCTGTACCGGCAGGAACGCTTCGCCGGACGGTTCCAGCGGACGGTCTCGCTGCCGGCGAACGTCGACGCGGAAGGCGTCAGGGCCTCCTACAAAAACGGCGTGCTCGAAATCCGCATGCCGAAGCTGAAAGCCGAAGGCCGCCGCCGCATCGACATCGAATTCCACTGACGGCGAAACGGCCGCAAATGCCAGGCAACCCCGTTTCCGCCCGGGACCGTCCGGTGCGGAAACGGGGTTGCCGCATGGATGCGTATGCTGTTGGGCCGCACTCGGCCGTGCGGTTATGTTTCCGGGCGCGGCAAGTCCGTTGTCCGCGGGGTCCGCGGTCCTGGAGGCAAACGCGTTTGGTGCCGAGGACGGGAATCGAACCCGCACGGTGGTCACCCACCCCAGGATTTTAAGTCCTGTGCGTCTGCCTGTTCCGCCACCCCGGCAGAAGGACGCGCTCTTGTTGCCGTTGGTGGGCCCTGAGGGACTCGAACCCCCGACCAATCGGTTATGAGCCGACAGCTCTGACCGCTGAGCTAAGGGCCCCTCTGACTGCGAGAAGCAGCCCCTGCTTACTACAGCCGTTGGGCTTCGTCCCACTGACTCCACTTAGGCGCAAAAGCGAAAGCCCCGCCTCCCTCTCAGGAGCGCGGGGCTTTGAGCTTGCGGCGCCTCTCCGCGCCGGCTGCTTCAGCTCTCCACGAAGGAG
>DATCLN010000084.1:0-7240 GCA_036563895.1 Paenibacillaceae bacterium
GAGCCCTTGGTACGCGGAAGACGCGTTGTTTTCGCCCGGCGCATAGGGAGCGGGGATTGTCTTCGTTTCCAGCAGAATGTCGCGCGGCAGCGTGCCGAGGCCGTATTTCCAAAGGCGTTTCAAAACGTACAGCACGGGACCAACCATCCCTTTCTTAACGGTCGCAACACGAGTAGCAAAGCTCGAAGCTTTTGTTGATCAGCGGAAAATCGGGCACGATGTTGCCGGGCACGCAATAGGGCAGGACCGGCCAGTTGGCGTAGGAAGCGGACCGCACGCGGTACCGGTAAATCGTTTTGCCCGGTCCGGTCATCACGAAGTGCACGTTTTCGCCGCGGGCGGATTCCGTGATGCCGAGGTGGTATCGGCCGGCCGGAAGCTTGCCCACGGGGACGCGGATTTCTCCGCCGGGCAGATTCGCGGCGATCTGACGGATCATGAACGCCGACTGCTTGACTTCCAGTGCACGGATGATAAAACGCGCCAGCACATCGCCGTCTTCCAGCACCGGCACCTCGAAGCGCAGGCGCGGATAGGCCGCGTGGGGGAAGTCCCTGCGGGCGTCCGTGTCGATTTTGGAAGCCCGGGCGGCCGGACCCACGGCGCCGAACTTCACGGCGATGTCCTTCCACAGGATGCCGGTTTTTTTGAAACGGTCATGGGCGACGGGGTTGCCCAGCACGTCGTGGACGATCTGCTGGATGTTGTCCCGGACCTCCACCACGGTGTGCACAATGTCGTCAAGCTGGCGGTCGGTCACGTCCCGCGCCACGCCGCCCGGCACCACCGTTCCCCGCAAATAGCGGTGGCCCGCGACGCGGGCGTTGAGCTGCATGAGGGCTTCCTTCCACCGGGCCCCGTGATTCGAACCGTAGGCGAAGCCGACGCCGGCGCAAATGTTGGCGATGTCGCCGACGTGGTTGTACAGCCGCTCCAGTTCCGCAAACAGCGAACGCAGGTACAGCGCACGCTCCGGCACCTCCACGCCGGCGATTCCTTCCACGGCCTGCGAGTAGGAGAGCGCATGGGAAACGGCGCATACCCCGCAGATTTGTTCCGCCAGCCGCACGCCTTCCTCGATGTCCATGCCTTCCGCCCTTTTTTCGAGTCCCCGGTGGGTGTAGAAAAGTTTGGCCTCGAGATGGAGCACCGTGTCCCCCATCACCTGGAACCGGAAATGCCCGGGTTCGATAATCCCGGCGTGGATCGGCCCCACCGGAATTTCAAACACGCCGTCTCCTTCCACTTTCGGGAAGGTGAATTCGCGGCGGGGGACCCGCGGCTCCACCCGATCCGCGCGGTAATCCTTGCGCAGCGGATAAACGCCGTCGGGAAAATCGTCGTGCAACACCAGCCGGCGCAGATCGGGATTGGAATTCTTGCACCGAAACAGGCAGAAATGCCTTGCGGCACGGACCGTCATCCGCGTTCCGGCAGCGGCGTGCCGGTGGAAACGGCACCGGGCGCTCCTTTCCTGGTAACGCCGGAGTGAAATGGAAAAGTCCGGTTTTGGGAATCCTGTACATGGGGGACGGACGGGAAGCCCGCAAACCGGGAAGCCCGCAAGCCTGCGCGGCGGAAAAAACCGAAAATTTTTTGAAGGATGGGGTTGATTGCTTGACAATTAAAATTACCTTCATGTAAAAATCACTATTGATTGGGGGAGGCATTGACAGAAAAACTCCCCAAAAATGAAGAAGGAGAGAGCAGGAGGGAAACCATGCCGCTGATCGGAAGCACCGTCAAACCTTTCAAGGCGCAAGCCTACCACAACGGAAAGTTCATTGAAGTGACGGACGAAGATCTGAAAGGCAAATGGAGCGTCGTCTGTTTCTATCCGGCGGACTTCACCTTCGTCTGCCCCACCGAATTGGAGGACCTGCAAAACCACTACGATGAGCTGAAGCGCCTCGGCGTGGAAGTGTACTCCGTCTCCACGGATTCCCATTTCGTCCACAAGGCGTGGCACGACACGTCGCCGGCGGTCGGCAAGGTCACCTTCCCGATGATCGGTGATCCCTCGCACGTGATTTCCCGCAATTTCGAAGTGCTCGACGAGGCCACCGGGATGGCGATCCGCGCCACCTTCATCATCGACCCGGACGGCGTGATCCAGGCCGTGGAAATGACCGCCGAAGGCATCGGCCGCGACGCGAGCACCCTGATCGACAAGATCAAGGCCGCGCAATACGTGCGCAGCCATCCGGGCGAAGTGTGCCCCGCCAAGTGGAAGGAAGGCGAAGCGACGCTGAAGCCGAGCCTCGATCTGGTGGGCAAGATCTAAGGGGTTCGCCATGGCGCTGGACGCGGATATCAGAGCGCAGCTGGAGCAGTACCTCCGGCTGATGGAAGGCGACGTCGTGCTGAAGGTCAGCGCGGGCGACGATCCGGTCTCGCGGGAGATGATGGAGCTGGTCCGCGAAGTGGCCGGCATGTCGCCCCGCATCCGGGTGGAAGAGGCCAAGCTTCCCCGAACCCCGTCCTTCAGCGTGAACCGGCCCGGCGAGGATACGGGCGTGGTGTTCGCCGGGGTTCCGACGGGGCACGAATTTTCCTCCTTCGTGCTGGCCCTGCTCCAGGTGAGCGGCAGGCCGCCGAAGGCGGAACCGGACGTCATCGACCGGATCAGGGCGCTTCGCGGGGAGTACCGGTTTGAAACGTTCGTCAGCCTGAGCTGCCACAACTGCCCGGACGTGGTGCAGGCGCTCAACATGATGAGCGTGCTGAATCCGGGCGTGTCCCATACGATGATCGACGGCGCGGCGTTCAAGCAGGAAGCGGAAAGCCGGGACGTCATGGCCGTGCCGACGGTGTTTCTCAATGGCGAATTTTTCGCCAGCGGCCGCATGACCGTCGAAGACATCCTGGCTAAGCTGGGCAGCGCGGCGGACGCGTCGGCGCTGTCGGACAGGGAGCCCTACGACGTGCTCGTCGTGGGCGGCGGTCCGGCCGGGATCAGCGCCGCTATCTATGCCGCCCGCAAGGGCATCCGCACCGGCCTGGTGGCCGACCGCATCGGCGGACAGGTTAACGACACCCTGGGCATCGAGAACCTGATCGGCACTAAATACATCGAAGGTCCGCAGCTGGCAGCCGCCCTCGAGCAGCACGCGCGGGAGTACGGCATCGACCTGATGAAGCCGTACCGGGCCAAACGCCTGGAGAAAAAAGACTTCATCGAGGTGGAGCTGGAAAACGGCGCCGTGCTGAAGGGCAGAACGGTGATCGTGGCCACCGGCGCGCGCTGGCGCGAACTCGGCGTGCCCGGCGAGGCGAAGTTCCGCAACAAGGGCGTCGCCTACTGCCCGCACTGCGACGGCCCCCTGTTCGCCGGAAAGGACGTGGCGGTGGTCGGCGGCGGCAACTCCGGCGTGGAGGCGGCCATCGATCTGGCGGGCATCGCGCGGCATGTGACGGTGCTGGAGTTCCTGCCGGAGCTGAAGGCCGACGCCGTGCTGCAGGATCGCCTGCGGAGCCTGCCCAACGTCACGGTGCTGACGAACGTCCAGGTGCAGGAGATCACCGGGACGGAGCGGGTGGACGGCATCGTTTACGCAGAGCGCGACACCGGGAACGTCCGCCGGATCGACCTGCAGGGCGTGTTCGTGCAGATCGGCCTGGTTCCCAACACGGACTGGCTGGGAGGCGCGGTGGAGCGCAACCGGGTCGGCGAAATCGTGACGGACCGCCGCGGCGCCACAAGCCTGCCCGGCGTTTTCGCCGCGGGGGACTGCACCGACAGCCCGTACAAGCAGATCGTCATTTCCATGGGATCGGGCGCCACGGCCGCTCTGGCGGCGTTTGATTACCTCATCCGCGAGCGGAAGCCGGTGGCGGCGGGCCAAGCCGGGACGTGAAAGAAGCGATGGAGAAGCAGGGCTTTGCCGCCTATGATCAGGAACGGCAAAAACGGTTCAAAGGCAAAAATCCCGGACCGCGGGAAGCGGCCGGGATTTTTGCGTTTCAGCGGCGGCGTCTTTTTTTCAGGGAATGGATGCAGCAGACATCTTTTTCCGTAATGCTGAGAACCTGGTGCGGAACGGGTACGTAGTGGTGCCGCCGAATGATCTCCACCGGCTGGATGACCTGCACGAACAGCGGATGGAACACGTCGTCGTAGACATGCACCGGCGGATCGATGACCTGCTGGGACAGGTACGGAGGGCAGCATTGGGACGAGGTCACGGGTCTCACTCCTTGCCTTTGGGTTGATCTCGGAAGATGATCTCGGAAACAGCATACGCCGGCCCGTGACCGTCGGCTTGTTCGAATGTCCCGGTCCGTCCTCCTTTTCCGAAACACGCGGCGGCGCCGGTTACGCCCCGCGGCGGATTACTCCGGCTTGGGCGTTTCGCCCGCTTTGCGTCCCGCGTTCCGCTTCGCGACCCGCTCCCGGACGATGGGCGCCACCTTCGTGCCGAGCAGTTCGATGGCGCGCATGACGTCTTCGTGCGGCATGGTGCCGAGCGGGACGTGCATCAGGAAACGGGTGATCCCGAGGATTTCGTGCAGCCGGATGATTTTCTCCGCGACATATTCGGGATCGCCTACGTAAAGTGCGCCCTGCGGGCTGCGGGCCGCGTCGTAGGTGGCGCGGGTGTAGGGCGGCCAGCCGCGTTCGCGTCCGATGACGTTCATCACGTACTGGGTGGGAAGGAAAAATTTCTCGGCGGCTTCCTCGTCGGTGTCCGCCACAAATCCGTGGGAATGGACGGCGACGGGCAGGCTGTCCGGGTCGTGCCCGGCCTTTTCCGCCGACCGCTTGTACAGGGCGACCAGCGGGGCGAAATGCGCGGGATTGCCGCCGATGATGGCGAAGGCGATCGGCAGGCCGAGCCTTCCGGCCCGGGCGGCGGATTCCGGCGTCCCGCCGGTGGCGATCCAGACCGGCAGCGGGTTCTGCACCGGACGGGGATAGACGCCGCGATTGAGGATGGGCGGACGGAATCTGCCCTGCCAGGTTACCTTTTCCGAAGCGCGGATTTTGAGCAGGAGGTCGAGCTTTTCCGCGAACAGCTCGTCGTAGTCCCTGAGGTCGTAGCCGAAAAGCGGATACGATTCAACGAACGACCCGCGTCCCGCCATGATCTCCGCCCGGCCGTTCGAAAGGCCGTCCAGCGTGGCGAACTGCTGGAACACGCGAACGGGGTCGTCGGTGGACAGCACCGTGACCGCGCTTGAAAGCCGGATACGCTTGGTCTGCGTCGCGGCGGCGGCCAGCACCACCGCGGGAGCGGACGCGGCGAAATCGGGGCGGTGATGCTCCCCGACGGCGTAAACGTCCAGGCCGACCTGATCGGCAAGAATGATTTCTTCCACGGCTTCGCGCAGCCGTTGCGCGTGGCTGATGACGGTGCCGGTGACGGGGTCGGGGGTTGTTTCCAGAAAGGTCGAGATTCCGATTTCCATCCCGCTGGCCTCCTGTGGCAAACGTTAAAAGCGTGGACGCACTCCTATTGTACAGGAAACCAGCGGGGAATCCCATTCCTCAGGGCGAAAGCCCGTCCGGGCAGCCGTCAGCCGGGCAGCCGCGTGGCCCGCACAAGGCGCCGCGCCAGGGCGGGCGCCGCGCGACCCGCGCCGAGCAGCGGCACGAGCAGGGCGGGCGTTGCCGAGAGGCGCTGCAGCGCGTTCCCCCAACGCAGCGGCCCCGTCCACTCCGCGCAAATCGCCTGCGTGTAGAGGCGTTTCCATTCGCCAGGCGCCAGTTCTCCGCGCAGACACGCGTCCGCCAGCGGCGCGCACAGCGCGGCGGACCGAAGGGCCATCGCCATGCCGTCGCCGCACAGCGGCGGGATGACCGCTGCCGCGTCCCCCACGTGGGGCACGGCGCCCCAGGGGACGGGTCTGCGGCTGACAAACACGGGGGCAGCCGCCGCCTCGCTGCCGGGAACCGGCGAGGCGCCCGCCAGTCTGCGGCCCAGCCGGACATGGCCCCGGGCGGCCGCTTCCAGGACGCCGTGCACCGTGCCGCCGGCTTCCCGGAAAAACCGCCGGGTGACCAGGGCGGCCAGGTTGTGGCGGTCTCCTTCCACCGGGGCGAGCCCCGCGTAGCCGCCGCGAAAAAAGAAAAGCTCCACCTCCGGCTCCTTCGCCAGTCCCGCCACATGGCACGACACCCCGACAAAGGATGCACGGGCAAAATGGCCCCGGCCCGGCCGCCATGCAGACCGCAGCGAAGGACGGGACGGCGGCGCCGGATCGTCGCCGGGGCGAAGGCCGGGAGGCGGGTGCCGCCCCCATGCGCCGATGACCGCCCGCGCGATCATCGCATGGCGTTGTCCGTTTTCCCGCCATTCGATGCGGTAATCCCTGCATTGCCGCGTGACGGAGGTGACCGCCGCGCCGGGCCGCCACCGGACGCCCCGCTCCAGCGCCGCCTGAAGGATGGCGTGATCCAGGGCATGGCGGCTTACGCCCCATGCTGTTCCGGGGAGGGGGATGACGAGGGGGTTCCCGGCGGCAAGCGAGATCCGGACTTCCTCCATTTTCGCCGGGCCGAGGGATGCGATGCGCGGGAGCAGGCCCAGCGTCTCCAGCGAGGCGAGGGATTCGGGGGAAAGGAATTCGCCGCAGGCTTTGTGGCGGGGCGACGGGAACCGTTCGAGCAGGACGGTGCGCCAGCCGCGGCCGGCCATGGCGTGCGCCATGCTGCCACCCGCCGGTCCGGCGCCGATGATGGCGATGTCCGCGTCCGTCATGGGCGCTCCCTCCCGGGCGTGACGGATTCGGCAGGAGGATGTTCCGGTTGCGGGTGCCGGTCCGGCACCGGCAGGTACGAGTCCGTCGACGCCCGTTTCCCTGCAGGCTCCGTCCGTTGTCCGGCAGGCGCCGTCCGGCGCCGGACCAGCGCCACGTAGCGGAACATCGGCCGCCAATGGTATTCCAGATCGCAGTCGTCCAGCGCCTCCCGCAAAACGCGCCAGTCTTCCGCCCGAAACCCCTTGGCCACGGACAGCGGGCCGTCGTGGCGGATATACCGGTTGCGGGAAAGCAGCCGGGCCGCCAGCCAGACGGATGCCCAGGGCACCCAGTGGCGGTGGATGTCGCACAGCACGGCGCCGAGCCGGGAAGCCCGCAGCATGCGGCGGACGACGCGCGGCAGCTCGTCGGCGGCAAAATGGTGGGCGAAGTGCGTTGCTGTCACGATGTCCGCGCACGCGTCGGGCAGGTCGAACAGGTCGCCGCGCACGACGTGCACCCGCCGCTCGCCCCGGAACAGCCGCCTGGCTTCCAGGCA
>DATCLN010000085.1:0-6944 GCA_036563895.1 Paenibacillaceae bacterium
CCCGGCGGACCTCGGTGGTCGAGCGGCACTTTACACCGCCGCCAGCCGCGCCTCCGCCTTGTTCGCTTCGGCGAGGATCGCCTTCGCCGCCGCCCGGGCGCTCGAGAAGGCGCGTTCCGCCAGTTCCCCCTTGCCCTCGCAGCCGTCGCCGCAGAAATAAAACGGAACGTTTTCGAGCCGGACCGGAAGCAGCCGGTTGCCGGCGATGTTTTTCACGCTGGCCGCCATTGCTTTCTTCGAGACGCGTTTTACGACCATCTTTTCCCGCCAGCCGGGATAGTAGCGGTCGAAGGTCTCTTCCATCTCCGCCGTCTTCGCTTCCAGGAACGCCTTCCGCTCCTCCTCGTCCGCGAACCGGTCGGGCAGGTATGCGATTCCCTGCAGCAGCTGGCCGCCCTCGGGCACCACCGTATGGTCGGTCGCCGACACATCGCTGATGAACAGCTTCCGGTCCATGTCGCTGATGTACGAAAAGGGCCTCGCCACGACCTCCGACAGGCCGACGTCGTACACCAGCACCTCGGTCGGCGTCACTTCCTCGAATTCCGCAAGGAACGGCTCCCAAGGCGTGCCGCGGAGGAGCTTCACCACCTGCTGCACCGGCATCGCCATCACGACGCGGTCGAATTCGTGCTCCCCGGTCTTCGTGCGCAGCAGAAATTTGCGGTTGTGGTAGCGAATCCCCTCCACCGGCTCCTGCAGCCGGATCTCCCAGCGCCCCGAACGCTCGATCTTGCCCTTCAGCTGGTTCGTGATGACCGCCCAGCTGCCGAGCACGTAACTGACCGGCCGGCTGGAAAGAAACAGATTCTGGTAGTATTCGCTGATGACGCGGCCCGGAACCTTGCGCGCATCCGACGGGGCGATGAAGAAATTGGAGCAGACGAGGTGTTCCCACAGTTCTTTAAGGTCCTCGCCGCAGTCCGCTTCCGCCAGATAGTCGCCCAGCGTGGGATAGCGCTTCAGCTGGTGGATGTTCGCCATGATCGCCGCGATTTCGGCGACGAAGCGCACCTTCTGGGCGGACGGCAGCACGTCCGTCTTCCAGATGTTCATTGCGTCAAGCGGCGCGAGGGACAGATTGCCGTTCTTTGCGTACACGACGCGGCGTTTGTCGACCTGCTTGCTGCTGAACGTCAGCCCGAGTTCCTTTTCCAGATTGGACAGTTCATGCCGGTCGATGGCGTACACCGCGTGCGCGCCGTAGTTGAGCGTGAACCCTTCCTTCTCGTAGGTGAACGCGCGCCCGCCCAGCTGCGGGCTGCGCTCGAACAGCACCCCTTCGATGCCGGCATGCTCCGACAGATAGGCGGCCGCGGTGAGTCCCGCCAGTCCGCCGCCGATAACGGCCACTTTCATCCCGGTCAGCCTCCTTTGCGCGGGTGCGGGCGGGTGGACGGGAACGACGATCTCCTGCGCCTTGAGCCCCGCCCACGCCACCGCCAGATTCGACTGCAGCGCGGAAAGCAGGTCCCCCTCCCCGCGCAGCGCCCAGACTTCGATCGTCCCGTAATAGACGGCGACGAGCAGCTCCGCCTTCCGGCGGTCCGGCAGCCAATGCATGACCGCGTCGCACAGCTGGCGTTTCCTTCGTTCCTGCGCGCGGCGCACCGTCTCATGGCTCATCGCCAGCGAAATTTTGCTGCGCGCCAGGCGCGGCCTGTCCGCCAAATTAGACGCAAGGTCTAAAAAAAGCCGGTTGATATGCTCCTCCAGGGACGGCACCAAGGCCGGCGGCGTGTCCCGCCACCGCCCGATCAGGTCGTCCTGGACGGTGTCCAGCTCCGCCAACAGCTCTTCCTTGCCCGAAAAGTAATGATAAAACGTCCCCTTGGAGATGTTCGCCGCCTGCAGAATGTCGTCCACGGTCACCTGCTCGTAGCCCCGTTCCGCAAACAGCGCCAGCGCCGTCTCGACCACCGTGCGCCGCTTTTTCCGCGTCGCCGCCCGCATGAACGCGCCCACGCCGCAACGCCTCCCGTTCACAGAATCGTCAAACTTTCTGTTCACATTTTAGACAAAAATAGACTGGAAGTCTAATATCAATGCGGCATGGATTTCAACCGTCTCCGCGAACGATCGCGCGCATCCGCAAAAGAATCCGGTTTGCCGGAAAAACGGCCGGCCTCCGTACGGTACGGGGATGATGGACGGGACGAAAAAAGGCTGGACGGAAAACCGCGCGGTTTTCCGCCCAACCTTGCGTGGCGGCCGTCTCCGTTCCCGCGATTTCAACGTTTCATGCAGGAGCCTCCGGTCAACGCTTATCCGGACCGTTTTCTGACCATCGCAAAGGCGCCCGCACCCATCAACAAGACGGTAATTGCAAAAATCGCCATGATTGAAATCCTCTTTGCTTCATCGTCTTCGCCCCAGACGGCGGCGCCGGGCGCCGGTTCCTTCACCTCGGCGGCACGCATTTGCGTCCGCCGGGATTGCCCGTCCGGATCATCGCTCTTGCGCCTTCTCCAGATAATGCACGGCCATGGATGCCAGCAGGGCGGCGCCGATCGGCAGGGCGTCTTCATCGAGATTGAACATGGGGTGGTGCAAAGGATAGGCCGTTTTCTCCCCGTTGCACGTGCCGAGGCGGAACATGACGGACGGCACCCGTTGGGCCACGAAAGCGAAGTCTTCTGCGCCCATGGATGTCTTGCCGTACTCCCAATGGCCGGCGCCGAGGGTTTCGTCGCACACCCGCTTGACCAGCTCGTTCATCTCGTCGCTGTTCGCCAGCACAGGGTAACCTTCTTCGTATTCGAATTCATAGCCCGCGCCGAACGAGGACGTCACGCCTTTGACGACCGCTTCAATACTCGCCCGAATCCGCCTTTGCGTCTCCGGATCGAGGGTGCGCACCGTGCCTTCCAGCAGCACCTCCGGGGCGATGGCGTTGAACGCGTGACCGCCGGAAATTTTGCCGATGGTGACGACGGCGGAATCGAGGGGATCCGTCTGCCGGCTGACGATTTGCTGCAAGGCGGTGATCACCTGCGCGGCGACCGGAATGGCGTCGACGGCAAGATGCGGCATTGCGGCATGGCCGCCCTGACCGATGATGCGGATGGTGATCCGGTCCATGGCCGCCCAGCCGGCGCCCCGCATCAACGCGATGCGGCCGGTGGGATGCGCCGGCGACACGTGCAGCGCGCAGGCCGCGTCCACGCGGGGGTTGTCCAGCACGCCGTCTTCGATCATCGCCCGGGCTCCGGCCAGTCCTTCCTCGGCGGGCTGGAACATGAATTTGACGTTTCCGCGCCGGAGGCCCCGTTCCTTCAAAATTTGCGCCGCGCCCATCAGCATGCTGGTGTGGGCGTCATGCCCGCACAGGTGGGCTTTGCCTTCCGCTTTGGACATGTAATCGATGCCTTTGTCCGCTTCCGGAATGGGCAACGCGTCCATATCGGCCCTGAGCAGAATCGTCGGCCCTTCGCGATCGCCGCGGAGCAGACCGACGACGCCGGTCCGGCCGACGCCCGTTTGGACTTCCAGGCCGAGCCCCCGCAAATGTTCGGCCACCTTGGCCGATGTGCGGTGCTCCTCATAACCCAATTCCGGATATTGGTGAAAATCGCGGCGCCACTCGATCATTTGGCCGTGCAACCTTCTGGCGGCTTCCAGCAACCGGTTCATGATGCTCCCCCGTCATCCCTCGAATCCTGTACTTTGAGCTTAAAAAAGTTGATGCGTTTTATCAACCCACGCATTCCTTCTCCGGCGTCCCGAAGGCCTGTTTTCATGCGGACGGATTTGACGAGCCGGAACGGGTTATGCTTTGCTGCATTATTTCAAAAAAAAACAAAAAGGCCTTCCCCGCGCGATATCGCGCGAAGGACGGCCTTTCCCGTCAAAACCGGGCTCACTTCAGCCCCATGGTCGGAATCAATTCGGAGTAGAACTGGAACTGGGATTCCGCAAATTCCCGGAACTCCTTGGTTCTGTTGATGTCCAGCGTCATGCTCTGCTTTTCCGCGAACTCCTTGAACTCGTCGGAATTCGCGGCGCTTTCGATGGCATCGGCCAGCTTGTTGATGATCCCTTCCGGCGTGCCCTTGGGCGCAATGAAGCCTCCCCAGCCGGCCACTTCCACATCGTATCCCTTTTCTTTCAAAGTGGGAACGTCCGGGAAATTGGGATCGCGTTCATTGCTCATCACCGCGAGCAGTTTCAGTTTGCCGGCTTCGATGCCGCTCTTCACTTCCCCGACGCTGACCATCACGACATCGATATGGCCGCCCATCAATGCCGTAACCGCAGGTGCGGCGCCGTCGAACGGCACGTGGGAGAATTCGAATCCCGCCGCCTTCCCGAAGGCCGCCGCGGCCACATGCCAAATGGAACCGGCTCCGGAGCTGCCGACTTTCAGTTTGTTTTTGCGGGCATATTCCACGAATTCTTCGATTGTGCTATAGGGGGCGTCTGCCGGTACGGTAACGGCTGCCGGAATTTTGGTCACCTGGGCGATAAACTCAAATTTGCTCGGTTCCAGATCGGAAAGGCCGAGCGGTTTGTGCATGGTCAATTCCACGGGCGTATAGCCGATCGTGTAGCCGTCATTCGCGCTGGCTTCCACGTACGACAACCCCACGCCGCCGGTGCCGCCGGTTTTGTTCACGACCACAACCGGCTTTTGGAAATAATCTTGCATTCCCTTGGCGATGATGCGGGAAATGCTGTCCGAAGCGCCGCCGGCGGCAAAAGGAACCACGAGGGTGATTTCCTTTTCCGGATAATTGGCCACCGGATCATTCGGCGCCGTCGCCGACGGGCTCTCGTTTTGCCCGGAGCCGCCGCTTGCCGGGTTGTTCCCGCTTTGTCCGCATGCCGCAAGCAGCAACGCCATGAGCAATATGCTTACGGTATACAGTTTCTTTTTCATGGTTTGACCTCCCTTTGAGTTTCACGTTTTTTACGTTGGAAATTCCGGGAACCCAAACAGAACGCGGACACTTCTTGCCACCAAAACCGCCGGTTCCTCACCCCCTTCAAAATTCACATTTCCACTTCGGCAAGAAGGGACTTTTTGTTTTTCTTTTCAGCGATGATGCTAAAGACCAGCACCACCAGCGACAGCAGGATCAGGGCGGCCGAAATTGGGCGATGGAAGAATTGAAGCAGGTCCCCCTCGAACATCGTCATGGATTGCACCAGCGCGGTTTCCATCAGTTTGCTGAGCACGATGGTCAGCACGATGGGGGCCATCGGAATGTCAAGTTTTTTCATGAAGTAGCCGAGCACCCCGAACGCCAGCATCACGCCGACGTCCCACAGGCTGTTGCCGATGCTGTAGGCGCCAAGTACGGAAATGATCAGGATGACCGGGTACAGCAGACGGGGCGGTACGGTCGCCACTTTGGCCCACATGCCGGCAAGCGGCAAATTCAGGATAAGCAGAAGCAGGTTTCCGATGAACATGCTGGCGATGATGGCCCAGACGAAATTCGGGTTTTCCCTGAACAGCACCGGTCCCGGCGTCAGTCCATGCATGATGAAGGCGCCAAGCAGAATCGCGATCGTCGGCGAACTGGGGATGCCCAGCGTGAACAGCGGAATGAGCGCCGAGCCGCAATAGGCGTTGTTGGCCGTCTCCGGTCCCGCCACGCCTTCGATGGCGCCCTTGCCGAAACGGGACTTGTCTTTGGCCAGCTGTCTTTCCAGCGAATAGGAAAGCAAAGCGGGAATCGTGGAACTGGTTCCCGGAACGAGCCCCGACAGAAATCCGAGCACCGTTCCTCGTCCGATGGCCTTGGCCGTCGGCTTCAACTCGTCCCGCCGGGGCAAAAGCCCCTTGACCTTGGGTAGTTTACCCGTCTTGTACATGTTTTCCAACCCGAGCATAATTTCCGAAATGCCGAACAACCCCATCGTAATGGTCACGATGTCAAAACCCTCAATCAAATTGGGTTGTCCGAACGTAAACCGCAGCGTGCCCGACACGGGATCCCGGCCGACCAGCGACAAAATGAGTCCGAGAAATGCCGCGATCAGCCCGCGGATCAGCGATTTTCCCAGCAGGCCGACGACCATCACGAGACCGAACAGCATCAAGGCGAAAAATTCCGGCGGCCCGAATCTGAGCGCCCATTCGGCAAGGACGGGGCCAATCATGGCAAGCCCGATGATGGAAATGGTGCCCCCGATAAAGGAACCGATGGCAGCCACTCCCAAAGCGACCCCGGCCCTCCCCTGCTTGGCCAGCGGATATCCGTCAAGACAGGTGATGACGGACGCGGCTTCGCCCGGCGTGTTGATCAGCACGGAGGTGATGGTCCCGCCATACATGCCGCCGTAATAGACGCCCGCCAGCATGATGATGGCGGATACAGGATCCATTCCGAACGTCAGCGGAATGAGCAACGCGGTGGCCGTTGCCGGCCCGAGACCCGGCAGCACGCCCACCAGCATCCCGACCGTAACGCCGATGAGACAATACAGCAGATTCCACCACGACAGAGCCGTTTCGAATCCGCCGATCAGCTGCGCGAATGAATCCATCTTTGCAACCTCACCTCCTCACCATCCGAATGCATTGACCGGCAGCGGAATGCCCAGCAGCTGCCTGAAAATCAGAAACAGAATGAGCGAAGTCACAAACGCGACGGCCAAAGCCGCATACCATTTGAAATGCCGGATGAGCACGATCAGCAGCATCGCCGTTCCCGCGACCATGAAACCCGTGCGGTTGACCAGCAGCATGAAAAGAATCACGGCCACGACAACCGAGGCGACATCCCACAGGTTTTTCCCTTTCGGCAAAACGTCGGAGACGCGGTAGATTTCCTTCCTGGCGGACTGCCAGATGTAAATCGCCGACAGGACGATCAAAATGCCGGACAGCCAGCGAGGAAACATGCCGGGGCCCGGTCCGAAAGCCGTTCTGTACTTAAGCGAGAACGACTGCCAGAACACGAACACCGAAAACGCCAGCAGGATCAAACCGGCCC
>DATCLN010000086.1:0-4943 GCA_036563895.1 Paenibacillaceae bacterium
GGCGTTCGGTTTTGCGGAGGAAGCTGAAATCGCTTACGACGACGTGCCGCCGGGCGCCTGGTACGCCAGAGATATCGCCATCGCCGTCAAGGCGGGGTATCTCAGGGGCTATTCCGAGCTCGAAATGCGTCCCGAACAGCCTATCACCCGCCAGGAAGCGGCGACGGTCCTCGCGCGCCTGCTCGATCTGCCCCCCGACGAAAGCGCAGCGGACGTGTATAAGGATCCCATCCCTGATTGGAGCAAGGGCAGCGTGGGCGCGCTCACGAAGGCCGGGTTCATGCAGGGCTATCCCGACGGCACCTTCCAGCCGAACCGCAACGTCACCCGGGCGGAAGCGCTGGTCATTCTGGACCGCGTCAGAAGCCGCCTAACCACGGTGTTTGACCAGGCCGGCGTGTTCGGTCCCGCAACGGGAACGGAGACGATTCAAGGCAACGTGGTCGTCGCGGCGGCGGACGTCACCCTGCGGAACATGGTCATCACCGGCAACCTGACCATCGCCGAATCCGTCGGCGACGGCGACGTGTTGCTGAACGGGGTTACCGTGGAAGGGACAACAACCATCCGGGGCGGCGGTGAGGAAAGCATTCACATTGTCGATTCCCGTCTGGCCGCGGTGGAGGTCAACAAGGCCGAAGGCGCCGTGCGCATCGTGGTCAGCGGCAACTCTTCCGTCGCCACCATGACCGTCCAGTCCGGGGCGAAGATCGAAACCTTCGAGCTTACCGGGGAAGGCGTGGTCAACCTCGTGATCGAAGCGCCGGAAGGAAGCGAGATCGTCCTGAACGGCGATTTCGAAGCCATCACCATCGCCGGCGAGAACGTGGTGGTGGAAGTGACGGAGAACACCACGGTCAAGGAATTGACGGTGGAAAAAGCCGCGGAAGTGAAAGGCCGGGGCAAAATCGAAAAAGCGGTGGTGCGGGCCAGCGGAGTGGTGTTCGAACAGGCGCCGGAAACCATCGAGACCGCCCCCGAAGTCGAGGCGCCGGTCATTGCGCCGCCTCCGCCGCCCCAGCCGCCGCAGCCCCAGCCTACGACGGCGCCGCCCGCGCCGTCCAATCCGCCGGCACCGCCGGTACAGCCCGCCATACCCGTGTCCGGCGTGACGGTTGTGGACGCCACCACCGTGGAAGTGACCATGCCCCAGCTTCCGGGCGCGACCTTCACCTGGAACGGCAAACCGGTGATCAGCGCCGTCTACAGCGGCGGCAAGTATGTGCTCACCGTGCCCTACATGCAATCGGGCGCGTCCAACGCGCTGGTCATTACCGCGCCCGGTTATCAAACCTACCAAAACAACAACATCCGCTGGACGGATCCGCTCTCCTATGAGGACATCACGGAGTTCAACTGGGTGACGGACCGGACGGAACCGGGCGAATGGAGCGTTTCGGATGACGGCTGGATTACGCTGACCACCAAAGAAGAGCCCAACAACAACTGGTACGCCTGGCAGGGCCGGAAAGCGGCAACCGACATGCCCGTGACCAGCAACTGGAAAGTCGAGACGGAAATCCGGCTGACGGAGGAACTGCTAAGCCGGGACGGCGTCAGAACGTCCGTGTGGCTGAACGTCGTCGATCCCGCCGGCAAAAACATCGACTGGGCGATCCTGCAATTCCGCCTGGACAGCGCGACCGGGACGAAAGGCTGGCAATGGTGGAACAGCAAAGGCCAAGGCTCGTGGATCGACATCCCGAATCTCCCGGCGGAAGCGGGTACCTACAAACTGGCCATTCACTTCTCGAACGGAACGGTGACCCAATACATCAACGGCGTAAAGGTGAACGAATACACCATCGGCGACGATCTGTCGTCGGTCAGGGAAGTCATCTTCAATTCCTACAGCTTCGGCCAGGCCTACACTGTCAACTGGAAAGTGCCCACTGTTCTTTATTATCAGAAGTTTCCGGCGGGCGCAAAAATCATCTCGAACGCGGACCAGCTCAAGGCGGCGATCGAGAACCAAAAGGACGGCGAAAAGTGGGTCATTCTGGACGGAACCTACAACCTCGGACGTTTCGACAACATCGAGCTCGGCGGGCAAACGGGCTGGTATTTCCCGATCACGGCCAATAACCTGGAGATCATCGGGGAAAGCAAGGAAGGCACCGTCATCACCTCCGATGTGGAATCCCCGAATGGCGCGTGGGCTTCCCAGGATCACGTTTCCGTATGGGGCGACGGAGTCACCATCCGCAATCTGACCATCAAGCCGAAGGCGGAGACCAACAAGGCCATAGAAGTGATGGGGAAAGACTTCAGGCTGATCGACGTGAATTTTGTCCGGAATGAAAAAAATCCTGAGGAATTTGCAGGTTCCCTGTTCTTTAACCCGCAAAATGAGGCCAAGGATATCGGAGACGCCCTGGTGGAAAACGTCCTGATTCACGACGCGTGGATTTCCGCCAGCCCGATGTATGTGGAAAAGGGAACGTTGACCCTGAAAAACACGACCATCGACTTCAGGGGCAGCGCCTATGCCAACGACGACAGGTACGGAGTCATCAGCAAAAACAGCGTGATCCAGGTGGAGGATGGAAGCTCGTTCACCGTATGGGTGGACAACACGCTGGCGAATTTGCAAACGCAGGTGCTGGATCGGGTGCCGGCGGGCACCACGGTCAAACTGGAACCCGGCATCTACTATGTACCGACCGCTTTGAATGTGCCGGAAGGCGTCCATGTCGAATACAACGACGCACAAATCGTCGTCGGCACCGTGGCGGATACGGAGGCGGAACTGAAGGCGGCACTGGCAGACAGCAGCATTGACACCATTTACGTCCGGGGAACCATTTTGTTGTCGTCCACGCTGAAAATCACCCGGCCGATCCGGATCACAGGCACCGAAAGCGGAGCCACGATCACGAGAGATTCCGCCTGGACCGTCATCGGCGATCCGACCTCGAAAGGCAACGCGATGCTGATCAGCGTGGAAAACGTCGCGGGAGAGGTCGTGCTGGAGAACCTCACCGTAAGCGGCGCGCAGCACCGTGACATGGGCGGCGGAAAAACCGATTACGGCAGCGGAATCAGCATCTACCAGTCGGGCAACGTCACGCTGAAAGATGTCGCGTCCATCGGCAACGCTGGAGCGGGCGTCATTGTGAACGGCTCCAGCGTCGAAGCGATCGGGCTGAGGACCAGCGGCAACGGCTGGTACGGCGTCAATGTCGCCAAAGGCAGCGGCGTGACGGCGAAAACGTCCTTTGCCATCGATGCCGGCAGCATGCTGAACGAGGATCTGGAAATCGTGGCCGAAGGGGACGTGACGGTCGACGCGCCCGGTTATACGGCGTTTGTCCAAGGCGCCCAAACGATTTACAGCCGGAAACCCGTGGTCATCAACCTTGCGAAAGACGTGACGGAGTTCCGGCTCGCGGTCAATGCATTCAAGGACGCACTCGGGCTTTCCAATGAAAGTCTGGTCCTATTCAATGAGATGCCGGCGGATCAGGGACGGCAACAAGCGGTCTGGTTCGCGGTCAACTGGTTCATCCCCTATCAGAACAAAGAAGAATTCAAGACCGTTTTCGAATATGTGGTAGACAAAGAGCACACCAAGATGCGGTTCATCAACGCCGTGGACGGCGCGGCGAACAAGGATGACATGGTGGCTGCGCTCAAGCAGCATGTTCCCGACCTGCACAAGAAGCGGCAGGATCTGATTAACAAGCTCTCTGGTTCCGGCAAACCCGACCTGGAGGCTTTGGCGATTTCGCTGCAATCCACGAATTACACCATTGCAATGGCCAAGGTCGCAGAAATGATCGACAGCGAAGAAGATTTGTCCGATCTGGCCGCGTATTTGCTGGATAAGCGCAAAGAGAGGCCGAGCAGCAAGTTTTTCGGGGTGGAAGCCATCGCCGACGCCATCAAGGCGTATCTGGATGACGCCGATTCCGAATAGTCGCGTCTGCGCGGCGGTCCCGCAAAGTCAGATTTGCTGCCCGTCAACCCAGCCCATGGCCCTAGCCATGGGCTGTTCTATTCAAGATAATCATCAAGCTCGCCGCCAGCGGCAAGACGAAACGGTTCGGCGTCGTGCTCATGCTCAACGATGAAATCCATTCCATCCGCGACGGATCGCGCTTCCGCATCTACCGCGTGCCGGCACGAGCGTTGAAGCCGGATGAAGAATGGGCGACGCCCTTTGATTTGCGGAACATCACCAAAGACCAGCTGGCCAAGGTGGAGATCGTCTACTTGTACCAGGACGCCGGCGGGGAAGGCACCCGAGGATTCGTCGAAGGCGGCGCCAAAGGCATCGTCACTGCCGGCACCGGCGCGGGCGGCATTTCGGCGGCCATGCGCGAGGAATTTTCACGAGTGCCTCGGGCTTACGCCGGCGCAATTTCAGGCATGGACTGTACGGCTTGCGTCGGATCACGGGCCGCGGTATGTCTTGTTTTTACAAGACAATTCGGGAGAGGATCGGTATGATGCCGGTTGAGGAGGGATCGCCGCATAATCACCACAATCCTGTCGGTATCCGTCTATGTCGGAGACCAGGCCGCAGCCCGCGCGTTCTGGGTGGGCAAGCTCGGCTTTGAGGTGGTCCGCGACATACCCATGGGGCCGGACGGCTCCTGGCTGGAGGTCGCGCCGCCCGGCGGAGGGACAAAACTGGTCCTCTATCCCCGCAAGTACATGAAAAATTGGGAGAGGATGCAGCCTTCCATTATGTTCGAATGCGACGACATACGGGAGACCTGCGCGCGCATGAAGGAGAAGGGCATGGAGCCGCTGGGCGAGCCCATGGTCATGAAGTGGGGAACGTTCGCGCAGTTTGCGGACACGGAAGGATACATCCATTTTCTGAAGGACGTCTGAATTCCAACGGACATATGGTTCGTTAAAAGCCGATAATCGGTCATCGGGAAAAAGCAACGGACATATGGTCCGTGAAAGCGCGCCGCATGCTTGAAGAAAGC
>DATCLN010000087.1:0-23684 GCA_036563895.1 Paenibacillaceae bacterium
CTGGTGTTTGAGGAACTCTTAAATGACGTTTGCGCCACGTTTGGCCAACCTGAAGCCGTGGCCGTGGACGCCGGTTATAAGACGCCTTACATCGCCAAACTGCTGTTGGAGGAGCAGATCCAGCCTGTCATGCCCTACACGGATTTTGTCGTGAAGCCTTACGAGCAGAACGGCCGCTTCTTCCCGCGTCAAATGGTCAAACGGCGCGAACGTGTCCCCGGATTTGCCGCCCATCAGGCCGAGCCGCGCGAGGGCCGAAATCCGCCAGTCGGAAATATCGTTGAACGGACGGTCCGCTTCCATCCCGTTCACCGTCCTGTCGCCGGACAACAGCTTATAGACTTGGTGGAGAGCCAGGGCAAAGTAGTACCGGACGATCGGCTCCCGGTACAGGCCGTCGGCGCGGAAAGGAACAAACCCGTTTTGCTTTGCCTTTCTGTAGGAAGCCGCCGCCCAGGCGCTGGGCGCGCTGTCCAGGTCGGCGACCGTGACGAAAATCGCCCTCATGGGTCCGAAATATTGATCGATAAAAATGGCGCCAAACCCTTCCCCGAGCGCCCTGATCACGCCCGAATCGTCGACCTCGATCACTTCGGGATCACTGGAGTAAAAGGACGGCGCGAAGTCGCCCAAGGCGTCGTTCGCCTTGTCGACGCGGATTTGGAACGTTTCGCCCAGATCCAGCAAAATCTCATCCGCCCTCGGCTCGTATTGCACGATCAAGGGAAAGAAGGTCGTCGTGTACGACAGGGACGTTTCGCGGCCGTCCTTGAGGTAAAGTCCGGTAATCGTCACTTCAAAGGCGTCCTCCGGCTCGAACCGTTCAATGCCGTCCGGCCGGAAGATGACGGCAAACGGAACGCCTACGCGGTTCGTATCCACGTTGAAATATTTGCCTTCCAAATCCTTGTCGCTGTGGTCGAAATGCCAGACGGCCCCGTCGCGGAGCCGGGTCAGCCGGACCCGGATATCGCCCGTCCGCGTGTTGTCGTACCGGTCGGGGTTCAACGTGACGGACCACGCGTCTTCCGGATCGAAAACTTCCAGCGGAAAATCTCCGGGAGCCGGCCAGTTGATGAAGTCGTAGTGAAAAGCCGAACGGGGCCGGCTCTCGTCGATCGCGTACATGGAGGTCACTTCGCCCAGCGAGTCCGAATGGACGAACCCGAACATCGTTTTCGTCATGCGGGGATTCAGGACCCACCGGCGGTGCCCCACCCGCGCAATGTTGGACGGATCGCTGTCGGACATGTACATGAGAACGCTTTTGTACAGCGTGGCGGAAACGGGCGGCCAGGTTGCTGCCGCTGGTCCCTCTGTAGCCCAGTTCGTACAGCGGGACGTCCATGCCGGCCGGGCGCTCCGGCCTGTGCTCCAGCACGCCGCGAACGGCATTGATGAGGCTTGCGGCCTGCTGCTGGTCGCGCAGCGTCCAATCGGGGACGATGTCGTCGGGAACGCCCGCCAGATACCGGACGAAATTGACCGCGTTGATGCCGTCCAGGATGTACGCGTCTTTCAGCCTCCCGGGCGAGAAGGGCACGCTGGTCCGCGGTACGGATTCGTAAATGCTGTCGTCCGTCATGTAACGGTAGTTCTGAAACATCGGCCTGTATTCGAGAAATTTGGCAAAGATGGCTTCACGGCTGCGCGCCGCCGTCCCCGCGGCGTACTGCTGCGCGGACGCCGGGGAAGCGGCCGCGGAGGCCAGGAGGAGGACGGCAACGGCCGCCGTCGCGATTTTGCGCAAGTACCAATCACCTCCGGACGCGGTTCGGGGCAAACAAAAACTCCCCTCACGGCAACCCTGAATTTTCGGGGTTCCGCTTTGCGGGGAGCCTGTCGGTTTGCATGCGGGAAACTTCTGGAAGCCTTGTCCGGGCTCCCGGATCGGGCCTTAAGGATTGGCCTGATGGGCGGCTTTCTTTCGCAGGGCTTCGAACACCTGCTGGTCCAGGCGGTCCGCCGCCCGTTTGTCGTAGATCTTTTCGTATTCCGGCAGGGACGTCAGCCTCGCGCCGTAGAACATCGCGTCCCGGACTTCGCGGATTTCCACGTCGATGCCGGCCAGCGCGAACGGCACGCCTTCCAGGCGTTCCGTCCACACGTCGGCGGTCCCGTACACGGCGTACACCTTGTTGTCCCCGAACAGCGTCAGGCAGGTGTCCGGACAGGCTTTCAGATTGCCGACCAGCCGCGACCGGGCGTCCACCGCGAACCGGAGCCTGCGCGGGTCCACGGCGAGGATCCACGAGATGGCGCTGGACGTGGGCCCGCCCGTCTCGGCGTCCCGCGTGTGAAGCAGGACGAAGGTTTCCTTCTGGAGCACCTGGAACATGGACTCCGGAAGTTCGGTCATCGGTTCCGCTTTCGGCATGATCTTCCTCCTCGGATAGGGATGTTGAACAGGCTGCCCGAAGGCGCGCGGTTTTCCGTCCGGATCAGGATGCGGCGGCGGATACCGCATCGCCTCCCGCTTCCGCGGGCCGGCCTTCGGGGCTCATTTCCTCTTCCAGCGCCTGCTTCGCCCTCCGGTAGCTTTCCGGGTCCACGTAGACGTACGGGCTTTTCCAGGTTCCTTCCAGATGGACGAACCGGATATCGGAGGGGTTGATGTCGTAATACGTCCGGATCAGGTTGGTGATCTGGGCCTTCGGAATGTCGGTCTGCACGTTGCCGCCGACGGCGCGGATGATGTCGTCCAGTTTGGCGATGCCGCCCAACGACTTTAGTTTGTCCACGACCGCCTTCATCACGCGGGCCTGCCGCTCGTTGCGCTCGAAGTCGCTGGACTCCCGCGTGCCGTCGTTGGATTTGCGATAGCGCACAAAGTCAAGGGCCTGTTTGCCGTCCAGCACCTGTTCGCCCTTTTTCAGATTGATGTTCGTGCCGTCCACGGTGTCCGTGTAGCGCATATCCTGGTCGACATAGACGCGCACGCCGCCCACCGCGTCCACGACATCGATGAATCCCTGGAAATCGATGACGACGGTATACTGGATGTCGATGCCGAAATACGCCGACAGGAACGTCCGCATCTGCTCCATGGCGTCCAGCTGCGCGGCCTCTCCCTGCAGCTTCTTCCCGTTGCGGGCGTTCTGCAGGAAACGGGCGTATTTCTCGTTCGCCTTGGTGTTGGCGTAACCCGGAACCTCGAGGAGGGAGTCGCGCGGAATGGTCACCACGGTCGCCGTGTCCGTCCGGGGATTCATCGCCGCCACCATGATCACGTCGGTGTTCATGGAGCCCGTGGCCTTTCGGTAATCCAGGCCGAGCAGCGCTATGGCCAGCGGTTTCACCTGGGCGCGGTCTTCCCTGGCCACGGCGGTCCTGTCGTCGGTGACGCCCGGCAGCTCCGGCAGCGCCACATCGTCCAGGGCCTGGTTGGCTTCGTGGTAAATCATGGATATATAATATGCGGCCAAGATCGCCGTTGCCGTGCAGAACGCAAGAAGCGACCATACCAGCCAGCGGCGCCTTGCCCGGCGCTTCCTTTTGCCGCCCAGGCGCGCGGATCTCGGCGGCAGAGCGGATTCCTGACTCATGCGTTCACCTCATACGGCTTTGGTCCCCGGGCAGTTTCTCCGGCCAGGGCGTGCTTTCGTCATTCCGGGTAAAGGTCGCGCATCAGCTGTTCGGCTGCCTCCCGGTCGAACCAGACGGTGCGGGGCGCCTCTTCCCGAACCGTATAGGTCATGTGGATTTTGTCGTCATCCATCGAAGTGATTTCAAACGACGTCAGGCCATGGTCCTCGGCGAGCACCCGTGCGAACCAGTCGAGGGATTCCTTGGCCGCCGTGTCGCCGGGCCGCGCGTCGGCCAGAAGCCGAAGCTGCAGCCAATAAAACAGGGCGTCCGTCAGACGCATCGTTTTCCGCTCCTCTCGGGCCGGAGCGAACGGGCGGACCGCCGCCGATCCTCGGGGTGTCAGGTTGTCGGGCTTCTCACCGGTTTTCCGCCTTTGCCGCCTCGTCCGCAACGCCCGCGCCTTCCGCGGAAACTTCCCCTTCCGGTTTCCCGGCGCCGGCCGCCGCTTCCGGTGCTATCCCGTCATCGGGGGTTAATCCGCCCTCCTCGCCGTCCCGGCCGGCTTCCCTGCCTTCCGGAGCCCCGGAGCCGCGGCTTCGACTCAGACGCCGGCGGATGTTGACCAGCAGCACGAGGACGGCGGTTCCGGCCAGAATCGGCACGATGGGCAGACGGTCATGCTGCAGGATCCAAAGCAGCCATGAACCGGCGGCCATGAATATGTACAGGAATACTTCCTTGAGCAGCGGCAGCCTTCCCGCCCGGAACACGTTGTTGAAAACGTAGATGCAAAGCCCGAAGATGATGAAATACGAAACGACCGGGTGGTCGTGCAACCATTGCTGCAGGTGCTGCATGCGGTCCCGCCGCCTTTCCTTCACGCGCAAAACGTCGACGGTCTGTCGACGTTTGTCCGCATCCATTTCATTATAAGCCAGAAACCGGCCGATTTCAAAACGCGGGAGCGCTGCCGGATCCATCCGCCGCAGTTAATACAGCAATTTCCGCAATAAGACCGGCTGCCCGGTCGCACCCTAAATCATCGCAGACCTCGGCCGGCCATAACCCTCATGGAGTCGGGGCCGGCGCACGACGAGCCGGCTCGGCTCGGACGTCACCACAAGCGGGGTTTTCGCACCACGAGCCAGCTGCCCAGGGCGATCAGCGCCGCGGCCAGCAGGTAGGCGCCCCACGTCCACAGCAGCGTCACCCCGAACAGCACCAGGGAAAGCACCGCGAGGGACACGGACGCCAGCCAGAGATAGCGCGACCGCGAGTTGCCGAACAGGTGATACTCGTACAAACCGACGGCGACCGCCAGCAGAAAGAACGGCCACAGGTATTTCATCGGCTTCCAGCCGAACCAGTTCCCGATCAGCAGCAAAATGGACACGACGGTCAGAATTCCGGCGGGAACGAGGGCGATCGAGGGGATGACCCTGCCAAAGACGAGCACGTGGAGCAAAATGCCCGGCACGAGGATGAACAGCGGCCAAAACATGGCGCCCAGGACGGCGAACACGCCGAGCTTGCCGAGAAGGATGACGACGCCGGCAATCAGGATGAAAATGCCGACAGAATACGACGACTGCCTGTTCATGCCGAAAAGACTCCCCCGAACCGTTTGATATTTAGTGTAAAGGAAATTGGGGGAAAAAACCAGTTGCCGCCGCAGGCCTTCGACTTATGTCACGGATGGGTCTTCGCGCCCGCCGGAGCCGGAAGGGCGCGACTTTGGTCCCGGTTTGCGCGCATCCTTACATCCGTCTCCGCCAGGGAAGCGCCGCGCAGATGAGCAAGGCGGCGGCCAGCGAAGGAGCGGCAATCACCCACGGTTCCGGAAGCGCGGAAATCCAGCATTGCCAGGCCGGATCGTCCACCGCGAGATCCCCCGCCGTGTACGCCAGGAGCGCTCCGCCGACCACCATCAGCCAGGGCAGCCGCTCCAGCAGGCGGATGAGCGCCGCGCTTCCCCAGATGACCAGCGGAATGCCCGCGGCCACGCCCGCAATCAGCAAAGGCAGATTGTCCCGGGCGACGGCGGCCACCGCCAGCACGTTGTCGAAGCTCATCGCCAGATCGGCGGCAATCACCGTTCCGACGGCGCCGCCCAGCGTGGCGTCCGTCCGGGTCCGGTCGCCGTGCTTCCGGCCTTTCCGGCCGCCTTTTAAAAGCTGCAGGGCGACCGCAAAGAGCAGCGCGGCCCCCAGGGTCGGCAAATAGGGCGTCCTGAGCAGGGCCGCGGCGCCGGCCGTCAGCGCGGCGCGCAGCGCCACGGCGGCGCCGGTCCCCCACCAGACGACCCGCCTGCGGTCGCGGGCGGGCAGCCTTTGCGCCGCCATGGCGATGACGAGGGCGTTGTCTCCGCTGAGCAGCAGGTTGAAGAGGGCGATTTCCGAAATCGCGAGCAGCCCGCCGGTTTCCGCCATGTCCGCACCTCCCTGGGCGATATGTATGTACAAGCCGGTGCGGATATGCGGAAAAAAGAGGACGTTTTTCCCGAATCTCTCTTCCCTTTTGCCCGTATAACCAATAGAATGGACATTTGGGAGGGTCAGCATTGGACTTTTATTCAGCGGAATTTTGGTCGGCACTGGCAGGAATCTTTTTCATCAACCTTTTGCTGAGCGGGGACAACGCCCTCGTCATCGCGATGGCATCCCGGAACCTGCCGAAGGAGCTGCAGAAAAAGGCCATCTTCTGGGGCATGGCGGGTGCCATCCTGGTTCGTGTCATCTCGACCATTCTGATCATGTATCTTCTGCGCATCCCCTATCTGCTCGCCATCGGCGGTCTCATCCTGGTCTGGATCTCCTTCCGGTTGCTGGTGGAAGACGAGAAAAAGCACGGGGAAGTGAAAGCCGGCTCCTCCCTTGGCGCCGCGGTCCGCACCATCGTCATCGCGGACGCCGCCATGGGACTGGACAACGTCCTCGCCATCGCCGGCATGGCAAGGGGCAACGCATGGCTCATCGTCTTCGGTCTGCTCATCAGCATCCCGATCGTGATCTGGGGCAGCACCCTGTTCCTTGCCCTGCTGAGACGGTTTCCCTGGATCATCTACCTGGGCGCGGGCCTGCTTGCCTACACCGCCGCCGAAATGATCCTCGAGGAAGAACGGCTCGCTTTCCTGCACCACCACAACCCGATGATCACCTGGCCGTTCACCATCGCGGTGATCGCGCTGGTCATCGTGGCCGGCCTGTGGGTGAACACCGCCAGGGCGCGCAAAGCCGCCGCGGCCAAACACGCGGAACCGGCTTTGGCCGTGGAAGAGAACCGCGAATAAAGCCTGCCATGCAACAAAAAAAACTCCCGCTGCGAAGGATCGCGGTCGGGAGTTTTTTCATGCTTTTTTCGTCAGTAGTCAGAACCAGCGCTCTTCGCCCGCTCGCAGGGCGTCGGACCGCTCCGTTTCGGTCACCTCGATGGTTTCCGTGCCGGCCACGGCCTCCTGGATCAGCCGTTCCATATCCTCGCCAAGGCGGCGCTCCGCCCGTTCCACGATGCGCAGGTTCGGATTGGTCGCCGGCGATTTCGGCACGAACAGCGTGCAGCAGTCCTCGTAGGGCAGAATGGACGTCTCGTAGGTGCCGATCCGCTCCGCCATGCGGATGATGTCCAGTTTGTCCATGGCCACCAAGGGGCGCAAAATCGGCAGCGTGGCCGCCCGGCCGATGACGTTGATGCTGGCCAGCGTCTGGCTGGCCACCTGGCCGAGGCTTTCGCCGGTCACGAGGGCAAGAGCCCCGCTTTTTTCCGCCAGCCGCTCGGCGATGCGCAGCATGGCGCGGCGCATCAGGGTGACCATGAGGTGTTCGTAGCCCGTCCGGGCCAGGCGCGTCTGCAGTTCGGTGAACGGCACCACGTGCAGCTTCATGCGGCCGCCGTAATAGGCAAGCCGCTGCGCCAGGGCGACCACCTTTTCCTTCGACTGTTCGCTGGTGTACGGATAGCTGTGGAAGTGGACGGCTTCCAGCTCCAGCCCTTTGCGCATCATCATCCAGCCGGCCACGGGGCTGTCGATGCCCCCCGAGAGCAGCAACATGGCCTTGCCGTTCATGCCGAGGGGGAAGCCCCCGGCGGCGGGCACCGTCCGGCAATGGACGAAGGTGCCTTCCTCGCGGATTTCCACCTTGAGCTCCACTTCGGGCTGATGCACGTCCACCTTGAGATTCGGGGTGTTCCGCAGCACGTGGGCGCCGACCAGATGGTTCATTTCCCGGGAATCATGGGGAAACCCTTTGTACGCCCGCTTGACCGACACCTTGAACGTCCGCGGCGGCGGGTCGACGGCGCGCATGACGGCGAGGGCCGCTTCGCGGATTTTGGCAAGTTCGTTTTCCGTGCGGATGGCCGGGCTGAAGGACACGATGCCGAACACGTCCTTCAGCCGGTCCGCCACCTTTTCGAAGGATTCCCCGTTCAGCCGGATGTACAGGCGCCCGTAGGCCTTGTCGTAGGTGAGGCTTTGAAAAGACGCGAGGGCTTCCTTGACCCGCGCCAGCATGAGTTCCTCAAACCGGGTGCGGTTCCGCCCCTTGACCGTGATTTCCCCAAAACGCACAATGATCCAGTCTTCCGTCATATCCGACTCCTTCAGCGCGTTTTCGCCAGCGGCTTCAGTTCCGCCACCGCTTGTTTCAGCCGTTCCAGGAGCAGCTCGACGGCCGTCTCGTCATGTTCGTCGCCCATGCTGATGCGGATGCTGCCCGCCGCCCGGGCGTCGTCAAACCCCATCGCCTTCAGCACGCGGCTCGGCTGGAGGCTCCGCGACGAGCAGGCGGATTGCGTCGACACGAGGATGCCGTTTTTCTCCAGCGTGTGCACCAGCACCTCCGGACGCATGCCCGGATACGACAGATTGACGATGTGCGGCGCCTGCAGCTCCTCGCGCTCGGATCCGTTGTAGACCAGTTCGGGAATTTCCCGCACGCCTTCAAGGATGCGCCGGCGCAGCGCCCGCCAGCGGGCCCGCCGTTCCTCCGCCCCTTCCATCGCAAGGCGGAGCGCCTGCGCGGCGGCGACGATGCCGGGCACATTGGGCGTGCCGCTGCGCATGCCGTGTTCCTGTCCGCCGCCGGCGTTAAGGGGTGCCAGCCGGACGCCTTCGCGGACCAGCAGGAACCCGACGCCTTTCGGACCGCGGAATTTGTGGGCCGAACCGGTGTACAGGTCGACGCCCCAATCCTTCCAGGCGACGGGAATCTTGGCGATGGCCTGTACGCCGTCGACGTGGAAGCGCACATGGGGGCAGTCGGCGAGCGCCTCGCCGATTTCGCGGATCGGCTGGATGGCTCCCGTCTCGTTGTTCACGTGCATGATGCTGACCAGCACCGTGTCGTCCCGCACCGCCGCGCGGACCTGCTCGGGAGATACGCGGCCGTCCCGGTCCACCGGCACCACCGTCACCGCCACCCCCGCCTCTTCCAGCTGCCTGACGCATTGGTAAACGGAGGCGTGCTCCACCGCCGAGGTGACGATATGCTTTCGCTTTCTGCCGACGCTGCCCACGATGCCCTTGATGGCCAGGTTGTTGCTTTCCGTGCCGCCGGAGGTGAACACCACTTCCTGCGGCTTGGCGCCCAGCCATTCGGCGACGGACGCCCGCGCCCGTTCCACCAGCTTCAGGGCCTCGCCGCCCGCCCGGTGCAGCGAACCGGGATTGGCGTAGTGCGCCGCCATCACTTCGGCCATCGTGCGGATGACCTGTTCATGGGGCGGGGTGGAAGCGCTGTGATCGAAATAGAGCGTCTGCATCCCCATCGCCACCTTTCGTTCATTGCCTTTCGCGCCGGCCAAAAGAAAAAGACCAACGCGGGCGGCGCGCGGACCGCCCGTTTGATCCCTTGCATCCGTCCGCCTGCGTCAGAACGGCCTCATGTATCGGAGCACCTTGCCGATGTACGCCTGCGTTTCCTCCGGCAGTTCGGACCAGCGCGCGGATACTTCGCCGTCGGTCGTCAGCCCGAGCCTGTCCACCAGGCCGGGTCCGGCGTTATAGGCGGCCAGCGCGGGCAGCAGATTGCCGTCGTATTTGCGGAGCAGCCAGGACAGGAAACGGGTTCCCCCGTCGATGTTTTGCCGCGGATCGAAGGGATCGGTCACGCCCAGCCATTTCGCCGTGTCGTCCATGAGCTGCATCAGCCCTTTGGCGCCCGCGGGAGACACGGCGTCGTGCCGGAAGGAAGATTCGACGCGGATGACCGCTCGGATCAACGCGGGATCGACTCCGTACCGGGCGGACGCCTCCAGGATCATGGATTCATAGGACGATCCGTCCGATGCGGACCCGGACGGATGGTGCGCCGAAGCTTCCGGGTTCAGCCAGGCTTCGAAGACGGGAAGCGGCACCGGCAACGGTCCCGCGGCCGGCTTCGGGCTTCCGGACAGCAGACGGGCCAGCTCCGCGGCGAAAGAAGCCGATTCCGCGCCGGCCGGAAGCGAAAGCATACCGGAAAAGGGATCGGCCGTCTTCTGCTCCCCGGGCCATGCCGTCCAACGGGCCATCAACATTTCCTTCACCAGCCGGGGATCCATCGAAGCGTTCATGCCCGCGCATCCCTCCACTCCCGCGATCTGCCCGTCTTTTCCCATTCTATCACAAAATCCTATCACAAACGGCGCGGAAACGGAAACGGTACCGCGGGGTAACGCGGGAAAAGAAGCTTTGCATATTTTGAACGGTTCTCCAGCACGCTATAAGCGACCAAGCGTCTTTTTTGAGGAGGGAGGGTCCCCATGCGCCGCCGACAGCGCCGCAGGGCGGCCGTGTTCGTCGCCGTTTTCGCCGCCGCCGCATTTCTCGTCGTTCCTTTTCTGGTTCCCGCTCCGTTGCAGTTCGGCCTGAAACCCGGCACGACCGACGGGACGGTTCGGCATCCGGACGCCGGAGGCGAAGCCGCGTACAAAATGCAAACGGTCGGCCGCGACATGGAACTGACCGAACGGCTGTGCCGCCTGCAGTGCGAAGCCGCCGCCGTCCGCTGGCTGCGGGAAACCGCCGCCCTGCCGGAGAAGACGCGCCTGGAACGGCTGCGCCGCGTCCGGCGGGAACATCCCGAATGGGTAACGGCCGCGTGGATCGCTTCCGGGCGCTCCGGGCGCACGCTGACGGACGGGCGCGATCCCGCTGCGCTGCCCGCTCCGGGCCGCGGATACTGGAACACCGTTCACAGGACCGTGCGCCGCGGCAAAACCGCGCAATCCCCATCCTTTCTCCTCGGGGGCGTTCCGCACTTCATCGCCGGCATCCCCGACCCGCAGGGCCGCTCCGGCGGCATGATCCTGCTGGTGGCGGCGGACGTCGTCCGCGAAGTGGAGCGCAGCCAGCGCCGCAACATGCGGCTGGTGCCGTATCCGGAGGAAGGCCGCTACCGGATCGAATCCGTCCGGCCGGAAGACTTGCGGGATACCACCGTGCGCGAAGGAGAGGACAACGGGGGCGTCAGCCACTACACGGTGGACGAAGTGGTGGTCAAGTTCCGGCGGCCTCTGCGGGATGAAGAAATCCTCGACCTGCGCCGGAAACTGGGCCTGACAGTGGTCCGAAAGGCCGGCCGCCTCGGGGCGGTGTACGTGTTCCGGTCGCGCGACAAAACCGCCAGGGAACTGATGGCCTATTTCAAGGAAAATTGGAACCCGGTCTACGTCGAGCCGCACTACCTGTATCTGACCAACAGGAGACGTGTCCGGGCGCAGGCGCAGGCGGACGGCGGCATTACCCCCAATGACACGTACTACGCCGCCTACCAATGGAATCTGCCGGCCATCGCCACGGAGCGGGGCTGGAACCTGACGCGGGGAAGCGACGACATAGTCGTGGCGGTGATCGACACCGGCGTTCAGGCCGACCATCCCGACCTCAAGGGCCGCCTGACGGAAGGCTGCAACGTCATCAACCCCGGCGAGCCGCCCGAGGACGACGTCGGGCACGGCACCCACGTGGCCGGCATCATCGCCGCCACCGTCAACAACGCGGAAGGCGTCGCCGGCATGACCTGGTACACGAAAATCATGCCGATCAAGGCCCTGGACGGCACGGGGACGGGTTCCACCTATTCGGTGGCCGAGGCGATCCTGTGGGCGACCGACCACGGCGCCGACGTCATCAACCTGAGCCTCGGCAATTACGCGGAGGCGGCGTTCCTGCACGACGCCATCCGGTACGCCGTCGGGCGCGGGGTCCTGGTCGTCGCGGCCAGCGGCAACGACAACACCGACCAGCCGGGGTACCCGGCCGCCTATCCGGAAGTGCTGGCGGTGGCCGCCACCGACCCGGACACGGGGCGGGCCTACTTTTCCAATTACGGCGACTACATCGACCTGGCGGCGCCGGGCACGAACATTCCCAGCACCTATCCCGGGGGGCGCTACGCCGCCCTTTCCGGTACCTCGATGGCGTCCCCGCACGTGGCCGCGCTGATCGCGCTGGTGCGCGCGGTGAACCCCGCCCTGACGCCGGAGGAAATCGCGGACCTGCTGCGCGGGACGGCCACCGACCTGGGCTCGCCGGGCCCGGACCCGGAATTCGGCCATGGCGTCATCGATGTCAGACGGGCGCTGGAACAGGCCGCAGGCATGACGGCCGCCAGCGAGGAAGCCGGGGCGGCCGGGCGCGGCGAATGGCAGGACGGGTTGCGGCGGATCGTGCGGACCGTCCTTTCCCTGCTCGCGCCGGCCGGGGACAGGTAGCCGCCGCTCCGGCCGGCAAACGCGCTCCCCAAACGAAAAACCCGCAAAGCTTTCGCCTTGCGGGTTTCATGAGGCGTGATGATAGGTCAGCCGGAAAGTTTGCCATAAGCCGGGTTCTGTTCTTCCGGTGGTATCGCGGACGGCGGCTGCCGTCCTCCCACGTATGGAAGCGACAATCATCTTTCTGGGCCGGCCATTACTGGACGGCTCTAGCGACCAACCCGAACGCACCCCGGGCCAGGGTCGCGGCCGCACGGGCCGCTGCGTTCCTTTTTGGTCTTGCTCCGGGTGGGGTTTACCAGGAACAAAGTCGCCAGTGTTCCTCGTGGTCTCTTACACCACGGTTCCACCCTTGCCTGTGCCGCCCGAAGGCGGCCATCGGCGGTCCATTTCTGTGGGACTTTCCTTCGGCTCGCGCCGACTGGATGTTATCCAGCACCCTGCCCTGTGGAGCCCGGACTTTCCTCCCGCGGTCCAAAGCCGCGAGCGATTGTCTGTCAAACTTTCCGGCGTCGTAAATTTCATTATATCCCGGCCGCCTCCGAAACGCAACGGAAACTGCTGGTTTCGCACCCGCGCCGCCGGCGCCCCGGCCCGCCGGAGGAAATAACGCCAAAAGTGCATTTATTTTTGCGTGAAAACGGGTTTCCCGAAAAAATAAATGTATTTTGTACATCTAAATTGGAAAATGTTGTGAGGTTTCGGGAAATCCTCGCGAAAATAAATGCACTTTTGTCCTAAATGGGCCCAATCCGCCATGAAAACGGGAAAATAAATGTATTTTTGTCTTTATTGCCGTGACGGACCACGTTGGACCGCGACGGACCGCCCCGAACCGACCGGGCCCGCCCTGACGGCGGGCACGCCATGCGCAAATTACGCGACGCGGAAGGGATCCCTTTCCGCGGAGGAGGCGATCACCTCGGTGGCGTAACCCTCGGCGGCCAGCCGTTCCCGCAGCCAGGCGGCCAGGCGGGATTTGAAGATTTTCTCCGCGTGGTGGCCGGGGTCGACGACGGCCAGTCCGGACGCTTCGGCGTCCATGGCCGTGTGGTAGTCGATATCGCCGGCGACCAGCACGTCGGCGCCCGCGTGCAGGGCCTTGTGCAGGTACCGGCCGCCGGAACCGCCCACCACCGCAACTTTGCGCACCCGCCGCGACTCATGACCGACGACCCGGACAAACGGCACCTCCAGGGCCCGCTTCACCCGTTCCGCGAACGCCTCCAGCGTCTCCGCCTCCGGCAGGACGCCGATCCGGCCGATGCCGACGGAGCGTCCCTGCACTTCAAGGGGATATACGTCGTAGGCCACTTCTTCATACGGATGCGCCCGCAGCATGGATTCAATCACCGGCTGCAGCGCGCTGCCCGGCACCACCGTTTCGATGCGGACTTCCTCGACCTTCTCCAGTTCCCCCTGACGGCCGATGAACGGATCCGTTCCTTCCAGCGGCATGAACGTGCCGATGCCGTCGATGTTGAAACTGCAATGGCTGTAGTTGCCGATGTGGCCGGCGCCCGCCGCAAACAGGGCGTCGCGCACCGCGTCCTGGTGGGTGCGCGGCACGAACACCGCCAGCTTGAACAGCCGTTCGCTGTGCACCGGATCAAGCACCCGGCAATCGGCAAGGCCGAGCGCTTCCGCCATCCAGTCGTTGATGCCGCCTTCGGCCGCGTCCAGGTTGGTATGCATCACATAGACGGCGATGTCGCGCTTCAAAAGCTTGGCGGCCACGGCCCCCTGCGGGCTGTCGGTCTTCAGATGGCCGAGCGGCCGGAAAATGAAGGCGTGATGCGCCACGATGAGCCCGGCGCCCAGCTCCGCCGCTTCCTCCGCGACGGCGGACGTGACGTCCAGGGCGACCAGCACCCGGCGCACCTCCCGGTTCGCCGAGCCGACCTGAAGGCCGATCCTCTCCCTGTCATCCGGCACCGCGTAATGCCGGGGAGCCAATTGTTCCAGCATGCGGATGATCACGTCTCCGCGGGCAAACATGCCAATACCTCCCGAATCAGGCGCGCTTCCGTCTCCAGGCTTTCCGCCTTGCGCGCCGCTTCCGGCGAAGCGGAACGCGCCAGCTGGCGGACGACGCGCTCCCGCTTGGCCGCTTCCGTTTCCCACAGCCGCCGGAAAACCGCGTCCGGCCGCCTGAGCAGCAGCGGCCCCATTTTGTGCAGCAGCCAAAGGGGAATTTCCGGCATGCGGGGAGCCAGGACGGCGGGGTCGTACAGCTCGCGGTTCCGCCGTTCCGCTTCCGCGCCGTCCGGCAGCTTCACGGCCTTGAGCAGCGTATAGATGACGCCGCCTTCCTCCACGAGGCGCTCCGCGTCCAGCACCCAACCGTGCGCCGCCAGCCACTCCCGCACCGCGTCTTCCGCTCCCTGCGGGCCCAGCAGAAGGATGCGGACGCCTTCCAGCTTCGTCCCGCCCGCCTCCAGAATGCGGACGATTTGCGCGCCGCCCAGACCGGCGATGCATATGGTATCCGCTTCTCCGGGCGCCAAAACGGACAGCCCGTCCCCCTGGCGCACGGAAACGACGCCGCCCGCGCCGGCGGCTTCCACCTGCCGCCGCGCCGCCCGGACGGGGCCGGGGCGCAGATCACCCGCCACCGCGGCGGCGACGCGGCCGATTAAGGCCAGGTAAACCGGCAGCAGCGCATGGTCGGTTCCGATATCCGCGAAACGGGCTCCCTCCGGCACCCATTCGGCCAGGGCGGCCAGCCGCCGGGAAAGCTTCGGCAGGGACGCCGGACCGCCCGCGGGTTTGTTCTCCATTCAGGCCACCCATTCCGTCCAATGCCGGCGCAGGCGAAACAGGCCGAAGCCGAGCAGGGCCGTTTTCACCAGAAACTGCGCCTCGACCCAAGGCCTGTCCACATTCGCCAGCACCGAATAGATTTCCGGCACATGCCACGCCACCAGGGCCGCCCCAAACAGCGCCGCGCCGGAACCGGGCACCCGTCCGTGCAAAAACCAGCTCAGCCAGGCAAACAATATGGCCAGAGGCACCCAGCAAAGCTGCACTTCCAGCCAGCCCGGTCCGTCCAGACGGTCGGACAGGAGCAGGGCGTATCCTCCCATCGCCAGGAGCAGTCCGCCCGCCTGCAGAATCGCCAGCCGGAAGGCGACGCCGCAGGCCAGCCAGAACACGGCGCAGCCGAAGAGCAGCACCGTCAGTCCGCCAATGTTCAGCCAGCCCGCCGAATCCAATACGGCGAGCCCGGCGGCCAGCGGAATGAACATGGCGGTCCCGAGGGCAAACTGCGCGCCGAGCGGCGCCCGCCTCCGCTGCCTGACCGCCAGGGCCAGCAGACCGAGGGTGGCGGCGGCGGCAATAACCATTTGCAAGGCAAACGAAAAAACGCTAAAATACAAGAGGATAATGCAAATAAGGGCAAATATGGCAAATACAGACAACCATTGCAAGGGCTTCGCGTTTCCGAACCGCCGGACGGCGGAACCGAACCGCGACCGCCTCCCCGGCTCGTTCAGGTACAGGTTGAGCAGAAAATCGCAGTACGCTTCCGGCAGCAGCTTGCTTTGCCGCCACCATTCGATTTCCTTGACCAGCACGTTGCGCTTGGCCTCTTCCGGGGTCATGGCGCGTCGCCCCCTTCTTCCGTCCGTCTCCGGACCGAAAGGAGTCCGTCTCCGGATCAAAGAAGCCGTCTCCGAAGGAGACCGTTTCCGGAACAAAAAGACCTTCCCGCCGTCCGGGCAGAAGGTCGCAGACAATCCGCCGCCGGTGCGGCGGGCGTTATTGGCGTTATTCGAGAAAATCTTTCAGCCGTTTGCTCCGGCTCGGATGGCGAAGCTTGCGCAGGGCCTTGGCCTCGATCTGGCGAATCCGCTCGCGGGTGACGCCGAACACCTTGCCCACTTCTTCCAGCGTGCGGGATCTGCCGTCGTCCAGACCGAAGCGGAGGCGCAGCACGTTTTCCTCCCGCTCGGTGAGGGTGTCCAGGACGTCTTCCAGCTGCTCTTTCAGGAGCTCGTAGGCCGCCGCGTCCGCCGGCGCCAGCGCTTCCTGGTCCTCGATGAAATCGCCGAGATGGGAATCGTCTTCCTCGCCGATGGGTGTCTCCAGCGACACCGGTTCCTGCGCGATTTTCATGATCTCGCGCACCTTCTCGACGCTCATGTCCATGTGCTCGGCGATTTCCTCCGGCGTCGGTTCGCGCCCGAGCTCCTGCAGAAGCTGCCGGGACACCCGAATCAGCTTGTTGATCGTTTCCACCATGTGAACCGGAATGCGAATGGTGCGCGCCTGGTCGGCGATGGCGCGGGTGATGGCCTGGCGAATCCACCAGGTGGCGTAGGTGCTGAACTTGAAGCCCTTGTTGTGGTCGAATTTTTCGACGGCTTTGAGCAGCCCCATGTTGCCTTCCTGGATCAGGTCCAGGAACAGCATCCCGCGGCCCACGTACCGTTTGGCGATGCTGACGACAAGCCTCAGGTTTGCTTCCGCCAGCCGCTTCTTGGCTTCTTCGCCTTCCGGTCCGCCCTGTTTGATCTTCTTCGCCAGCTCGATCTCCTCTTCCGCGTCCAGAAGCGGCACGCGGCCGATCTCCTTCAGGTACATGCGGACCGGATCGTTGATCTTGATGCCGGGCGGAAGGGACAGGTCGTCATCGAAATTGAAGTCCTCGTGGCTGTCCGCATCCTGTCCGACGAGGTCTTCGGGTTCGTTGACGACTTCGATGCCCAGATCCGCCAGCTGCTCGAAAAAGTCGTCGATCTGTTCCGGGTCCTGCTCGAACGGAGACAGCTTTTCCATGATATCTTTATAAGTCAGGGCACCCTTCTTCTTGCCCTGTTCCACAAGCTGCGCCTTGACCTGCTCCAGCGTCGCTTCCGGGTCCGTTCCCGGCTGCAGATCGTTCGTCATGGCCGACTCCCTCCTCCCTGGTTGCGCGGAAACCTACATCTCTTTCCGGCGCTTTTCCAGGGCAATAATCTCACTCGCAATCTGTGCGGCTTGCCAAATTTCCCCCGCTCTTTCCGCCCTCAGCAATTCTTCTTTCTTGCGCTCGATCTCCCGGGTCAAAAAAGCCCGGCTGACGGTCCGCAGGCAATCTTCCAGGGCCCGGTCGTCATACGGGGGGTCATCCAGCGCGATTTCGCTGGCCAGCCTTTCCAATCCTTCGTCTTCAAGGGAAGCCAGAAAAAGACCGATATCCGGCTCGTTCCCCTGTGCATAAAACGTATACAGGCAAGCGGCCAGCGCCGCGTGTTCCGGCACGTGAAAGTCGCTTCCCACCCGCCGTTCCACCACGGCGGCGACTTCCCGGTCGGCGAGCATCCAGGCGATCAGCCGGCGTTCCGCCTGCACATGGGCGGGCGGCAAAGACGGATGCCCGGAAGCGGCGCGCTTTCCATTCCCTTCATTATTCCACATTTTGCGGGGAATATCCCCGGCACGCGGGCGTGAAACGCGATTTCGCCGGCAGAGGAGGCATTCCTGCTTAAGCGTCTCCAGAGAAACATCAAACTCCTGGGACAGTTCCCTCAGGAGCAGTTCCCGTTCCGTCGGGGAATCGCGCTGCGCGACGATGCGGACCGCATCGCGCAGATAGCGGATTTTTCCGTCTTCATCTTGCAGTATATGGGATTTCCTTAAATATATAAGCTGAAATTTCACCGCCGAAACGGCGGCATCCAGGACATCCCGCCGGAAAGCCTCGGCGCCGTTCTTCGCGATGTATTCATCCGGATCCGTGCGTCCCGGCAGCATCGCCACCCGGACGACGAGTCCGGCGCCTTCAAGCAGCGGAATGCACTTCCGGGCGGCGGCTTGCCCCGCGTCGTCGCCGTCGTAGCAGATCACCGCTTCCTGGGCGTAGCGCCTGAGCAGGGCGGCGTGTTCCGCCGTGAGCGCCGTTCCCATCGTGGCCACGCCGTTGTCGACGCCGGCCGACCACGCCCTGATGCAATCCACGTATCCTTCGAACAACACCACCCGCTTTGTTTTGCGGATCGCCGCCCGCGCTTCCGGAAGCCGGTAAAGCACGCGGCTCTTGCTGAACAGCGGCGTCTCCGGCGAATTGAGATACTTGGGCTGACCGTCTCCCAGAAGGCGCCCGGCAAAAGCGATCACGCGCCCCTGGGTGTCGGTGATCGGAAACATGATCCGATCCCGGAAGCGGTCGGCAAAATCGCCCTCCTGCCTGCGGGCAACCAATCCGGCCCGCTCCATCAGCTCCAGGGGAAACCCTTGAAGCTGGAGCGACCGGACCAGCGTGTCCCGCCGGTCCGGCGCGTATCCGATGCCGAAGGCTTCGATCATCCGGTCGGTAAACCCGCGCGACCGGAGATAGGCCATGGCCGGCCGCCCCGCGTCCGTGTTCAGGAGGATATGGCGGTACAACTTTTGCGCGTGCGCGTGGGCGCGGTACATCAGCTCCCGCTCTTTGTCCCGCGGCGAAGGCTCGTCCTTCCGGGCCGTCTCCCAGGTGACCGGAATGCCCGCCTCTTCGGCCAGCTTCCGGACGGCTTCCGGGAACGACAGTCCGTCCATTTCCATGACAAAGCGGATGACGTGGCCGCCTTTCCCGCACCCGTAACAATAGAAAATCCGTTTTTCGGGCGTGACGGTGAACGACGGCGTCTTCTCCGAATGAAACGGACAAAGGCCCTTAAGGTACTTGCCTTGCCTGGACAGATGCACATGCCGCCCGACGATTTCGGCGATGTCCGTGCGAAGCAGTACCTCGTCTATGATCTGCTGGGGAATGAGGCCCTGTTTCATATCCATCGTCCACCTTGTATTACGCGCACGTAATACTATTCGTTTCGGCGGACGCTTTTCCTGCCTCCCCGGCAGATCCCTCCGATATTTTCCCGGAACGGCCGCGGCCCGCGGCATTCGGGCGTCGGTGCCGCGCTGTGCGGACGGCAAAAGTTCACCGTAATATTATATACGATAATTGTGACAAAAATCCTTCAACTTTCCCGGCAAAATGAGAAATATATCGTGAAAGCGGCCGCGTGTCAAGCATCCGCGCTCCTATTTTGCGATAGGACCTGCTTCTTTTCCCGAAGTTCCGCCAAAAGACGGAGCGCCCGCAGCCGGAGGCCGTCGGGACGGCGGGAACACCGCACCCGAAGCCCGGACCGGCAGTTGCGACAAAAGTGCCATTTTTTCGCGTAAAAACGGGATTTCCGGACAACCAATTGCACTTTGCGCCATGAAATTTCAACCTTTTGTGCGACTTTGGGAACTCAGCCCGGCCGGCGGTCCCTGAACAGCTCCGCAATGACGCTGGCGGACTCCTCCACCGCCCGGTTGGACACGTCGATCACCACGCAGCCGATCTTCTTCATGATCCTGTGGGCGTATTCCAGCTCCTGCTCGATCCGCTCCGGCTTCGCATAGGCGGCGTCGTCCGGCAGGCCGAGGGCCTTCAGCCGCTCCCGGCGGATGGCGTTGAGCGCCTCGGGGCGGATGGTCAGGCCGACCACGTTGCGGCTGGGCACGGCAAACAGCTCGGGAGGCGGCTGAAGTTCGGGCACGAGGGGGACGTTCGCCACCTTGAACATTTTGTTGGCAAGCACCATGGAAAGCGGCGTCTTCGACGTGCGGGAAACGCCGATGAGCACGATGTCGGCCTTCAAGATGCCGGACGGGTCGCGCGCGTCGTCATAGCGGACGGCGAATTCGATGGCTTCGACCTTGCGGAAATATTCGGCGTTGAGCGCGTGCAGAAGGCCCGGTTCGTTGCGCGATTTTCCCAGCATCTGTTCCAGGGTTTCGAGCAGCGGCCCGAGCAGGTCGATGACCGGGATTCCCATCCGGCGGGCCCGGCGAACCAGGTAGTTCCTCAGTTCCGGCAGGACCAGCGTGTAGACGATGACCGAACGGCCTCCCTGCGCCGCCTCCAGCACGCGGTCGACCGCCTCCCGGGTCTTGACGAATCCCGAACGACGAATCGCCACCGCCCCGCCGGGAAACTGGGCCGCGGCGGCGCGCACCGCGTGTTCGCCCGTTTCCCCGGCGGCATCCGACACGACGTAAACGGTCACCATGGGTTCCATGCCTCTCACCTTCCGGCCCGTTCCTGGATTTGCGCGGCATGCACACTCATATCACAAGTCTGGAGAAATCCGCAAACGCCCGGATGTCGTCGGCGATGGAAGCAAGCAATGCCAGGCGGTTGCGGCGGACGGCCTCGTCGTCGACCATGACCAGCACCGCGTCGAAAAAGCCGTTGATGGCGTCCCGCATGGAGGCAAGGGCGGCGAGGGCGTCTTCCATGCGGCCGTCGCGCACCGCTTCTTCATACTTGCCGTGCGCCTCGCGCCACGCCCCGTGGAGCGTCCGTTCGGCTTCCGTGGAGAACAGCCCTTCGTCGATCCCGCGGGAGTCGGCCTTGACGGCCAGGTTGCACACCCGCACCAGGGCGTCCGCCACCGGGCGGAATTCCTCCCGGCGCTCTTCCGCGACCGCTTCCTGCAGCACCTTCGCCCGCAGCAGCGTGCGCCGCACATCTTCCGCGCCCGCGGCGAGCACCGCCTCGATCACGTCATGGCGCGTGCCGGACTCGGACAGCACGTTCCGCACGCGAAGGGCGAAAAATTCCCGCAGATCCCGTTCGATCTCCTCTTCCGGCCGCTTCAGCCCGCGCTCCCGGTGCGCGTCCAGCGCCAGGCGGAACAGCTCGTCCAGCCGCAGCTCGAATCCGTGCGCGAGCAGGGTGGAGACGATGCCGGCGGCCTGGCGGCGCAGCGCGTACGGGTCCTGTGAACCGGTGGGGACGATGCCGATGGAGAAGCACCCGGCGATGGTGTCGATCTTGTCGGCGATGCCCACCACCGCCCCGACCGTCGACTCCGGGGGCCGGTCGCCGGCGTGGCGCGGCGCGTAATGCTCGTTCACCGCCCGCGCCACCGCTTCCCGCTCGCCCGCGTGCCGCGCGTAATCTTCCCCCATGATGCCCTGCAGCTCGGGGAATTCGTACACCATCTGCGTCACCAGGTCAAACTTGCAGATCTCGGCCGCCCGGTCCACATCCGCCGCCGTCTGCGGATCAAGGGCGAGGCGTTCGGCCAGCTTCCCGGCGATGCGGCGGATGCGCCGCACCTTGTCCCCCATCGTGCCGAGCTCCTCGTGGTAGACGATCCGCTCAAGCTGCGCCAGGGCGTCGGCGATGGCGAGCTTCCGGTCTTCCGCATAGAAAAACCTTGCGTCGGCAAGCCTCGCCCGCAGCACCTTCTCGTTGCCCCGCCGCACCACGTCCAGCGATGTCCCGTCGCCGTTGCGCACCGTGACGAAATGGGGCAGAAGCCGCCCCGCTCCGTCAAACACGGGGAAATAGCGCTGGTGCTCCCGCATCGAGGTGATCAGCACTTCCTGCGGAATCCGCAAAAATTCCGGGTCGAACGATCCCGCCAGCACCGTCGGCCATTCCACGAGGAACAGCACTTCCTCCAGCAGGTCCTCCCGCACGTCGATGCGCCAGCCCTTCTCCCGCGACAGGCGTTCGATGCCGGCGAGAATCGCGGCCTTGCGCTCCTCCACGTCGGCCAGCACATGCCGGCCGCGCAGCACCTCAAGATAGGACGCCGGCTCTTCGATCACGGCGTCGCCGCCCAGGAAGCGGTGCCCCTTCGTCACGTTGCCGGAGCGGACGCCGGCGATCTCCAGGGGCACCACGTCCCGCCCGTACAGGGCGACGAGCCAGCGGATCGGGCGGATGTAGCGCAGGTCGTACTCGCCCCAGCGCATGTTTTTCGGAAAGGACAGCGACGTCACGAGACCGCGCAGCGCTTCCGGCAACAGCTGCTCCGTCGCCGCGCCGGCGGTGCTTTTCCGGGCGAACACGTACTCCGCGCCGCCCGTGTCCTTGAAGTAAAGTTCCGACGGATCGACGCCCTGGCTGCGGGCGAAGCCAAGGGCCGCCTTTGTCCAGTTGCCCTGTTCGTCCTGGGCGATGCGGCGGGCCGGACCGCGCACTTCCTCGCTGGCGTCGGCCTGACGGTCGGCCAGACCCCGCACCAGCACGGCGAGGCGGCGGGGCGTGGCATACGCCTCCACCCCCGCGTGGGCCAGGCGGCTTTCCTCCAGCCACCTGAGCGTGTTGGCGCGAAGTTCGTCCATGGCGCCGCGCACGTACCTGGCGGGCATTTCCTCCAGTCCGATTTCCAAAAGCAAATCCCTAGGCACGGACCGCCCCTCCCTTCTTAAGCAGGGGGAAGCCCAGCCGCTCCCGCTCCTCGAGATAGGTCACGGCGCACCGGCGGGCCAGATTCCGCACCCGGGCGATGTACCCCGTGCGCTCCGTGGTGCTGATGGCGCCCCTTGCGTCCAGAAGGTTGAACGTGTGCGAGCACTTCAGCGTGTAGTCGTAGGCCGGATACACCAGCTTCTGCTCCAGCGCCCGGTTCGCCTCGTTTTCATACGCGGCGAACTGCGAAAACAGCATCGCCGTGTCGGACACCTCGAAGGTGTATTTGGAATGCTCGTACTCCTGCTGGCGGAACACGTCGCCGTAGGTGACGCCGTCCACCCATTCCAGGTCGAACACGTTGTCCTTGTCCTGCAGGTACGACGCGAGCCGCTCCATCCCGTAGGTGATTTCCACGGACACCGGGCGGCAGTCGAGGCCGCCGACCTGCTGGAAGTAGGTGAACTGCGTGATTTCCATGCCGTCCAGCCACACTTCCCAGCCCAGCCCCCAGGCGCCGAGCCCGGGATGCTCCCAGTTGTCCTCCACGAAGCGGATATCGTGGTGGCGGGGATCCAGGCCGAGGCGTTTCAGGCTCTCCAGGTAGATCTCCTGGATGTTGTCCGGCGACGGCTTCATGATCACCTGGAACTGGTGGTGCTGGTACAGCCGGTTCGGATTTTCGCCGTAACGGCCGTCCGCCGGGCGGCGGGACGGTTCCACGTAGGCGACGTTCCACGGCTCCGGCCCGATGGACCGGAGGAACGTCATCGGGTTGAGCGTGCCCGCGCCCGTTTCCACGTCGTAGGGCTGCACGATGATGCAGTTTTGCTCCGCCCAGAACTGCAGCAGCGTCAGCGTCATCTGCTGGAAATTCAAAGCCCTTCACTCCTTGCCGGCAGTTTTTGCGGGATTTCGGTGCCGCACAAAAAAGCCCCGTCCCCTATCCGCCGAATCGGACATAGGGACGGGAGCTGCACGTTCCCGCGGTTCCACCCTATTTGGCCTTCCGCCCGGGCCGGACCGTATCGTCCGTGCCGCGCGGAAAACCCCCTCATTCCGAATGTCCCTCCGGAGCGCCCTTCGCCGGGCCGCCGCACCGGGCTCTCACCCTCCCCGGCTCGCTGGGCCGGCGGTGACCGGTTACTCCTCCCCTTCTTCGGGACCTGTCCAATTGTCAACCCAAATTCTAGCGCATGCCCGGCCGGCTGTCAATTTCCGCCCCGCCCCAGCAGATCGAGAAAAGCAAGCGTCTTCAGGCGCAGGTCCAGATGCACGTCGAGCCACCGGCGCG
>DATCLN010000088.1:0-5407 GCA_036563895.1 Paenibacillaceae bacterium
GGCAACTCCCATAAAGCCGTAATAGATGAGGAGCAGGAGCGTGATTTCTTCCGACCAATGGAATACGAAGTTGAACAGTTTTCGCGTGATGACTTGAACGGTCACGATCAGCGTCATCGCGGCCAGCGCCGTCAGGGCGAAGGCTTCGAAGAATTTGTCAAACCATAGCGCGAACCGTTTCACCCAAGTCCACAACGTTCGCATGGATATCCCCTTTGCTCAACAGGATACACAGGACATATTTATTGTAAGGGTTTTCAAATTGCGGGGGAACAACCCGTATATTATGTTTTTTTGTAGATTTTTTAGGTGGTTTCCCCGGAGATTTACGGCATAATCTCCATTTTCCCGGCATAGAGAAGCGGAGGAGGGGCGCCCGGCAACGTCCGCCGCGTCCGGTCCGCGATCCCGCCGGGAAGGATGATGGATTTATGGCCGCCGTTACGGGAAAATTCCCCGTGCGCATCGAAACCATGGCGCATCGCGCGCCAAACGTGGAGATTTATTTCCCCCAGGCGACGGGGCTTGCCAACCGCGACGCGCAGGTGCGCATCAACCAGACGATCGCGGAGCAGACGCGGGAGCTGGTCCGCAGACAGCTGGCCGTGCAAATCCAGGGGAATACGGAAATGCAGGGCTATTACGAGATCAAAAGCAACGAGCGGGGCGTGCTCAGCCTGATCCAGGTCAACTACGCCTACACCCCGCCGATGGCGCACGGCATGACCTTCGCCGGGTCGCTGACGTTCTCCGTGGCCACCGGCCGTTCATACGGGCTCGGCGATCTGTTCAAGCCGGGGAGCCCGTATGTCGCGCGCATTTCCGCCAATATCCGCGAACAGATCCGGCAGCGCGATTTTCCCACCCTCGGCGAGTTCACCGCGATCCGGCCCGACCAGGATTACTACATTGCCGACAAGGCGCTGGTGGTCTATTTTCAGCTGTACGAAATCGCGCCGTATGCGGCGGGATTCCCGATGTTTCCGATTTACGTCTATGCGCTGCAGGACATCATCGCCGAAAACAGCCCGCTGGGCGTCATGCTGGCGGACGTGTGAAGCGGCCTTCGCCCGGTTGCCGTCGCCCGAACCCGCATCGCGCACGCTTCCCCATCGCCGCCGGTGCCGAAGAAAATCGTCTGCCTTGCCGGATGCGGAAAGGCGGACCTTGACAAATGGATGGGGTGCCGTTAAAATGTTCCATGAATGCAAGCACATACTTTCATTTCTTCGCGCGGCAAGGAGACGTCATGGACAAAACCCAATCCACCAAAACCAGGCTGATGGAGGCGGCCATCGACCTGATGGCCGAAAAGGGATACGACGGCACGACCACCAAGGAAATCGCGGCGGCGGCGGGCGTCAACGAAATCACGCTGTTCAGGCATTTCGGTTCGAAACAGCAATTGCTGGAGCAGGCGGTGAAAACCTACCATTACGGCGACGAGATGACTTCCCTGTTCAACGAATCGCTGACGGGCGATCTGCATGCGGACCTGCTCCTCATCAGCCAGACCTACCACCGTATCATGAACCGGAACCGCAAGCTGCTTTCCATCGCGCTCAAGGGAAGCAGCAAGCTGCCCGAAGAAGTGTACGAAGAAATGAGACGCCATCCCCGCATTCTCCGGGACCTGCTCACCCGGTATTTGACGGACATGGTGGAGAAGAAAAAAGCGGTCACGCCCAACCCCGAGATGACGGCGTTGTCTTTCATGTGGATGAATTACGGCGCTTTCGTCAGCAGTCTGGATACCAAATTCGAACCGCAGGAGAAGAAACTGCCCTCCTTTATCGAGGAAAGCGTCCGGCTGTTTGCCAGGGCGCTGACGCCCTAGCGTCTTTTTTTGCCCATTATGAAAGTAAGTGCTTGCAAACATTTGTCCTGTTGTACGTCAATGGTTTACAAGTTCCAGGTATGGAAAGGGAGGTTTGTGATGAAATTCGCAAAAAAATTTGCAGATGTTTTTGATGTCCGGATGGCCTATATCGATGAGGGGCAGGGGGACCCGATCGTCTTTCTGCATGGGAACCCCGCTTCGTCCTATCTGTGGCGCAACATCATTCCGTACGCAATGAACTACGGCCGCTGCATCGCGCCCGACCTGATCGGAATGGGGGATTCCGCCAAATTGCCGGAGAGCGGGCCCGATTCCTACACGTATGTCGAACACAGGCGTTATCTGGATGCGTTGCTTGAAAAACTGGGCGTTCGCCAAAACGTGATATTCGTGGTGCACGATTGGGGTGCGGTACTCGGGTTTGACTGGGCGTATCGCCACCCCGACGGTGTCAGGGGCATCGCGTACATGGAGGGAATCATAAAACCCCGAAGCTGGGACGATATTCCCGAACCCGGCCGCACCATTTTTCAGAGGCTTCGTTCCCCGGAAGGCGAAACGATGGTGCTGGAGCAAAATTCGTTTATCGAGGTCAATCTGCCGCTGACGATCATGCGCAAGCTCACCGAAGAGGAAGCGTCCGAGTACCGCCGGCCGTTCGCGGAACCCGGCGAGGGAAGGCGGCCCATGCTGGCCTGGGCTCGGCAGCTTCCCTTTGACGGCGAACCGGCCGACGTGGCGGAAATCGTCAACGCCTGCGGGGAATGGATGGCGCGCAGCGGCATTCCCAAGCTGTTCGTCCGCGCCGTGCCCGGCACGCTGCCGCCCGAACACGTCGAATTTTGCCGATCGTGGCCGGCCCAGAAGGAAGTCGCCGTCCAGGGCCGCCACTATCCCCAGGAAGACGCCCCGGACGAAGTCGGCGCCGCGCTTGAGGCCTGGCTGCGGGAACTGGGACGGGGCGCCTCCATGCTATAATGGATCCAAGAGAGGGATACGCGATGTCCATGCAGGCCGGTAAAAAAATCGCCGAAGCGGTGCTCGCCTGGCCGGAAGTGACGCAGGCGCCGCACCGCTTCGGCGGGATCGAGTTTCGCTGCAGGGGAAAGGAAATCGGACACCTGCACGGCGACGCGCTGTGCGACATACCGCTGACCAGGCCGTTGCGCGACGAATTTGTCGCGGCCGGCATGGCCGAGCCCCATCACATTTTTCCCGACTCGGGCTGGGTCTCGGTATATCTCCGGTCGGACCGGGATGTGGCCCACGCGATTGAAATCATGCGCCGCAAGCATCGCGATCTGATGAACCAATCGAATGGGTGATTTCCATGGAAAACCGCAAGCCGGCCGGCATCCGCGTCATTTGCCCGGATGATTGCGGCAACGCGCCAAAAAAAGCGCAGCTCAGGGACTTCACCATGGCCGCAGTCCAGGGCGACATCGCGCATGTGACGGGATGTGTCTCGGACAACGTCGAATGGGAATTCGCCGGCGGCCGCAAAATCATCGGCAAAGCCGGGTTCGCGGACGCCGTGCGGCAATTGCACGATCGGCCCGCCGTGGAGCTTGAAATCCGCCACATCCTCACCCACGGAAAGACGGGGGCCGTCAGCGGCGTCGTCAAGTATGCCGACGGCGGGCACCGGTCGTTCTGCGACGTATATGTATTTGCCGGCTCGGCGAAAGACGCGAAAATCCGGGGAATCACGTCGTATGTCATTGACCGTCCCGGATAAGAGCACGCCGCGGAAACGGGAAGCGGCCGTCCGGCCGAATCCCCGTGATACCGCCTTTTCGCCTCACCCTTCCAGCAGCTTCAGCGCCACGATGCACGCGACGACGCCCGCGATGCAAAGCAGCCGCAGCGGCGCCTTCGATTCGCGAAAGAACAGCATGCCCACGATGGCGCTGCCCACCGTGCCGATCCCCGTCCAGACGGAGTAGGCCGTCGACAGCGGGATCGTCTCCAGCGCCCGGAGCAGCAGCTGGAAGCTGGCAATGAACCCGCCGAACAGAATGACGTTATTGATCACGTTGTTTTTTTCCGCAACCCGCTTGATGCCGATGACGCCGACCACTTCCAGAAGCCCCGATGCGATCAGCAAATACCACGCCATGGCGCATTACCCCCTGTCTCCTGCCGTGTAGTCCGCGTCGCTCCTGTCTCCGGCCTCCATTTCCCCCGCCGGCCTGGCCCTGGCCGGCTTGCCGCCGCTCTCCTTGTCTCCGGTCAGCTTGAGCCCGACAATGCACAGCAATAGCAGCAGGAGGATCAGGACCTTCACCGGCCGGATGCCACCGGACATCACGGCTTCGACGACGGTGGTGCCCACCGTGCCCATGGCCGCGAACACGGCATACACCGTTCCGACCGGGAGCACTTTCGAGGCCCGGATGATCAGGTCGAAGCTGGCCAGCAGGGCGGCGATCACGATGATGACCGGAATTTGCTCGTATTTGAAGCCGGACGCCCAGACGACTTCCAGCAATCCCCCCAGGATGACCAACATCCACGCGCGGTTGGGCGTCAGGGGCTTTTTCTTTTTGGCTGTTGTTGCCATCGCTTCCATGGGGAAACCTCCTTTTTCTACAGAATAGCTTGAATGACATTCCGCTGGATGTCCAGACCCGCCGAAACATTTCGCCGAACCCCGGCATCCATACGGTCAAAAGAGTCCGTTCCGACGAACCTGCGCGGGAATTCTCGGGGCATCCGCAAAAAAACGCATAGCGCTCCATCCGGAGCGCTATGCGGCGAGAACGGCAAATCCCTGGGCGTCGTTGAGCGGTCCCGCCATCCCGGCGGCCATTCCGCCAGGCCCGTCACCGGTGCTCGGCCATGGCCTCGGCCTTGGTCCGGTGCACCGTGCCCTTCGGATGCTCGGGCGGCGCGTAGATGGTGTACAGCTTCAGGGGAACAAGCCCGATATTGGTGACGTTGTGCCACGTCCCGGCGGGAATCACGATGGCGTCGTCGTCGGACACCCGCCTCACGAAATCGAGGCGGTCCCGGCGTTCCCCCATCCGCACCAGCGCGTGCCCCTGCTCGATGCGGATAAACTGGTCGACGTTCGGATGCATCTCCAGACCGATGTCGCCGCCCACGCCGATGCTCATGAGCACCAGCTGCAGATGTTTCCCCGTCCATATCACCGTCCGGAAATTCGTATTCCGCTTGGCGGCTTCCTCGATGTCGATCACGAACGGTTTTCCGCCCTGGTCCTGCCCTTCAACGATGGGGTTCCGCGTCTCCTCCGGCGGGTAGCCGTCCCCCTCCAGACCGGGATAGACGGAATTCCACCCTCCGAAGGCCGGCGGCCAGATTTGCGGCGCTCCGGGGAGAAGCGAAGCCGACGGCCAGTCCTGCGGCGCCCCCTGGTCCGGAGACAAGCCCTCCGGTGCCCGGGGGAGGTAAGAAACCGGCGGCCAGCCGTCTGGCGCCGGTGAATACGGCCAGTCCTCCGGCGCGGGCTGAAATTGCCAAGCCTCCGGTGCATGGGCCGGATACGGGAAGAAGGAAGCGTAATACGGGTTGACGTACATGGGCCATGCTCCTTTGACCAAA
>DATCLN010000089.1:0-19226 GCA_036563895.1 Paenibacillaceae bacterium
TCCCGGAACGTCCTGTTCAGCAGCCTGTCCGCCGCTTCGTATTCCTCCATTTCCAGATAGGCCTTAACCAGCAGATAGCGCACGCCCTGGTTGTCGCCGGGATTCAGCGCGAGCAGTTCCTCGTATTGACGGATCGCCTCCCGGCGTCTGCCCATTTCATGCAAGGTGCGGGCATAGCCCAGCTTGGCCCGCATGAAGGGACGGGTTTTTACAATGCCCCAGAAAAATCCCTTGTTTTTTTCCATGAACGCCTTTCCCAAATGCCGCTCGCCGGCTTCCATGCCTTTTTTGTAGTAATTCAGCGCTTCCGTGAGGTTTTTGGCTTCGGTTTCGGCCAGGATGTTGTACGCATCCGCGCTGTCGGGGTAGAGTTCAAGCGCTTTGCGGGCCAGGCGGGTGCGTTTGGCCGGCGACGGTTCGTCCCATGCTTCGTACAGCAAATCCTGCGCCTGCTCCGCGGGAGAAAGCGATTTGCGGCTTGGCAGGTCCAAGACGTCGGGAGACCGGTTCAGCTTTTCGATGTACGCTTGCAATTCTTCTTCCGAAGTAAACTCCTTTTCTTCCAGCTCCCGCTCCAGGTTGAGCAGCGTTCGCTCCATGCCGGTCATTTTCGGGTGCGATGTCCCGGGTCCGGATCCATGAGCGTCCTTCACTTGCGAGAGTTGCATTTTCATGTCAACAATCAATGAAAAGATTTTATTGAACCACCGGGACACGGAAGCCGGGGATACATCGTAATCTGCGGCAATTCTGGAGATCGTGGCGTCTTCAATTCCATAGGTTCTTGCCATCAGATACTCCAGTGCCGCCAGAACGACCAACGGTTTCCGCACGACGGGGTTTTCAGCGTTGGCATACAGATTCCATGCGAGAACGGCCGTCGCGATCTGATCCCAGCCGTATTTGCCTTCAAAATGGAATGCGGCTATCTTCGCCAGCACTTTGTGCGACGGATTGTCCCAAGGCAATCTTTCGTTGATCAGCTGTTCAACGGTTTCGGCTGTGGAAGGAAGTTCGGGACGAAGATCACCAGCATCCGGCGTCCCGGCCGGATCCGGCGCGATGCGGGTGATATTGGACGCCCGGTCCTTTTCCAGGCAGCAGCGCTTGTATTTTTTCCCGCTTCCGCACGGGCACGGGTCGTTCCGTCCGACTTTTTTCAACGCGCTAACCTCCCGCGGGCAGGTTTGTCCGGTTATTGTCTATCATACCATTTTTCGCGGCTTTTTGGCTTCGGGTTTGGCAATATAGTAAACTACTCTCCAAAGGCAAAAGAAGCGGGGAAAAGGGGGCTGGAGACATGAAGAGCATGGGGCGCAAAGCGGAAAAGAAACGGCGGGCTCTGCTTCTGGTTTTGGCGGGCTTGGCGCTGACGCTGGTGCTGGCGGCGTGTTCGGGACAGCGGAGCGGGACGGAACCGGCGCCGACGGAAACCCAGGCGGGAACGGCGAAGCCGCCTGCGCCTGCCCAAACAGAGGGACCCGCCCCGGGCGGCACGACGGAGACGCCGGAGCCGGCCGGAGGTTCCGGCGCAGGGTCCGGTTCCGGGACGGGACAGCCGCCGGCTTCGCCGGACGGGGGCGCGTCCAAACCATCCGAGTCATCCGGGACTGCATCACCGGCGCCGGGTCAGGAAGGGGCGTCCCAGGGAGAAGAGGCGTCCCCGGGAGGATCTTCGCAGCCGCAGCCGGCAAGCCCTTCCGCATCGCCGGGGCCTTCGGAACCGCCGTCGTCTTCCGTGGGTCCGGCAACTTCCGAGCCGCCCAAGCTGCGCCTTGTCGACGCGTTCGGCGGCATGACGTTCACGAAGCCCGTCGGACTGGTCCACGCGGATGACGGAAGCGGACGGCTGTTCGTGGTGGAACAGCCCGGGCGCATCATCGCGCTGAGCGACGCCTCCGACAATCCGGAACGGAGCGTGTTTCTCGACATCCGCGACAAAGTGTACGACCGCGGCTGGGAACAGGGACTGCTCGGCTTGGCGTTCCATCCCGATTTTGAACGGAACGGCTATTTCTATGTCAACTACACCACCCAAAGGACCACGGTCATCGCGCGCTATCAGGTCGATCCGGCCAATCCGGACCGGGCGGACCCCGACAGCGAACTCATTCTGCTGGAGTTCAACCAGCCGTATCCCAACCACAACGGCGGGCAGCTCGCGTTCGGTCCCGACGGCTATCTGTATATCGCCACGGGAGACGGCGGATCGGGAGGGGACCCGCAGGGCAACGGCCAGAACCTGAAAACGCTGCTCGGCAAAATTTTGCGCATCGACGTGGACGGCCGGAGCGGCAACCTGAATTACGCGATTCCGCCCGACAATCCGTTCGCGGGGAACCGGGACGGATACCGGGAGGAGATCTATGCGTACGGCCTCCGCAACCCCTGGCGGTTCAGCTTCGATCCGGCGACGGGCTGGCTGTGGGCGGCCGACGTGGGGCAGAACGCCATGGAGGAAATCGACATCATCGAAAAAGGGCGCAACTACGGCTGGAACGTCATGGAAGGCAGCCTCTGCTTCAATCCCCGGTCGGGCTGCAAGAAGGACGGGCTCACCCTGCCCATTTGGGAATATCCGCCGCTCAGGGGAAGCGGAGGCGCGTCGGTGACGGGCGGCTATGTCTACCGCGGGAAAGAAATTCCGGAACTCGTGGGGAAATACGTGTTCGCCGACTTCGTGGACGGCCGGATGTGGGTCCTCGAATATGACGGCAGCGGTCCGGCCCGCGCGACGGAACTGGACATCCGGCAGCCGGATATTTCCTCCTTCGGGGTGGACGAAAACGGCGAGCTGTACGCGTGCATTCTGGACGGCAAAATCATGCGCATCGTTCGCGCGGATTGACGGCGGTCCGTCGACATGATTTCCCAGGAAATTTTTCCGCCCGCCCGCACGGAACGCGGAATCCCGACACGACCGGCGTCGGCCCGGGTTTCGGCGGCCGCGGCATGGCAGGCAGGAGGCATGGCAGTCATTACGGCAGTCATAAAAAAACAGACAGCAAGCATGCATGGAGGGAAAAGCGGCAATGGACGGAATAACGAAGCCCAGGGTGGCGGTGACGCGCAAAATTCCCGATGCCGTCCTTGAGCGGCTCCGGGAGCGGTGCGAAGTGATTCTCTGGCCGAAGGAGGACGAACCGGTCCCAAGGGACGTCCTCGAGGACATGGTGCGCGACGCGGACGGGCTGTTCTGCCTGCTGACGGAGACGGTGGACGACGCGCTGCTGGCGGCGGCGCCGAAGCTGAAGGTGGTCAGCAACATGGCCGTCGGCTACAACAACATCGACGTGGAAGCGGCCAGCCGGCGGCGGATCATGGTCACCAACACGCCGGGCGTGCTGACCGAGACCACCGCCGACCTGACGTTCGCGCTGCTTCTGGCGACGGCTCGCAGGCTGGTGGAGGCGTCGGATTTTCTCCGGCAGGGCCGCTGGAAAACCTGGTCGCCCATGCTGCTTACGGGCATGGACGTTTACGGGGCAACCCTTGGCATCATCGGAATGGGCAGAATCGGAGAGGCGGTGGCCAGACGGGCCAGGGGCTTCGACATGCGGGTGCTCTATCACAACCGCACCCGCAGGGAGGAAGCCGAGCGGACGCTGGGCGTGGAGTACGCGTCCCTGGACGATCTCCTGGAACAATCGGATTTCGTGGTGATTCTGGCGCCGCTGACGCCCGAGACCCGGGGTCTCATCGGGGAACGGGAACTCAGGCGGATGAAGCGCACGGCGGTGCTCATCAATTCGGCCCGCGGAGGCATCGTGGACGAAGACGCCCTTTACCGCGCGCTCAAGGAAGGCGAGATTTGGGCGGCGGGTCTGGACGTGTTCGAGGAAGAGCCGGTGAAGCCGGACCATCCGCTCCTGTCATTGCCCAACGTGGTGGCGCTTCCGCACATCGGGAGCGCGTCGGTGCGAACGAGGATGCGCATGGCCGAAATGGCCGCCGACAATCTGCTTGACGCCCTGTCGGGACGCCTGCCGGCCAATCTCGTGAACCGGGATGCCTTTGCATGACGGACAGCGGACACGGCGGAACGCGGGCAAAAAAAGCCATCCGCCCGTCGCGGGCGGATGGAGGGAGGATCAGTAAGCACGCGGTCCTGCCGTCCCGATCAGTACAGAATGCCGCTTTTCAGGATGATGACCAGCAGGATGAAGAGCACGAGCACGAACGCGACGGCCTTGCTGTAGCCGCCTCCGTAGCTGTAGCCTGCCACCGGGTAGCTCATTCTCCGTACCTCCCGTTACGTTGGTTTGGTGATGTTGCCATCACGGTTCCAGTTTATGTCCCGATTTCCGTGCAGTCCGTGCGTTTGTCCAATTTCCGAAGAATTTCCGCACCGGTCGGGGGGCAAAGGCCCGGGGATGGTCACGGGTTCGGAGTGGTTGCGAGGACCGGCAAGGCGTCCGCGATCACCCGGATTTCCAGGGGCGTCTCGCCGGCGTATTCCCCGTCGGCATGGACGAAGAGAGGCCGGTCCGCGCGGATCTCCACCCGCCGGCCCCGGTGGAGGCTCACGCCCGGAAGTTCAATGTGGCGGCCGGAGTAGACACGGGGGAAATAGCGCAGGAACCTGAGCCTGCCGATATGGTGCACGACGCAGACGTCGGCCAGCCCGTCGTCCGGCCGCGCGCCGGGGCAGATCCGCATGCCGCCGCCATATGTGGCGACGTTGGCGACGGCCACCAGCCAGACGGCGTCGTAATCAAACGCCTGTCCGTCGACGGTGACCCGCACCGGGCAAGGCTTGTAGGTGGCAAGGGCGATGAGCACGGACAGCGGATAGGCGAGGGAGCCCAGCCTGAGGCGGTTCAGCCACCGTTTGTAGGCGGAACGGTTGGTCTCGAATGCCACCTTGCCGTCGAATCCGGCTCCGACCGAGCAGACGGCGACGCCCGATCCGCCATCCGGAAGGCCGGTCGTGCCTCCGGCCGTATCCGGCCCGGCATCCCGCCTCAGGGAGAAAACGTCGATGCGCCGCGGGCCGCCCGCCGCGCCTTTCGTGTTGCGGGGCAGAGGGCCGGGGGAGCCGGACGGCATGCCGGAAGCGTCGGGCGTCATGCCCGGGGAGCCGGACTGCGTGCCGGACATATCGCCGGTCGTGTCGGACCGTGCATCGGACATGCCGGACAGCGCACCGGACGAATCGGACAGCGCGCCGGCCAACGCGGAGGCCAGCGTTTCCGGTCTGCCGGCCGGAATGCCCATCATGCGGGAGAAATCGTTGCCGGAACCGGCGGGAATGTGCCCGAGGGGCGTCCGCGCCCCCGACGCCAGCAGGCCGGCGGCCGTCTCGCTGACCGTTCCGTCGCCGCCCACGGCTACGACGGCGGTGCAGTCGCCGCGTTCGGCCATCTCCCGGGCGAAGACCGTCGCGTCCCCCGGTTTTTCGGTGATCCGCAGCAGATACGGGCTTTTTTCCCTTCGCAGCGCCCGTTCGATTTTTTTCCACGTCCTTATGCCCTTGCCGTTGCCGGAAACCGGGTTGACGACGAATCCGATCAAAGCTGTCCCTCCGCCCGTGTTTTTGCCGATCCTGCTTGAAAGCGCTGTCTTGGCATACCTACTTTAGTATACCTTGTTCGCCCCGTTTTCGCACCGGAAAAAAGCCCGCGGGGGCCGGCGGGAGATCCCGCCCCAAAGCTTAAGCCGCCGGGGACGCTCCAGACGCCGATCCCCGGCGGCGGCACACTCCGCTGTCACACCTCGAACCGCGCGATGGTTTCCTGCAGATCCTGCGCCATGCGCCGCAATCCTTCGGCGGATTCGGAGATTTCCGACACGGCGGCCAGCTGCTCTTCGGTGACGGCCACCACGCTTTGCGTGTTGCCGGACATTTCCTTGGCGATGCGGGCGCTTTCGTCGGCGGAGGCCGCCACTTCCTCCGTGCCGGCGGACAGTTCTTCCACCACCGACGTCACGTTTTCGATCTTCGCAAACACGTGGTCGATGGAGCGGGAGATTCGGTCAAACGCTTCTCCCGCCTGCAGCGCCACGGCCACGCCTTCCTGCACTTCCCGCGTACCCCGGTTCATCGCCTCCACGGCCTGCGCCGTATCCTTCCGGATGGCCTGGATCAGGTCGTTGATCTGCTGGGCGTACTCGCTGGACCGCTGCGAAAGCTTCCGGACTTCGCCCGCCACCACCACGAAGCCGCGGCCGTGCTCTCCGGCCCGGGCCGCTTCGATGGAAGCGTTGAGGGCGAGCAGGTTCGTTTGCGCCGCGATGTCGGTGATGACTTCCACGATGCTGCCGATTTCGTCGGAGCGCTGTTCCAGCTTGCGGATGATGGACGCCGACGTTTCCACCGTGTCCTTGACCGATTCGATCTGGCGGATGGCGTGCTGCACCGCTTCATTGCCGCTTTTGGCCTCCTCGTTGGCCGCCATCGCCAGCTGGGTGACCTCCTCGGACGCTTCCGCGATCTGCTGCACGCCCTGGGCCATTTCGTTCATCGCCCGGGCGCTGTCCTCCGCCGACCGCATCTGGGTTTCCGCGTTGTCGGCGATTTTGGTGATCTCCTGCGCCACCTCCTGGGAGGCGTCCGCCGTCTGGCTGCAGATGAGGGACAGATTCCGGGATGTGTCGAACACCCTGTCCCCGGCGTTTTTGACCTGCTGGATCAGTTCGCGGATGTTCTTCGCCATTTCATTGAAGGAAGAGGCGAGGGTGCCGAGTTCGTCCTTGCGAATCAGATCCACCCGCTGGTTCAGCCTGCCCCTGGACATTTCGCTCGCCGCCTGCACGACCAGGGACAGCGGGTTCACGATGGATCGGGCCACCGCCCATCCGACCAGGACGGACAAAACGACGGCCGCGAGGATCAGGACGCTTTGCAGCGCGATTTGCGAAGTCTGTTGGCCCAGGGCGCTGCGGTAGGCTTCTTCGGCCATCGTCTGGTTGATCGCCACCCATTGGGACAGGTAATCGTTCAACGAGGGAATTTTGGGGCTGAGGTTAAATCTGAACAGCGTCCTGGCCGCATCGTACCCGGTGACATTTCCCACCAGTTGATTGCCTTGTCCAATAAGTTCGACGAATTTCTGGAGATCGGATTTGTAATTGTTCCAGAGCAAGATGAACGTTCCGAAATCCTGTTCGGACACGCCCATATCCGTCAGTTTGGCGGACAGCTTGTCCAAAAGTTCCTGAATCTCGTCCCTTTTCCGCTCCAGTTCTTCAAGCGTACCGGCTTCGTCGTTGCCGGATTGCAGCAGGATGGTGGCAATATTCGAATTGAGTTCCTGGAATTTTTCGGCGAGCGTAAGCATTTCGGAAACATTGGTCAGCCTTTCTTCGTACAGCTCCTTGGTTTTGCTTCCGATCTGGTTCATGCCGTACAGGCTGAACAGGCTGACAAAAAGCGTAATGACCAATACGGCGCCGAAAGCACTGTAAAGTTTGAAAATGATCCTTAGATTCTTGAACCCCTGCAGCCTCGACAACACCGATTTGACGCGATTCATTCCGGCCTTGTGTTCGTCCGCTCCCCGATTTTTTTTTGCGTCCAGGTTTTCCGTCATGTTGTCAATCCTCCTGAGAAGTTGCTAGTCCGTATGTAGGTTCAACCAAACACAAAAATAGGTGTTTTTTTCCTCTTTGTATAGAAAAAATATTGAAAATATAACCAAAAATTATTAACTGTGCCAGAAGATGATTTCCAGGCCGCTTGCAAAAACCGAAAGTCCGGGGGCTTTCGGGCGGGATGACAAGCGGGCCGGGCAGGAGTATCATCCTTAATGAAGAAAGGCGGGTGAAGGGGTTTGCGTTTTCTTCGTCCTTACGTGCGAAAACACGGAGCGTGGTTCATGGCGTCCATCCTGTGTCTGACCCTGGAAGCGGCGGTGGACCTCATGCAGCCGGTGCTGCTGGCGCGCATTGTCGACGAGGGCGTGGCGTCCCTTGATCTCCGTCACGTGCTCAGACTGGGCGGAATCATGCTGCTGCTCACCGGCGCGGGAGCCCTGGCGGCCACGGCCCGCAACGTGATCTCCAGCCGCGTGTCGCAGCGGTTCGGCATGGAGCTGCGCGCGGACATGTACCGCCGCATCCAGTCGATGCCCCTCGCCAGCCTCGACCGGTTCGACCGGGCTTCGCTGGTGACGCGCATCACCAACGACGTGACCCAGGTGCAGAATTTCATCAACGGCCTGATGCGCATTTTCGTGAAGGCGCCTCTGTTGTGCGTCGGCGCCCTCATCATGGCCGCCAGCCTCAACCTTTATCTCGCGTCCGTGCTGGCGGCGGTCGTTCCGGTGGTCCTGCTGCTTTTGGCGCTGAACATGAAATTCGGATTTCCCCTTTTCCAGCGGGTGCAACGGGCGATGGACCGGGTGAACGGCGCCATGCGGGAGTATCTGGCGGGCGTCCGCGTGGTGAAGGCGTTCAACCGGTTTTCGTACGAAACGGAAAAATTCGACCGGGCCAATACGGAGCTGCAACAGGCCACGACCCGCGCCCTGCAGACGATGGCCCTGTTCAATCCGGCCGTCATGCTGACGGTGAACCTGGGGCTGGTCGCCGTGCTGTGGATCGGCGGATGGGGCGTGCGGACCGGCCGCGTCCAGGTGGGCGAGACCATGGCGTTTCTCAGCTACATGACGCAGATCTTGTTTTCGCTGATGATGATCTTCATGGTGTTCGCCATGTTTGTCCGCGCCCGCACGTCGGCGCTGCGCATCGGCGAGGTGTTCGCGGCGGGGGACGGGGCGGAGGTTTCGGAGGGTGTGACGGGTGCGGCGGGTCAGGCAGACGGGACCGGTGCGGCGGGTTCGGCAGCCGGGACGGATGCGGGGGGTCCGGCGAGAAGGACCGATGCGGCGGGTCCTGCGGTTACGCCGGGTCAGGCAGACGGGACCGGTGCGGCGGGTCCGACGGTTGCGCCAGAACCTGCGGCTGCGCCGGATCCTGCCGGCGGGACCGCGGCGCCTTCGCCGGCGGGGTCCGGCGCGGAGAGCGCGCCGCCCGCGGGCGGCCGCATCGACTTCGAACGGGTGACGTTCCGCTATCCTTCGGACGCGGGGGAAGAAGGGCTTCCGGCCTTGCGGGAGGTCACCTTCACCTGTCTGCCCGGCGAAACGGTGGGCATCATCGGCCCTACCGGTTCAGGCAAGAGCACGCTGGTGAACCTCCTGCTTCGGCTGTACGACGTCACCTCGGGGGCGGTGAAGGTGGACGGCGCCGACGTCCGCTCCATCGATCCCCGCGTCCTGCGGGAAGGCATCGCCTGCGTCACCCAGGACGCATCCCTCTTCACCGGCACCATTGCGGAAAACATCCGGATGGGCAAAGAGGATGCGACCCTGGAAGAAATTGCAGAAGCGGCGCGGCTCGCTCAGGCTCATGAATTCATCGAGGCATTTCCGGAAAAGTACGAAACCCGTCTCGGACAGCGGGGCGTCAACCTGTCGGGCGGCCAAAAGCAGCGCATCGCGCTGGCCCGGGCCCTGGTGCGCCGGCCGAGGATTCTCGTCCTCGACGACGCCATGAGCGCCCTGGACGCGGTGACGGAATCCCGCGTCCGGGAAGCCCTGAAGTCCCTGGGGCAAGGCGTCACCCGCATCTTCATCGCCCAGAAGATTACCACCGTAATGGACGCGGACAAAATCATCGTGCTGGACCATGGCGAGGTCGCCGGCATCGGCACCCACGAGGTCCTGCTGCGCTCGTGCCCCCTCTACCGGGAAATCTGCGAGACGCAGCTCGGGAAGGAGGCGCTGTCCCATGTCTGACACGAACGTGCGTTCCGCCGCCGGAGGACGGCCGGGCCGCGCGGCCGATCCGATGCCGCCCGCGCCTCCCCGCCCGATGGGGCATTTCGGCGGCCACCACCGGGGCGGCCCGGCGGCGAAGCCGAAAAGCTTCACCGGCACGCTGCGGCGGCTGTGGGGCTGGCTTCGCCCGGAACGCGGCCGGTTTGTCCTGGCGCTTCTCGCCGTGATGGTTTCGTCCGTCCTGGCGCTGGCGGCTCCGTACTGGATCGGCGTGGCGGTGGACGCCATCGGGGCGGAAGCCGGCGTCGACACCGGTTTGCTGCGGATCATGATCCTTGTCCTCGCGGCCGCCTATTTGACGGACGCCCTGCTCCATCTGATGCAGGGGCGGCTGTCGGCCGCCGTTTCGCAACGGGTGGTCCGGCGGCTCAGGGCATCGCTGTTCGGGAAGCTGCAGAAACTGCCGCTGTCCTATTTCGACGCCCGGCAGCACGGGGAGCTGATGAGCCGGCTGGCCAACGACGTCGACAACGTCAGCTCCAGCCTGTCGCAGCCCGCGATCCAGTTCATGTCCGGTGCCGTCGCGCTGGTCGGTTCGCTGGCGATGATGCTGGTCATCAGCCCCCTGCTCACCCTGGCCAGCATGGTGACGGTGCCGCTTGTCTGGTGGCTGGTGCGGAGCATCACGCGCCGGACCCGCGTCCTGTTCAGGGAACAGCAGGCCGCCCTTGGACGGCTGAATGCCCATGTGGAGGAGACCATCACCGGCCTGCGCACGGTCAGGGCATACGGCCGGGAAGAGCGCGCCGTCGCCGTGTTCGACGAACTCAACAGCGATTTGTATGGAACGGGCTTAAGAGCCCAAATTCTGTCCGGTTTCCTGATGCCGATGCTGAACGTCATCGGCAATCTGGGCTTTGCCGTGGTCGCCGTCGCGGGAGGCATCCTGGCGATCCGGGGCGACATCACCGTCGGGGCCATCGCCAGTTTCATGACCTATTCCCGCCAGTTCGTCCGGCCGCTCAACGACATGGCCAACCTGTTCAACATGATCCAGTCCGGCGTGGCCGGGGCGGAGCGGGTCTTCGAGGTGATGGACGAGCGGGAGGAGCCCGCCGACCCGCCGGACGCCGTCCCCCTGGAAAACCCCCGCGGCCACGTGGTGTTTGAAAACGTCCGGTTTTCCTACCGTCCGGAGGTGCCGGCCCTGCGGGACGTGTCGTTCACCGTCCCCGCCGGCGCGACGGTGGCCCTGGTGGGCCGGACCGGCGCGGGGAAAACCACCATTGTCAATCTCCTCACGCGGTTTTACGACGTGACGGAGGGGCGCATCCTGATCGACGGCCGCGACATCCGGGAGTACACGCGGGACAGCCTGCGCCGCTGCTTCGGGGTGGTGCTGCAGGACACGTACCTGTTTGCCGGCACCATCCGGGAAAACATCAAATACGGCCGGCCGGACGCCACGGACGAGGAAATGGAGGAAGCGGCGAGGCTGGCGGGCGCCGACCGGTTCATCCGCCGGCTGCCCAAGGGGTACGACACGGTGCTGTCCGAAAACGGCGGAAACCTGAGCCATGGCGAGCGGCAGCTCCTGGCCATCGCCCGGGTGATGCTGACCCGGCCGTCCATCCTGATCCTCGACGAGGCGACCAGCAGCGTCGACACCCGCACCGAGCGGCAGATCCAGCGGGCGCTGCTGAACCTGATGAAAGGGCGCACCAGCTTCGTCATCGCCCACCGGCTGAACACGATCCGGGAAGCAGACGAGATTCTGGTCATCGAGGACGGCACCGTGGTGGAGCGGGGCAAACATGAAGAACTCATGCGGCTTGGCGGCTATTACAGCCGGATGTACGGGGCGCAGACGGGGTAGGCCTGTCCCGTTTGGAGTTTGGGACCGGGAGGCCGGGTCCGTCCCCTCCCGGAAGGTGCTCCATTTGGCGATGCCCCTACCGCACGGGCTCTTTCGCCCGGGCCGCCCGGCGCTTGGGCCTGGACGTTCCGTCCGCGGCGCCGGCGCCGGCTTCCCCCGCCGCGTCTTTGTTTTTGACCGCCTCAAGGCTGGCCTGGAGCGCGGCCATGAGGTCGATGACGTTGGTCCGCTCGACGGCCGGCGCGGCGACGACATCCGCTCCCTGCCCGGCGATTTTCCGCTGGATCGCGTCCAGCACGGCGGCGCGGTAATCGTCGGTGTATTTGGCCGCGTCGAAGGGAGCGGTCAACTGTTCGATGAGCATTTTCGCCAGGTCCAGCTCCCGCGGGTCGACCCTCGATTCCTTCGGCAAATTGGGCACGGCTTCGAGGGAACGGATTTCGTCGGGATAAAACATCGTCTCCATGCAGATGCAGTTGCCGTACGCCCGGATTGCCGCCAGACTGCTTTTGCTGCGGATGGCCACCCGGGCGATGCCGATGCGGCCGGTCTGGCGCATCGCCTCCAGAAGCAGCGCGTAAGCCCCTTCCCCGGCCTGGTCGGGGGAGAGGTAATACGTTTTTTGGAAAAAAATCGGATCGATTTCCTCCAGGGAAACAAAATCAAGGATCCGGATGGTGCGGGCGCTCTCCGGCTTGATTGCCTCCAGTTCCTCCTCGTCGAACAGGACGAAGCGTCCTTTTTCGTATTCATAACCCCGCGCGATGTCCTCCCATTCCACCTGCGTTTCGCAATGCGGACACGTCCGGACATACGAAACGGGAGTCCCGCAGGCTTTGTGGATCAGCCGGAAATGGACGTCCTTGTCTTCGGTGGACGCGAACATTTTCACCGGCACATGCACCAGACCGAAACTGATGGCCCCTTTCCACACCGTTTGCATCGCGTTCGGCTCCTTTTTCCTTTTGGCATCGGATTGCTTTCTTATTTTATTTCTCCCGCGTTTTCGGCATGCCGGAGCGCATGAAGTTCCGCACCCCGGGGCATATTGGCGGTAACGGCGGTCCGGCCGGATGATTTTTAGGCAAGGGGATGATCGGTGTGGACAAAAAAGGAGCCTCCGCAGACGATTTGCCTTTTGAAGGAAAAGAGAAATACGAGCTTGACGTGGACCGGATGGTCAACGAAGGGCTGGGCGGAGGGCGCGTCACGGAACACAACGGGTACATCGGCGACACGACGGTGGAGCCGGACGATTTTGCGCCCATGTCCGGGCCGGAGACGGCGGAACCCCGGGCATAGATCCCCGGATGCCCGATCATACTATGCCGGGACGGATGCCCCATACCAACTTTTTCCAGGGAGGATCAGGAAACATGCATCAAGTCAACGTTTCGAGCATCGCCCGCCAATGCGAACAGATCGCGCAGCAGCTCATCGATACGACAAACCGGTCCAACCAGGTCTACAAGCAAATGCTGCAAAAAGAACAGCAGAACATCACGGAGCTGCAGCAGCTGATCCAGAAGGAACAGGAAGCGGTCCACACCATCCAGCAGGCGCTGCAGAACCACCAAAACGTCGTTCAGCAGCTGAACCAGATCAAGCAGATGTGCAAGCAGCTGGAACAGGCGTCGTTCGCCCAGCCGGCGCAAACGCCTTCCTACGCCGCCCAGACCGGCTGGCCCCAGCAGCCCGCTTCCTTCGGTCCGTCGACCTCCTACGCTTCGGCGGGACAGCAGCCGTCCGTCTTTGCCGCGTCGAATCCGCCGGTGACGCATTCGACCCGGCAGCCGATCGGCGGAGCGGGCTTCGGCACCCCATACGCGGCGAAAACCCACCAACAGGCTCCCCGTTATTACCAATAAATCGCCGTTGATCATCGCGTCCGGCGCCGGTTCATCGCGAACCGGCGCTTGTTTTGTGTTGCACCGCGGGCAAAATTTTGTCATGTTTTTGCATGTTTGGCCGGCCACCGATATAATACCGTTATACAATGGAGATGGACACGCTCGCGGAAAGGAGCTTGCGCCGTGGCGCATCCCGACGAATTCGCCCTGATCCGCGCGTGGACGGAAGGGCGCCAGAGCGCGGAATTCCTGTCCTCGCGGGGCGTCGTTGCCGGCATCGGCGACGATACGGCGGTGGTGGCCTCGCCGGGCGGGAATACGGAATGGCTGCTTACCGTCGACGCGATGGCGGAGGGCGTCCATTTCCGGACCGAGACGATGGGCGACGCGGACGTGGGGTACAAGGCGATGGCTTCCTGCATCAGCGACATTGCCGCCATGGGTGGCCGGCCCCTGCATGCGCTGGTGACGGTATGCGTTCCGCCGTCTTGGCCGCCCGCGCGGACGCAGGCGCTGTATGACGGCCTCTACGCCTGCGCCGACCGCTACGGGGTGGCGGTCATCGGAGGGGATACCACGGCCTCGCGCGCCGATCTCGTCATTTCGGTGACGGTGACAGGCCAGGTGCGCGCGGGAAAGGCGCTTTTGCGCAGCGGAGCCTCGCCGGGGCAAAGGGTGTTTCTCACCGGTCCGATCGGCCTGGCGGCGGCCGGGCTGTACGGCCTGCTCCATCCGGAAGCGCCCCGCCCGCCCGATTCGCTGGTCAGGGCGCACCGGCGGCCGGAGCCCCACGTGCGGGCCGGACTGCTGCTTTCGGAGCGGGGGTTCGGACGGGCGCTGAACGACATCAGCGACGGGCTGGCGAGCGAGGCGTGGGAGATCGCCGAGGCGTCCGGCGTCGGAATTGTGCTGCGCCAGGACGATTTGCCGGTGGCCGGCGATCTGGCCGCCTACGCCCGGCGCTGCGGGCGGACGCCCCTGGACTGGATGCTGTACGGCGGCGAAGATTACGCGCTGGTCGGAACCATCGACGCGGCGGACGAGGACGAGGCGAAGCGCGCCTTCCGCGAAGCGGGGCTGCCGTTTTTTCTCGTCGGCGAAACGGTGGCCGGGCCGCCCGGCGTCTGGCTGGAGACGTCGGCGGGGAAACGGATTGCCGTGGCGAAGCGCGGCTATGACCATTTCCGCGGCAAAGATGGTGAGGACGGTTAAGCGGCGCCCGCTGGTGCGCCGCAGATGCCGGGCGTCCCGCCGGCTTGCGGGCCCGGATGGCGGTGGAAAGGCGTGGAGTGGAACATGGACGGGGAAAAACGCTACATATGGCGGGCGGACAGCGAAGCCGGCACCGAGGAGCTGGCTTCCCGGCTTGCGGGATCGGCATGGCCCGGGATGACGCTGGCCCTGGACGGAGAGCTGGGCGCCGGCAAAACGCGGTTTGCCCAGGCTTTCGCCCGCGCGCTCGGCGTCGCCGGAATCGTCAACAGTCCCACTTTTACGATCATCAAGGAGTATGAAGGCGGAACGTTGCCTTTTTACCATATGGACATGTACCGGATTTCTCCCGAAGAGGCGGAGGAACTCGGGCTGGACGATTATTTTTTTGGAGACGGGGTGACGCTGGTGGAATGGGCGTCGCGCATCGGGCCGATGCTTCCGCCGGAGCGGCTTCATCTCCATTTGGAGACGGTCGGCCCCGTTTCGCGGATCATCACCGCAACACCGGTAGGGGAGCGGTATGACAGGCTTTGCCGCGATGCGGGGATGGATCCGCTGCGGGAGGGATCGGGCGCATGAATCCCCTGAATCCGCGCATGCTGCTGGCGCTGGACACCTCCACCGCGACGCTGGCGTGCGCGCTGCTTGAACTGCACGGCAGGCCGGAGCCGGCGGAGGGCGGGGAACCGGCGGCGGACGAAGTTGTGGTGGCGGAATCCCGCCAGTGGCTGTCTGAGCGGAACCACTCGGTGCGCATGGTGCCGGAAATCCGGGAGATGATGGACCGGCACGGCGTCGGACCGGAAATGCTGGCCGCCATCGCCGTCGGCCGGGGACCCGGTTCGTACACGGGGGTCCGCATCGGTGTCACGGTGGCCAAAACGCTGGCCTGGGCCTGGGACAAGCCGCTGATCGGCGTCTCCAGCCTGGAAGCCCTGGCGTATGCGGCGCGGGAAGAGGCGGTGAAAAGCGCCGCCGGACCGGACCGCCCGCCGGCGGGCCGGCTCTGGTTCGTGCCGGTGATGAACGCGCGCAGGGGCGACGCCTATACGGCCTTGTTTGCGGGCGGACCGGGCAGGGGCGACTGGCGGCGTGAGGAAGCCGACGGCATCCGGCCGTTTCGCGGCTGGGCGGAAGGGGTGCTTGCCGCCGCGAAAGAGGCGGGCGCGGCGGAGGTGCGCTTCGTCGGCGAGATCGGGCCGTTTGAAGGCGTGATCGCCGAACTCGCCGGGCTTGCCGCCGTTTCCGTGTCCTGCGGGCCGCAGCAGATGGATGCCGCCGCCGTCGGCAGACTGGCAGCCCTGCGCTATTTCCGCGGCGAACGGGACGATGTCCATCCGTTCGCGCCGAACTATACGCAGCCGCCCGAAGCGGAGATCAAGCTGGCGGCCGGGAAGGCGGAGCGGCCATGAACAAGCCGGTGATTCGGGCGATGGTGCTGGAAGATGTGCCCGCGGTCGCCCAGATTGAAAAGGAATCGTTCACGCTGCCCTGGTCCGCCGAAGCTTTCCGCACCGAACTGGTGCACAACCGGTTTGCCCGGTATTCCGTGCTGGAGCAGGACGGCCAGATCATCGGATACTGCGGGATGTGGGTGATCGCGGACGAAGCCCATGTCACGAACATCGCCGTGCGGGAGCCGTTCCGCGGGCGGGGACTGGGCGAGCGGCTGATGCGATGGCTGATGGAAGAGGCGCGCTCGCTGGGTGCCCGGCGGATGACCCTCGAGGTGAGGGTGTCCAACGAGCGTGCGCAGCGGCTGTACCGAAAACTCGGATTCGTCTCTTGCGGCGTGCGGCCCGGCTATTACACAGACAACATGGAAGACGCCCTGATCATGTGGGCGGACTTGCCCCCGGAGCCCGCCGCTTCGGCGGCTCCGTCCCAGGGACCGTCTTCCGGGCAAAACGGGCAAAACGGCACCGGCGCATTCGGCGGCGGATAAGGCCGTCGCCCGTATCGAGGAGAAGAAGGAACATGCATTCCGGAAAACCCAGTCTCATCCTGGCCATCGAAACGAGCTGCGACGAGACGGCCGCCGCCGTCGTGCGGGACGGGCGCGAAGTGCTGTCCAACATCGTCGCCAGCCAGACGGACATTCACCGCCGCTTCGGCGGGGTCGTTCCGGAGATCGCTTCGCGGAAGCACGTGGAGCAAATCACGGTCATCCTGGAGGAAGCACTCCGGAGTGCCGGCGTGAGCCGTGGCGACATCGACGCCGTGGCTGTCACGCAGGGACCCGGTCTGGTCGGATCGCTGCTGGTCGGCATCTCGGCGGCCAAGGCGCTGGCCCTGGCGCTCGGTGTGCCGCTGATCGGCACGCACCACATCGCCGGCCATATTTACGCCAACCGGCTGGTCGGCGAAATCGTCTATCCGGCCCTGGCTTTGGTGGTCTCCGGCGGGCACACCGAACTGGTGCTGCTGCCGGAGGAAGGGGTGTTCCGCATCGTCGGGCAGACACGGGACGACGCCGTCGGGGAAGCCTACGACAAGGTGGCGCGCGCCCTGCGCTTCCCGTACCCCGGCGGTCCCCACATCGACCGGCTCGCGACGGACGCGGATGACTGCATCGAAATGCCCCGCGCCTGGCTGGAGCCCGATTCCTTCGATTTCAGCTTCAGCGGCCTGAAGACCGCCGTGCTGTCGGAAGTGAACCGCGCCGTCATGCGGGGAGAGGTCCCGATGTTCGCCGCTTTGGCCCGGGGATTTCAGGAATCCGTCGTGGACGTGCTCACCGGCAAAACGATGCGGGCGGCGCAGGTGTACGGCGTGAAGCAGGTGCTGCTCTGCGGCGGCGTCGCCGCCAACCGGGGCCTGCGGAGCAGGATGCGGGAGCTGTGCGGGGAAGCCGGATTGCCGCTGCTCATTCCGCCGATGGATTTGTGTACGGACAATGCGGCCATGATCGCGGCGGCCGCCGACCTGAAATGGAGGCGCGGCCAGTTCACCCCGCTGGACATGCACGCGGAACCGCTCATGCCGCTGGAGGAATGGTCCGTCCGCGCGGGCTGACCGCCGGGTGCGGCCGGTCGGCCGTTGCGGTGGGAGCGGAGGCGTCCCGCATCCGCCGGGCTTGCTCCATGTGGCGGAATCGTTCATCGTCCTTCGGGGACGGTCGGCAAAAATTTTTAGTCGAAAAATCGACTTCGGAATCCGCCGCGAAGGGCGAATTGAAAGTTTTTAGTCGAAAAATCGACTCCAAAACCGGTCCCGGCGTTTTCGAAGCCCAAATATAGTCGAAAAATCGACTAAAAAGCCGCAATTCAAGGTTTTGCACGATCTTTTTAGTCAAAAAATTGACTATAATTTTTCACCCGCAGCCTCGGCACATGAACCGAAGCATTCTGGAGCATTGATCCGCATGCGTCGATGAGACATTGGGAGCATTGATCCACGTCCGTCGAAGCGGCATTCGGGGTGTTGCGTGATGAGCGGAAGAAAACGAAACGGCCGGCAGGCGTCCCTCCCGCAGGCGGCCATGCTGAAACCGGGCAAGCGGAAAGGCGAATGGATGGAAATCCGCCTGCCCGAATCCCTGGTCGGCGTGCCGTTGCACGCGGTGCTCAAGCGGACGCCGCTGCCGGCCAAACTGCTGGATAAGCTGCTTGAGAGCCGCGGCGTACATCTTCAGGGGCCGTATCTGCGCCTGCGGCTGTTTCCGAGGGAGCGCCGGGATTTTCCGTCCGACTGGATGGACCTGAACATTTTGTACGAGGACGATTTCACGCTGGTCGTCAACAAGCCGGCCGGCATCGAAATGCACCCCAGCGTCAAAGGCCAGCGGCGCACCCTGGCCAACGCGGTGGCGGCCTATTACGAGATGACGGGGCAGGATTTGCGCGTGCGGCACATCCACCGGATGGACAAGGAAACGACGGGCCCCATTCTCTACGCCAAGAACGAGTTTGCCCACCAGCACTACGACAAGATGATGCGGGAAAAAAAGATCGGCCGCATCTACCTGGCTTTGGCGGAAGGCGTCATCCCCCAGGACAAGGGCAAGATCGACCTGCCCATCGGCCAGGACCGGCATCATCCCACGCGGCGCCGGGTCAGCGAGACGGGGGACCCCGCGGTCACCCGCTTTTTTGTGGTGGAGCGTTTCGAAACCCATACGCTGGTCCGGCTGGAACTGGAAACGGGCCGCACCCATCAGATTCGCGTGCATCTGTCCCACATCGGCCATCCGCTGGCCGGCGACGGGATGTACGGCGGCCACCGCGACCTGATCGCACGGCAGGCCCTGCACGGGGAAAGGCTTGTGTGGAATCATCCCTGGACCAAGGAAAAGCTGGAGGTGGAGGCGCCGCTTCCGGACGATTTCGCCGAAGCGCTCCGCATCTTGCGGCGGAGGCGAAAAAACGGCTGACGGAAGAGCGGCGGGGGGCGGAACACATCATCCGCCGTCCGCCGCCCTTCCTTGTACGCCCAGCATGGGCGTCATCTCTACGGTGAAAGTCCGGAATGGGGGCTGGCGAGCGCCTACCATTAGCCAAAGGCAAGGGTGCCTGCCGCGAGGCGGGATCTGAAGGAAGCCGGAGGCAAACGCACGGGCCAAGG
>DATCLN010000090.1:0-23153 GCA_036563895.1 Paenibacillaceae bacterium
TTGGCCCGTGCGTTTGCCTCCGGCTTCCTTCAGATCCCGCCTCGCGGCAGGCACCCTTGCCTTTGGCTAATGGTAGGCGCTCGCCAGCCCCCATTCCGGACTTTCACCGTAGAGATGACGCCCATGCTGGGCGTACAAGAACCGCCGGACGGGAGCAAAATTGCCGCCCCCGCCGGCGGAGCAAAAATACCGCCGGCCCTGCCGGCGGCCGCTGAGCTATTGCCCCTGCTGCTGTTGCTGCAGCTTCCGGGCGTTCTCCTCGCTGGTCCGGATGTTCCGGTTGTGCTGGCTGAGCGTCGACGCAAACAGGTGCTCGCCGGAACCGTCCTTTTTCGTGACGTAATACAAATAGTCGGTATCCGCCGGATAAAGCGCCGCTTCGATGGATTTGAGGCCGGGCGCGGCGATGGGCCCGGGCGGAAGGCCCTTGTTCAGATAGGTGTTGTACGGGCTTTCCACCTTGAGGTCCTCTTCCAGAAGCCTTTCCTTGGGCTCGTCCAGCACGTATTGGATCGTCGCGTCGATCTGCAGCGGCATCCCCTTCTCCAGCCGGTTGGCGATGACGCTGGACACGAGGGGCCGTTCCTTGTCGACGGCCACTTCCCGCTCGATGAGCGAGGCAATGGTGAGCAGTTCGTGCAGCGTAAGCCCCCGCTCTTCCATCGTCTCCATCCAGTCTTCCGGCAGGCTGCCGAGCTTGCGGTCCAGTTCCGCCAGCATGCGCCGGATGATGTCCTCCGCGGTGCTGCCGGTCCGCATTTCATAGGTTTCCGGAAACAGATACCCCTCCAGCGGCTCGATGATGCCGGCGTCCGCCGGAATGGCCCGCACCCATTCGAATTCGGCGAAGCGGGAAAGATCCCGCGCCGCCCGCAAAAATTCGTCCGCGCTGACCGCGCCGGCCTTCTCCAGCCGGTCCGCCATCTGCCGGATCGTCAGCCCTTCCGGAATCGTAAAGCGGAACGTGGCGGGCGCCACCGTCTCCCCCACGTTGAGCTTGCGGACGATTTCCTCGCGGCTTGTCCCGGGCACGAATTCGTAAATGCCCGCCTGGAACCGGCTGCCTTCGCCCTTCCACTTCAGCCAGGCGCCAAACAGCCAGGCGTCGCGGATCAGGCCGTGCTGCTCCAGAAGCTCGGCCACCTGCTGGGCGCGCATGCCCCTTTCCACCGTCACCCGCACCGGCTCGCCGCCGGGGGCTGGCGGGCGCAGCCCGTTCCAGACGTAATACAGGACGCCGCCCGCCGAAACCAGCACCAGCCCGAGGGCGATGAAAAAGGACCACATCATGGGATGCCAGTTTTTCTTCCGCTTCCGGCGCGCCTTGTTGGAGGACGGCTCCCCGTCTCCCTCCGGCGCGCGGACAGCCGGCGCGTCCGCATAACGATCGATGTCCAACGTCTTCCCTCCCGAAGCCATGGGAACCGAAACAGGCGCAATCGGAAAAGAGCGGTTGCCCGCTCTTTCCGGATCAATCGTACCGATTTGGGCCGCTGCCTTCCCGTCCGCCCTTCGGCGTCACGGAACTTCATCCCCGCCGAATCGGAGATCGTCGTACGCCTCCGCCACGCTTTCCCATTCCGCGTCGTCTTCCACGGTCTCCAGCTGCGGCTCCCCGTCGGGCGACTCCACGATCCGCATCACTTCGATGTCGTCATCCCGCATCATGGCTTCCGTCTGCAGGATGGCGTACCGGCGGCCGCCCACGGTCAGCTCCGCCAGCAGGCGGTACGTTTCCGCGTCTTTGCCGTCCTCGGTGAGCGTCACCCACTCCCCGAACCGCTCGCGCAAGGTCTCCATCGTCCCGTCCCTCCGTCAGCGGTCCGAAGCGGCGTCGGCTTCCGCTTCCGATTCATCCAGCTCTTCCATCAGCGTGTTGAACGTTTCCTCGACGATGTCCCATTCTTCCTCGTCCTCGATGGGATACAGCCGCAGCTCGTCGCCGTCGTCTTCCTCGTAGCGGAACGCGTAGACTTCCTGTTCCCCTTCGGCGTCCGGATCCTCGTCGGCCGGAACCACCATCAGGTACTTGCGGTTGGTTCCGTCGTCCAGCTCGAAGCGCATGATCACCTCGAAGGCTTCCTCGTTTCCTTCATCGTCCGGGATGTAGATGATCTCCGCTTCGTCCCGCACGCGAACGTCATCGCTCATTGTTCTCCCCCCGTTTCCCCCGGGAATCGAGATAGTGCTGCAACATGACCGCCGCCGCCAGCCGGTCCACGACCTGTTTCCGCCTGCGCCGGCCCATGCCCGCCTCGATCAGGGTGCGTTCGGCGGTGACCGTCGTCAGCCTTTCATCCCACAAATGGACGGGCATGTTTAATGTTTGCCGCAGCTTCTCGGCAAATGCCATGCATTTTTCGGCACCGGGTCCGAGGGTTCCGTTCATGTTGACCGGCAGGCCCACCACGATGACATCCGCCTGGTACCGTTCCGCGAGCTCGGCGATGCGCCGGAATTCCCCGCCGTCCCCCGTCCGCTCGACGGTGCCGACGGGGCTGGCCGTCCAGCCCATTTCGTCGCTGACGGCCACGCCGATCCGGCGTTCGCCGACATCCAGCCCGAGCGCCCGCATGGCTAACGCTGCCTTTCCAGATAAAAGCGCACCAGTTCCTCGATGAGCTCGTCGCGTTCCTTTTTGCGGATCAGGCTGCGGGCGTTCCTGTGCCGGGGAATGTAGGCGGGATCGCCCGACAGCAGATAACCGACGATCTGGTTGATCGGATGGTATTCCTTCTCCACCAGCGCGTCGTACACCGTCAGCAGGATCTCGCGGGCCGAGATTTCTTCATGCTCGGCCGCCATATTGAACTTGACGGTTTCGTCCATGGCGCTGTGGTTCGCATCCGAAGGGATCACCGACGGCACCTCGCTTTCCGCCGTTGCAGCGGTCTCGTCCAGCCTTGTCGCCATCCCCATCATAACATATTCCGGTTGAAGCGGAAAATCCGCAGGAAAATTCACGAAAAATCAGCCGCCCAGCTGCGCCAACACCAGCCGCTCCACTTCCCGCAAAGCCTCATCCAGCCGTGACGGGTCCTTGCCGCCCGCCTGGGCCATGTCCGGCCGTCCGCCGCCTCCGCCGCCGCTCATGGCGGCCAGCTCCTTGACCAGCTTGCCGGCGTGGACGCCTCTCGCGACGACGTCGGGCGTGGCGGCGGCAACGAAATTCACCCTGCCTTCCGAAGCCGCGCCAAGCACGATCACCGCCGAGCCGAGCCGGGCCTTGAGTTCGTCGGCCATGCCGCGCAGCGCGTCGGCGCCGTCCGCCTTCACCCGCGCCGCCACCAGTTTCACGCCGGCCACCGTCTTCGCCTGCTCGGCGAGGCCGGCGGCTTCGAACCGGGCCAGCCGGCCGCGCAGCGATTCGATTTCGCGCTGCGCCTGGCGCAGCTCGCCCTGCAAGGCCTCCAGGCGTTTCGGCACTTCCGCCGGGGCGCATTTCAGCGCCTCCGCCGCTTCGCGGAGGGTCTTCGCCTGGGCGTTCGCGTAGGCGTAAGCGTGCCGGCCGGTCACCGCCTCCACGCGGCGGACGCCGGAGGCGATGCCGCCTTCCGAGACCAGCTTGAACATCCCGATCTGGGCGGTGTTGCGCACGTGGCAGCCGCCGCACAGCTCGATGCTGTAATCGCCCACGCTCACGACGCGGACGATGTCGCCGTATTTTTCGCCGAAGAGCGCCATGGCGCCCATCGCCTTCGCTTCCGCGAGCGGCATATGGGTGATCGTCACGTCAATGCCTTTCCAGATCTGCTCGTTGACGCGGCGCTCCACTTCCGCCAGCTCTTCTTCCGTCATGGGACCGAAGTGCGAAAAGTCAAACCGCAGCCGTTCGGCTTCCACCAGCGAACCGGCCTGGGCGACATGGTCGCCGAGCACTTCCCGGAGCGCCTTGTGCAAGAGGTGCGTGGCCGTGTGGTTGCGCACGATGTCGGCCCGGGCCGCCGCGTCGATTTCCGCGGTGACCGTGTCGCCCACGCGCAACGGGCCGCCCGTCACCGTCACGTGGTGCACGTGCTGCCCCATCGGCGCCTTGCTCATCGCTTCCACCGTTGCCACGACATTGCCGCCGAGGACGCGAAGGACGCCGCGGTCGCTCACCTGGCCGCCGCTTTCCGCGTAGAACGGCGTCCGGTCCAGGATGACCAGGGCGCGCCCGCCGTCCGGCGCTTCCTCCGCCAGGCGGTCGTCCACCACCAGGGCGATCACCTTCGCCATGCACGCCACCATGTCATAACCGACAAATTCGCTGGCCTCGGCGAAATCCGAAAGCGGCCCGCCCTGCACCTGCATGCCGCCGGTCTCCTTCCGGGCGGCGCGGGCCCGCTCCCGCTGCTCTTCCATCGCCGCCTCGAAGCCTTCCCGGTCCACGGTCAGCCCCCGCTCGGCGGCGTAGTCCACGGTCAGATCCAGGGGGAAGCCGTAGGTGTCATACAGCCGGAAGGCGTCCCGCCCCGCGATGACGGTCTCGCCCCGGCTTTGGGCCTGGTCGCACAGCCCGGCGAGGATGGCCAGGCCTTCCTCCAGCGTCTCGTGGAAACGCTCCTCCTCGGTGCGGATCACCCGTTCGATGAATTCCCTTTTCTCCCGGACCTCGGGGTAGAAGTCGCCCATGATCCGCCCGACCGTCTCCACCAGCTCCCACATGAACGGGCGGTCGACGCCCAGCGTCCGGCCGTAGCGCACGGCGCGGCGCAGCAGCCGGCGGATGACGTAGCCGCGGCCCTCGTTGGACGGCAGCACGCCGTCGCCGACGGCAAAGGCCACCGCGCGGATGTGGTCGGCGATCACTTTCAGCGCCACGTCCGTCGCCTCGTCCTCGCCGTAACGCACGCCCGCGATGGCGCACATCTTTTGGATGATCGGCTGGAACAGGTCGGTGTCGAAGTTGGAATCGACGTCCTGCAGGATCGAGGCGATCCGCTCCAGCCCCGCGCCGGTGTCGATGTTCTTGCTGGGCAGGGGCGTGTAGCTGCCGTCCTTGTTGTGGTTGTACTGCGAAAACACCAGATTCCACACTTCGAGATAGCGCTCGTTCTCGCCGCCCGGATAGCACTCCGGATCGGACGGGTCGCCGTACTTTTCGCCGCGGTCGTAGAAAATTTCCGTGCACGGCCCGCACGGCCCCTCGCCGATGTCCCAGAAGTTGCCCGGTTCCTTGTAGATGCGCGATTCGGGCAGGCCGATCATCTCGTGCCAGAGGCGATAGGCTTCTTCATCGTCGGGGTGAACGGTCACGGAAAGCCGTTCGGGGTCGAACCCGATCCACTTTTCGTCCGTCAGGAACTCCCAGGCCCACTGGATCGCTTCTTTTTTGAAATAATCGCCGATGGAAAAGTTGCCGAGCATCTCGAAAAACGTGTGGTGCCGCCGCGTCTTGCCGACGTTCTCGATGTCGTTGGTGCGGATGCACTTCTGCACGTTGGCGATGCGCGGATTGTCCGGCTTCATCCGCCCGTCAAAGTACGGCTTGAGCGGCGCCATGCCGGCGTTGATCCACAAAAGCGAAGGGTCGTTGTGCGGCACGAGCGAAGCGCTCGGCTCGATGTGGTGTCCCTTGCTGCGGAAAAAGTCCAGCCATTTGGCGCGAATTTCGGCGGCGGTGAGCGGTTTCATCGGTCATCCTCCGGTTCGCGATAATCAAAACGGTTCGCAAAAATAAAACGCCCCAGCGGCGTCGGAATCTCGCAGGCTAATTATAGACAACCCGTTTTTGCCATGTCAAACGGTTTTTCGGCGGATGTAGTACGCGAACAGGTGCTGGAACACGACCTTGAGCGCGGCGTAGGCGGGCACGGCGAGGATGAGGCCGACGGCGCCCGCCAGCTCCCCGCCCACCAGCAGCACGAGGATGATGGTGAGCGGATGGATGTGCAGGGTGCGTCCCACCACCTGCGGGCTGATCACGTTGCTTTCGAGGTTCTGGCAGATGAGGTTGACCAGCGCGGCCAGCAGCACCATTTTCCACGAAATGGTGGCCGCCATGATCAGCGCGGGCAGCGCCCCGAGGAACGGCCCCAGGTAGGGAATGATTTCGAACAGCGCGACGAAGCTCGCCATGAGGAGCGGATACGGCATGCCGATGATCAAATAGCCGATGTAAGCCAGCACGCCCACGACCAGGGAGACGATGAACTGCCCTCGGATGTAGCTGCCCAGGGCCTGGTCGATGTCGCGGAGCAGCCGCACCACCGCGGCACGGCGGGCGCGGGGAACGTAATGCAGAGCGGCCCGCTCGAAAATGTCCATGTCCTTGAGCATGTAAAACGCCAAAAACGGCACGATGGCGAAGATGAACAGGGTGTTGACCATGCCGCCGATGTTGTTCAGGGAATCCGCGATCCACTCTTCAATCTGCTTTTCCAGCGCGGCCAGGGACCGGTTGATGCCGTCGCGCACGCCCTGCGGCAGCCAGTGGCTGTTGTTGAAGGTGTCCATCATCTGCTGCGTTTTCATCGTCAGCTCGGGCATGTGGCCGCCCAGTTCGCGGAACTGGTTCACCAGCACGGGAACGACGTTGAGCAGGAACACGGTGCAAACAAAAATAAACACGGCATAGATGAGCAGCACCGCGGCGGTCCTTGGCACTTTCCGCCCGTGCAGGAGGGAAACGACGGGATGGAGCACATAGGAAATGATCATCGCGATGAGGAACGGGGCGAGGACGGCTTTCAGGAAATCGTACACCGAAAGCAGCATCGGCCGCACGAGGGAGAAAAGGTGCAAAAGAAGCAGCACCAGGATTCCGTAGACGAGAAAGACAAAAAGACGGCTTTGGGCAAAACGGCGCAACGCGGATCCCCCGCTTTCGCCCGCGAGACATGCGCGGCGGTTTCACCCAAAGTATATGTACTTGTCCCCCGGGGCCATTCTCCCCGGGAAACGGCGAAAGACGGCCGCCTCCGCCGCGGGTTCAGTTGGCGTGAACCTGCGATTCCGCCGGACCGTCGAAGAACAGATCGTCCAGCGAGCTGAGGGTTCCGTCTTCCTCCACCTGATAAGCCGACATCTTGTCACCGTTGACGGTGAGCTCGATGAAGCAGCTCCAGCAATAATACTGATGGGAACCGATCTTGCCGATATCCCTCGAGTTGCAGTTGGGGCATCTCATCATAGGCGTTCACCTTGCTCTCTATGGTTTCTCTCCAGCACCCGCTCGCAGGAAGCGGGCACAAGAATGGCGTCTTCACCGATCACCACGTCGGCGTCCTCCGGCAGAAACAGCCTCCGCCGGCCCTCCGTCACGTCCGCGAGGAACCCGTCCGTGACTTCATACCCTATCCACGGTTTATCCTCTTCCGGCCGAATATAAACGTCGGACACGCGGCCGAGCTCCCGTCCGTCCACGGTGTAGACGGGCCTGTCCTTCAGGCGGACGGGACCGGTGTCAAACGTGCGCAGCGGGCGCCTGATGTCCACCGTCTCCACCGCGTCCGTTCCGTCGACCAACAGGGCGTCTTCGCCCCAGGAAGCGATCCTTTCCTTCCGCACGACCCGCACGGGCCGCCTCGGCCAGGGAAAAGGCTCGCGGAGCACGACGCCGCAAAAACGCCACGATTCGTCGAACCAGACGTCCTGCACCCGGCCGACCTTGCCGCCGCCGGCGTGCAGCACGGGCAGACCGATGACATTTTGCGCCTGACGGATCAACCGGCACACTCCCGTTCGGACGCCTTCCTAAATACTTACGAAAGACGCGCCAAAATGGTTGCAACAAGTTTGGCGACTTTGGCCGCCTCTTCCGTAGTATTGCCCAAACCGAAGCTGAACCGGACGGCGGAGCGGACCCTTTCTTCCGGCAGGCCCATGGCGGCGAGCACGTGGGAGGGACGGAGCGATCCCGCGCTGCAGGCAGCGCCCGCGGAGACGGCCACGCCTTCGAGGTCCAGGTTCATCACCATCGTCTGGGCGGGAACACCCGGGAAGCTGACGTTCAGGATGTGCGGCACCCGCTTGTCCGGATGGCCGTTGACCGTCCAGGCTCCTTCCGGCAGCATGGCAGCGAAGCCGGCGAGCAGGGCGTCGCGCACGCGGGCGGCCTGGCGCGTCCGCTCTTCGCGCTCGGCGGCCGCCAGCTCCAGCGCCCGGGCAAACGCGGCGACGGCGGGCACGTTCTCCGTCCCCGCCCGGCGGCCGCGCTCCTGCGGGCCTCCGCGCAAAAGCGGACGGAAAGGCGTGCCCTCGCGCACGTAGAGGAGGCCGACGCCAAGGGGGCCGCCGATTTTGTGCGAGGAGAAGGTCGCCAGATCCACGGGCCAGTCCGCCAGGCGGATTTCCTCGCAGCCCAGCGCCTGGACCGCGTCCGTGTGCATCACCGCGCCCCGGCTCCGGGCGACGGCCCCGATCTCCTCCACCGGCTGCCGCGCGCCGGTCTCGTTGTTGACGGTCATGACGGAGACGACGGCGGTCCGTTCGTCGATGGCCGCCTCCGCTTCGGCGACCCGGACGACGCCGTGTTCGTCCGCCGGCAGAAACGTGACCTGAAAGCCTTCCTCCTGAAGACGCCGGCACGTCTCCAGCACCGCGGCGTGCTCGATGGCGGTGGTCACGATGCCGGTCCGGCCCCGCTCCCGCTGCGCCCGGGCGGCGCCGATGAGAGCGGCGTTGTCGCTTTCCGTGCCGCCGCCGGTAAACACCAGTTCGTGCGGCTGACAGCCGAGAAGCGCCGCGATCCGGTCGCGGGCATCGGTCAGCATTCTGCGGGCGGCCCGCCCGCAGGCGTGCACGCTGGACGGATTGAGCGGCCCGCTCCGGGCGGCTTCCAGGTAGGCTTCCAAAGCAGCGGGGTGCATGGGGGTCGTCGCAGCGTGGTCAAAGTAAATCGGTCTCGTCATGCGTTACTCCCCTGACGCCCAAACACCGCGGCGCGCGGCGGGGATCAGATGTAGAACATGTAGCCTTCCGAGTGGCGTCCGTCGTCCCGGTACTGGATCAGATCGCGGAGCGTGGTGGAATCCAGCACCTGGGCGATGCTGTCCCGGATGCGCAGCCACAGGTCGCGCTTCGCCGGGTCGTCTTCCTCCGTGAAATCCACGGGGCTGATCGGTCCTTCCAGGATGCGGATCACGTCCCCGGAGGTGATCTTCTCCGGCTCCTTGGTGAGCACGTACCCGCCGAAGGCGCCGCGGACGCTTTTCACCAGCCCGGCGTTGCGCAGCGGAGCGATCAGCTGTTCCAGGTAGTGCTCCGACAGCCCGTTTTTCTCGGCGATGGTTTTGAGCGAGATCGGACCTTCGCCGTATTTCGCGGCGAGCTCCATCATGATGGTCAGGCCGTAGCGGCCTTTGGTGGAGATTTTCACCAGTCCGGCACCTCGTTCCCGTATTGTTCCCCAGCGTTCGCTTTTGTCACGGATTTGGTTTATAGTAAAAGTATCTCCATATCATAGTTATGATATCATATCATATCTGGAGGAAAAGTGGACAATCAAAATTTTATGGGGGTGATTCCGATGTCCGCACCGAACCACAGGGATCCCGCGTCGACCCGGGTCGTCGTCGGCATGTCCGGAGGCGTCGACTCTTCCGTCGCCGCGCTTCTTCTCAAGCGGCAGGGCTACGACGTCATCGGCATGTTCATGAAAAACTGGGACGAGACCGATGAAAGCGGCGTCTGCGCCGCAGACCGGGACGCCGAAGACGTCCGCCGCGTGTGCGACCTGATCGGCATCCCCCATTATACGATCAATTTTGAAGAAGAGTATCGGCGCAAGGTGTTCGACTACTTCCTGGATGAACACCGCAAGGGCCGCACGCCCAACCCGGACGTGATGTGCAACCGCGAGATCAAGTTCGGGGAATTCCTAAGGGCCGCCCAAAGTCTCGGCGCCGACATGATCGCCACCGGGCACTATGCCCGCATAGGCTTCAAGGACGGAGAATATCGGCTGCTCCGCGGCGCCGACGCGGGCAAGGACCAGTCGTATTTCCTCCATGCGCTGACCCAGGAGCAGCTTTCCCGGGCGATGTTCCCCGTCGGCCATCTGACCAAGGCGAAAGTGCGGCGCATCGCCGAAGAAGCCGGCCTGCCCGTGGCGCGCAAGAAAGACAGCACCGGCATCTGCTTCATCGGCGAGCGGAATTTCCGCGAGTTTCTCCGCCGGTACCTGCCGGCCCAGCCGGGGGACATGATCGACCTGGACACGGGGGAAAAGAAAGGCCGCCACGAAGGGCTGATGTATTATACGATCGGCCAGCGGCACGGGCTCGGCATCGGCGGCGGCGGCACCGGCGAACCCTGGTTCGTGGCGGACAAGGACCTGGCGCGCAACGTGCTGTACGTGGTGCAGGGCCACAGCCATCCCGCTTTGTACTCCGTCGGCCTGACAGCGGAAGACGTGCACTGGATTTCCCCCCGCCGGCCGGAAGGCCCCTTCCGCTGCACCGCCAAGTTCCGCTACCGCCAGCCCGACCAGGGGGTCACCGTGACGCCCCGGCCCGACGGGCGCTGGGACGTCGCCTTCGACGAGCCCCAGCGGGCCATCACCCCCGGGCAGGCGGTGGTGTTTTACGACGGCGAAGTCTGCCTGGGCGGTGGGACCATCGCGGAAGCGCACAAAACGGTCCCCGCCGGCAGGGTCGCCGGCGCCGCCGAGGGCGGGCGCTCCGTCAATCGTACCGCACCAGCGAAAACACGTTGACGTCCTTCAGCTTTTCTCTGCCATTCAGATAACCGAGCTCGATGAGGAACGCGGCGCCGACCACTTCGGCGCCGAGCTGTTTGAGCAGCCGCACGCAGGTCTCGATGGTTCCGCCGGTGGCCAGCAGATCATCGGCCACCAGCACCCGCTGCCCCGGCCGGACGGCGTCCTTGTGGATGGCCAGCTTGTCGGTGCCGTATTCCAGGTTGTAGGACGCCTCCACCGTCTCCGCCGGGAGCTTCCCGCTCTTGCGGATCGGCACGAAGCCGACGCCGAGCTCGAGGGCCAGCGGAGCCCCGATGACGAATCCCCTTGCCTCCGGTCCCGCCACCACCTCGATCTGCCTGTCCCTGACCGCGTCCACCAGGGCCCGGATCGCCGCCCGGAAAGCCGCTCCGTCCTTCAGCAGCGTCGTGATGTCCTTGAATCGGATGCCCGGCTGCGGAAAGTCCGGGATCACCCGTATGTACTGCTTGAAATCCATGCGCGGTTTGCTCCTTTCTGACGCATGTGCTGTATGCGTGATCGCCGCTTCCGGAGCCGGCTTTCACTCCATGCGGCGCGCCTGGCGCATCCATTCCGCCAGAGCCTCCGCCGGAAGGCCGGCAAGCCGTTCGCCCGTCCACCGCCATCTGGCCTCGCGATAGCGGGCGGATTCGGCCAGTTCCCGTTTCGCCGGGGAAGGCTCCATCGTCACCCATCCGTTCTCCACGCGCAAAAAACCGAGTTCCTCGAACACGTCCTGCATGACGCGCACCACCGGCAGCGGCCAGCCGATCCGTGCGGACACCTCGCTCAGGAAGCCGTCCGGTTCGTCCGGCCAGGCGCCTTTGGCGCGGAAAAGGGCGTACGCTTCGGCGAAATGGGCCCGGTCCGGCACGCCGCGATTCGGAGCGGTGCGATCCGGCTTGACGCGGTCTGAAGCGGTCCGGTCCGGCGTGCCGCGGCCGGAAGCGATACGGTCCGGCATGCCTCGATCCGGAACGGTTCGGTCCGGCATGTCCCGGTCGGCAGCGGTCCCGTTCCGGACGCCGCGGTCCGCTTCCGGAGCGGCGCCGGGCAGCCGCGTCCCGGCGTGCACGTGTACGGCGGCAAGATGGTCCATGCCGGCCAGCAGCCGGGCAGCCGCGTCCGCCTCCGTCCCGCCTTCGGGCAGGCCGGACAGCACCAGATGGCGTACCGCGCGGAACGGAGCGCGGGCGGCGGCGATTTCATCCGCCCCGGCCCGTCCCGCCTCCGCCGCGGCGAAAGCCGCCGCCAGATCGGCGTAGCTTGCGACCGGCACCCCTTCCGGCAGCCGGCGCCGCCATTTTTCCGCCTCCAGGACCGAATCGCAGACCAGGGCGCATCCGTCCGGAATCGTCTCCAGCAGTTCGGCCATGCGCTCTTCGGTAAGCCGCTCGCGCCGGCGGTCCAGCACCTGCAGTCCCGCGTAGCGGATGTCCTTGATCTGGAACTGCACCTGCCTGACGCCCTGCCATTCGCTGACGGTTGCCGTTCCGAGCAGGTCCACCGAGACGCCGGGCGCCAGCCAGGGGAGGAGGCCCCCCATGTCAAACCCGATGGCCTCCAGGGTGTGGCCGTTCTGTTGCAGGGTCAGCTTCAGATGTTTGCCATCCGCGCCGACGGCCCGCGCCGAACGCACCACGGCGTCCCGCAGCACGAAGGTTGGCGCGGGATTGTCCTGTCCGAAAGGCTCCAGCTTCGCCAGCTGCTCCGCCGCTTCCAGGGTCAGCTCGTCCGCGGTGCACGGGACGTCGGCCTTTTTGCGGGGAATGCGGTCTTCGGGCGTCAGCCGCTCCTCCGCCAGCGCCTCCAGCCGGGCCGCCAGCTCGCCGAGAAGCTCCTTCCGCACGGTCAGGCCCGCCGCCGCGCGGTGGCCGCCGAAATGTTCCAGCAGATCGGCGCAGGCCGTCAGGGCCGCGTGCATGTCGAATTCCCCGACGGAACGCGCCGAACCGCGGCACAGGCCCGTTTCGGCGTCTTCCGCCAGCACCAGCGCGGGCCGGGTGTACTTCTCGGCGAGCTTGGCGGCCACCAGCCCGACGACTCCCGGATTCCACGAAGCGTCGGCCACCGTCAGGAAGAGGGGCGGCACTCCTCCGCGCCCGGCCGCTTCCCGGGCAATGCGCTCTTCCGCTTCCGCCAGCGTCCGCTCCACCAGCTGCTGGCGCTCACGGTTGAGACGGTCCAGCTCCCGCGCCAGCTGCGCGGCTTCCTCCTCCCGCTCCGTGACCAGCAGGCGGACGGCCCCATCCGCCGACTCCAGCCGGCCGCCCGCGTTGAGGCGCGGCGCCAGGCCGAAGGCGATGCGCCCGCTGCTCAGGGCGGCCGGGTCGAAGCCGCACGCTTCCGCCAGCGCCCTTAGCCCGGGCGATGCCGCCTCGCGCAGCCGCATGAGGCCGATGCGCACCAGCGCCCGGTTTTCATCCACCAGGGGCATGAGATCCGCCACGGTGCCGATGGCCGCCAGATCGGCGAATTCCGTTTCGTGCCGGCCGAGCAGCGCGTGCGCCAGCTTGTACGCCACCCCGGCACCGGACAGCCCCTTGAACGGATAAGGGCAGTCCGGCCGCTTCGGATTCACCAGGGCAACCGCTTCCGGCAGCACCGCCGGCGGTTCGTGGTGGTCGGTGACCACCACGTCGATGCCCCTCTCCCGGGCGTACGCGATTTCCTCCACGGCGCTTACGCCGTTGTCCACCGTCACGATCAGCCGGAAGCCGTCTTCCGCCGCCCGGTCGATGGCTTCCCGGTTCAGGCCGTACCCTTCCTTCAGCCGGTTCGGAATGCGGACGTCGAACGCCGCGTCCAGCCGCCGCAGCAGACGGATCATGAGGGCGGACGCGCACACCCCGTCCGCGTCGTAGTCCCCGTAGACGAGCAGGCGTTCCCCGTCCCGCAGGGCCTTGCGGATGCGCTCCACCGCCTCGCCCATTCCCTTCATCGACCAGGGATCGTGAAAAGCCTCTTCCCCCGCTTCGAGGAAAAGGTGCGCCTCCTCCGGGGTCGTCAAACCGCGCGCAACAAGAAGCCGCGCCACCAGACGCGGCAGACGCAGCGCCTCGGCCAGGGCCGCTTCGGCGGCGGCGTCGGCTTCCGTCCATTCCCATCGGTACCTGGGTCGATCCAAAGCCGGCTTCCACTCCCCGCGTTTATTGAAGCAGGGTGGGAGTTTCCTCGTCCTGCAGATTGGTTTTGTACGGATAGTACGGTTCATACGGCTGCACGCGGACGATGGCGTCGGCCACGTGCAGGAAGCGCCGCGTCAGATGCCGGCGCACCCGCGCGGCGATGTCGTGCGCTTCCATCACGGTGATCCGCGGATTCACCCGGACCACAAGGTCCGCCACGACGTAGTGGCCGTGTTCCCGCACCTTGAGATCGTCCACGGCGACCACGCCGTCCATTCTGAGCACCGTTTCCTTCAGCATGTCCACGTCGAATCCGTCGGTCAGCACCACGTCTTCATTGGAGCGAAGCGCCGCCAGGGCCAGGCGCAGCCCGCTCCGCACGGCCAGCGCGGCCACGAGGAGGCCGGCCGCCGGATCCAGGACGAAGAGCGCGGGCATTCCCAGCCATTCCCCGGCCTGCGTTCCCAGGATTCCCGCCAGGGCGGCGGAAGACGCAAGGACGTCCGAGCGGAGGTCATGGCTGTGCCGCGCTCGGCGCAAGCCCGGACGGATTCCGCAGGGCTGAACGCGGGCAAGCAGTCCGCGAAGCGCCAGCGACAGCGCGATGACCGCCGCCGCCTCCAGGCCCGGCGCCCGGTCCGGTCCCGCCGCCAGCGCCCGCAGGGCGTGCAGCCCAGCTTCCAGCCCGGCGACCATGACCAGCGCCGCCAGCACGACAGAGACCGCCTCGCCGCCGGACGGTCGTCCGTCCGATCGGGAAACCGGACGGTGCGCGTCCCGCAGGCCGGCGATCGCGTGCGCGGCGTCTGCCGCCGAATGGCAGGCGTCGGACAGCAGCGCCTTGCTTCCCGTGGTGAAAGCGGCGGCACCCTTCGCCGCCGCAAGTCCCGCCAGCGACAGCACGCGAAGCAGCGCGCCGCGCCGCGGCCAATCTTTGGTTCGTACCGCTTTCGACACGTGCCGGTTCCCCCTCCGTTGCACGCGGTCAGGACGCAGCGGCCGCTTTGGCCGGTTTTTTCGCCTTCATGCGCTTGCGAAGCTCATACCAGAGCGGACTGGCGACGAAAATCGAGGAATAGGTGCCGGCCACCAGGCCGATGATGATCGCCAGGGAAAACAGGCGGATCGACGGGCTGCCCAGGGCAAACAGCAGCACCGCCCCGATCAGCACGGTGACCACCGTGTTGATGGAACGGGTCAGCGTCTGCCGGACGCTCGTGTTGACCACATTGGCCAGATCGGCATGGGTCTTGATTTTGGCAAAACGCAGATTTTCCCGAATCCGGTCGAAAATGACCACCGTGTCGTTGATGGAATACCCGATGATGGTCAGCACGGCGACGATGAACGGCATGTTCACTTCCAGCCGGAACAGGGAAAACGCGCCGACAACGACAATCGCGTCATGGAGCAGCGCGATGATGGCCGCCAGGCCGAAGCGCCACTCGAAGCGGATCGCCACGTAGATCAGAATCCCGACGCTGGCGAAAAGCACGCCCCACAGCGCTTTCTCCTGCTGCTCCCGGGCGATGTCGACGCCGACGACGTACATTTCGAACGACGCGCCCGCGTCCAGCTCGGACCGGAACGCCTCGCGGAAAGACGTCTGCTGTTCCCCGCTGAGCACGTCCTTGAAGCGGATGGACAGCCGTTCCGTGCCGGGAGTGAGCACATACTCGCCCCATTGCGACTGACCCGCATCCAAAAACCGTTCCACCGCTTCCTTGTCCACCGGCTGGCTCAAAGCCACGTCCACCGTGGTCCCGGAGCGGAAGTCGATGCCATAGTTGAGGCCGAAAATCGCCACGGAAAGGAGGCTCACCACGACAAGGGCGAGGGAAATTCCGTAGCTGTATTTTTTCAGGCCGATGTAGTCGAGCTTCCACGGATTAAAGCGCACCCACTTCACGCTCCTTCACGCCAAAGTGCGCGACCTTGGCGAACCGTCCGCTTCGCACGAGCAGCGGCACCAGGAAGCGGGGAAGCGCCACGTTGGTCAGCATGTTGACGGCGAGGCTGGCGATCAGGACGATCGCGAAGCTGCGCACGGGACCGCCCGCGCCGATGACGTAAAGCACGGCGGCGGCGATGACCGTGGTCAGGTGCGCGTCGACGATGGTCCGGAAGCTGTGGCGGGAACCCTGTTTGACCGCGGACGCCACGCTTTTGCCCAGCCTGATTTCGTCCTTGATCCGTTCGGCCGAGATGATGTTGGAGTCCACGGCCATGCCGATCCCCAGGATGAACGCGGCGATGCCCGGCAGCGTCAGGGTGACGCCCATCAGATAGAAGATGGCCAGCAGCAGCCACGTGAACACGATCAGGCAGAAGGCGGCCACCACACCCGGCAACCGGTAGAAAACGATCATAAAGATCAGGATGAGCACCGAGGCGATGCCGCCCGCGAGCAGCGTCTGCTGCAGCGACAGCTGTCCGAGCGTGGGGCCGACGCTTTGCGCGTATTTCTCCGTCAGCTTGAGCGGCAGGGCGCCCAGGTTGATGATTTCCGCCAGGTTACGGGCTTCCTCGATGGTGTCCAAGCCGGTGATCATCGCCTTGCCGTCGGTGAACCGGTCCTGGACTTCCGGAGCGGAGATGAGCTCGTCATCCAGATAGATCGCCAGGGGCTTTCCGATCAGCCGTCCGGTGATCTCCGCGAATTTTTCCTTGTTTTTCACCTCAATGGTGACAACAGGCCGGCTCAGGTTGTCGAACTCCACCTTGGCCTGGCCTTCGACAAAATCGGACCCGTACAGTTCGATCTTGCAAAATCCTTCTTCGGGTTTGCACCCGTCGGCGCTGCGGAACTGCAGCTCCGCGGGACGCCCGATGATCGAGCGAACCCTTTCCTCGTCGACCACGCCGGCGATTTTGACGCGGATGCGGTTGTTGCCTTCCGTCGTCACTTCCGGCTCTGCCACGCCGGTCTTGTTGGCCCGCTTTTCCATGCTGATCGCGGCCTGTTTCAGCAAATCCCGCGTCACGACGCCGCCCGGTTCCAGCGGCTCCGCTTCGTACAGGATTTCAAAGCCGCCTTTCAGATCCAGGCCCAGCTTCGTTCCCTGGATGATGCCCGGTATCGTGACCGCGATGACGGCCAACGAGGCGACGACGACCAGCGCAAACGCGAGCAGGCGCTTCATGGAAAACCGCCGACCCCTTTCCATTTCCAATGCTCCTATTATAACGATCCGCGAAAAAGGAAGTCAATTTTGCGGGACCTGGCGCGAAATCCGGCGAAGGCCGCCGCAACAAGGAAAACCGCCCCGGCATGGGGCGGCGGCGTTCCCCGGGCGGGACGCCCGGCGTCACAGGCCTTCGCCGCGATACATGCTCAGGGTGATGTAATTCATGAAGCGGCCGGGCTTGAGGGACAGGATGTCGTTGACCACCTGGTACAAGGGCGGCATGCCGGATTTGCGGTACCCTTCGCTGACGCAGGCCCACACGTCTTCGCCGCGCACCTCTTTGTATCCCAGCATGCGCAGCTCTTCCGCCTTGCTTTCGCACAGCTCCTCGATCATCCGGTTGAGCTCCGCGTCGGACAGCGCCGCCCCGCCGGCCGGCGCTGCCGGGCCGGCGGCTTCGCTTTCGCTTTCGGCGGCTTCTTCCGCCGTCTGTGCGACAGGTACCTGCCCGGCAGTCTCCGAATCGCCGTCCGGCGTCCGCCCGGCAGTCACCGGGACGTCAACCGTTGTCTGTCCGGCGGTTTCCGGCATTTTTCCCGCCGACGCGCTTTCCGGAGCGGTTGCAGGCGCCTTGTCGGCTGTTTCATCCATTGCTGAGCACCCCTCCCGCCTCAACCAATTCGCCGCGGCCGCGGCGAATTCCTTCTCGTCCCCGCGCCCGGCGGCGGACATGGCATGAACGGGGACAACCCGCGCATAGACATGACTGAACGGGAAGGGAGGGGGGCCGTTGTCGCTCCGCAGGCAAACCTTTCTCCAGGGCGCCGTCATCCTGCTGGCCGCCGGCGTCGTCAACCGGCTTCTCGGCTTCGTGCCGCGCATCGCCCTGCCGCGCATGATCGGAGCGGAAGGGGTCGGCCTGATCCAGCTGGTGTATCCGTTCCTCATCGTGGCGCTGACGGTCATCGCCGGCGGACTGCCCCTCGCCGTGGCCAAGCTGGTGGCCGAAGCGGAAGCGCGCGGCGATGAGGCGAGGGTGAGGCGCGTCCTCGTCACGGCCCTCGCCTTGGCGGGAGGATTCAGCCTGGCCGCGGCGGGCGTCTGCTACGCGCTGTCCGAATGGGTGGCGGAACGCGTCATGACCGACGCCCGCGTGCGGAGCCCGTTCCTGGCCATGCTGCCGGCGCTGCCGGTGGTGGCCGTCTCGTCGGTGTGGCGGGGCTACTTTCAGGGCCGGCACAACATGATTCCGTCGGCGGTGTCGCAGACGGTGGAAACGCTGGTGCGGATCGCCCTGACCCTGTTTTTCGCCTGGCTCTTTTTGCCCGGAGGTCTGGAACAGGCGGCGGCGGGAGCGGTCCTGGGCATGGTGGCGGGGGAAATCGCCGGGCTTCTTTCCCTGTGGTTCTGGTTTCGCGGGGAGCGGGAACGGATCGCCGCGGCGAAACGCCCCGCGGGCGCGGCGTCGGCATTCCCCTCCGGCTCCATGCCTTCCGTGACCCGCCGTCTCATCGCCATCGCCGCGCCGGTGACCGGCAGCCGGATGATCGGCTCTTTGTCCTATCTGCTGGAATCGATCCTGACGGCGCGCAGCCTGGCCGCCGCCGGAGTGGCCACTGCCCTGGCGACCGCCCAATACGGCGCGCTCCAGGGGATGATCGTCCCCCTGCTCGCCCTTCCGGGCGCCCTCACCTATTCCCTCGCCGTTTCGCTCGTGCCTTCCCTCGCCGAATCGGCGGTGCGGGACGACGCCGCGACCATCCGCAAACGGCTGCACCAATCGCTGCGGCTGGCCGTGGCGGCGGGCGCCCCCTTCGCCATGCTGATGGGCGTCCTGGCCGAACCGATCTGCTCCCTGCTGTACGGGCAAAGCGACATCGCCGGGCTTCTTCGCCTGCTGGCGCCGTTTTCCATCTTCCTCTACATGCAGCCGCCCCTGCAGGCCGCGTTGCAGGCGCTGGACCGTCCCGGTGTCGCCCTCATGAATTCGCTGTTTGGCGCCGCCGTCAAGCTGGCGCTGATCGTCCAGCTGGCGTCGGACATCCGCTTCGGCATCCGGGGAGCCGCCATCGCCATTGGCGTCAACATGGTCCTCGTCACCCTTCTCCACTGGGTGAGCGTGGCGAGACTGACGGGGCTGCGCCTGCGTCCCGCAGACTTCGTCAAAATCGGGGCCGGAGCCGTTCTGGCCGGAGCCGCCGCCCTTTGGATCTGGAACCTCGGGGCGCTGCCCGCCGATGCGCTGAACCTGATGGCGGCGGCGGCCGCCGCCGGCTCGCTGTACATCCTGGCGCTCGTCCCCCTCGGCGTGGTCGACCGCCATGACGCCGCGCGGCTGCCGTTCATCGGCCGCCTGTTCCGATGAATAAATCCGGTCCCTCTAGTCCTTTTTGTCGACATACAGCTTGCCGCGATGGTCCACGCTGCAGTAAAACACGTCCCTGAACCGGCTTACGCCGTGGCGTTTCAGTTCCCTTTTCAGCCAGAAACGGGTCTTGCCGATGCGCTGCAGGTTGTCGTCCTGCACTTCGCCGTCCATGATGAGGGGGACCGGCAGCAGCTCGTAGCGGAATTTCGGCCTGGCGACGGCGTCCTCTTTCCGCCCCGCGTCATCCGCCGGGCGCCGGGCGACGTCCCGCTGGCCGGGCGCAGCCGCTCCGGCATCCGCCGGGCGAACCGTCGAAGCTGAACCGGCTGAAAAGACTGTACCGGAGGAAGATGCCGAACCGGCTGCAGCAACGGAACGGGACGAAGACGCCGGACCGTTCAAAGAAACCGGACCTGTCGAAGAAGCTGAAGATGCGGGATCGGCCGGACCGGCAGCAGGCGCCGAAGAATCCGGTGAAACGGGCTGCCGCCCGCCCGCTTCGCCTCCTCCGCCCGAAGGCCGGGCATCCTTCGGGATGACGGACAACCGGCCGGACGGCTCCAGCACCGCCAGCTGCACATCGTCCACCGAGACGATCTGGTTTTCGCGCAGCTGGATGGCCAGATCGTCCAGGGTGTAGCGCTGCTTTTGCATTTCCCGCCAGTTCAGCTTCCCGTCGCTGATGAGGACGCTGGGCCTGCCGTCGAACAGCAGGCGGAGACGCCGGTTTTTGAGGGACAGATACGCCAGCCCCATCTGCGTCAGCACCAGCAGCGCGACGGGAGCGACGGAATGGAGCAGCGGCCGGTCGGGTTCGATGGCGAACACCGCTATTTCCGCGATCATGATGGAAATGACGAGATCGAACACGGACAGCCTGCCGATTTCCCTCTTGCCCATCAGCCGGAGCATGACCAGCACGAAAAAATACATGAGCAGCGTGCGAAAAAGCAGGATCGCCAGTTCCATGGCACGCCCTCCGGTTTTCACCGCTGTCTGGTTTCATTAGTTTTCGCCGCTGCCCGGCCGGCCCATTCGGCATCGGCGGACGGCAAAATCCTCCGCCGGTTCCTGCCGGAACCGGGGACCGCCGGCGCGGCGCTTTCGTACTACCCGCGGAGCTGACGCCATAGAATGGTACAAACCTTTCATCACCGGACAGGAAGGGAGGTTGCCCGGATGGACGCCGCCAAAACGACCCGCCTGCCGTCGGCCGTGCCGGTGCTGTCCGGCCTGCTTTGGGCCGCCATATGGCTCGGCGCCGGGACGCTGCTGCTCTCGCTGCTGCTGGCCGGTTCCGCCCTGGAGGAAACGAAGCTCACCCCGTGGACCTTCGGCGTGCACGCCGTCGCCGCGTTCTGTGGAGGCTTCGTGGCGGCCAGGCGCGCCGGACGCAAAGGATGGTACTTCGGCGCCCTTACTGGCGTGCTGTACCTGCTCGGCGTGCTGGTCATCAGTTTTCTGGCCGTGGACGCGGAGTGGTCGCCGAGGGTTGCCGCAGCGGCCCTGGCCACAGGCGCCGCGGGAGCCGTCGGGGGCATGCTGGGAGTCAATCTGCGCAGGTGAAGAAACGCAAAAAGCTGCCGAAATCGCTTTCCGTGTTCGGCAGCTTTCGCGTTCGAAGGGTTGTTTCCCGGCTTTTCAGCCTTCCTGTGCCCCTTCCTTCTTTTCCTCCGCCTTTTTCTCGGCGCGGGCGATCACGCTGCCCACGGCGGACCGGTCAAAGGTCAGCTTCACTTCGCCCGCCTTCAGCACGATCTTGTCGTCAATGATCGAATCGATCACGCCGTGCAGGCCGCCGATCGTCACCACCTGGTCGCCCTTCTGCAGGGAGCGGAGCATGTTGTTGCGCTCCCTTTGCCTTTTCTGTTGCGGGCGGATCATCAGAAAGTACAGGATCGCGAACATCGCGATAAAAGTCAGGAGCATTGTCCAAAAGCTGCCCGCGCTTGCCGCTTGTCCATCCATCGATGCCTTTCCCCTCCCTTCCGTATCAGAACCCGCTCTTGTGCCGGGCCATTCCGTAGCTTTCAAAAAACTCGTCCCGAAAGTCCGCCAGCCGGTCTTCCCGGATCGCCTGCCGGATCCGCGCCATGAGCGAACTGAGGAAATGCAGGTTGTGGATCGTCGTCAGGCGCAGGCCGAAAATTTCGTCGGCCTTGATCAGATGGCGGATGTAGGCGCGGGAATAATGGGTGCAGGTGTAGCAGTCGCAGGCCGGATCGAGGGGACCGAAATCCCGCTCGTACGCGGCGTTGCGCACCACCAGCCGGCCCCGGCTCGTCATGACCGTCCCGTTGCGCGCGATGCGCGTGGGCAGCACGCAGTCGAACATGTCGATGCCCCGGATGCTCCCCTCGATCAGGGCGTCCGGGGAACCCACACCCATCAGGTAGCGCGGCTTCCCTTCGGGCAGCAGCGGCACCGTCGTTTCCAGCAGTTCGTACATCAGCGGCTTCGGTTCGCCCACGCTCAAGCCACCAATAGCATACCCCGGAAAATCAAGGGAAGTCAAATCCTTCGCGCTCTGCCGCCGCAAATCGGGGTACATGCCCCCCTGCACGATGCCGAACAGGGCCTGGTCGTGCGGTCTCCGGTGCGCTTTCAGGCACCGCTCCGCCCAGCGGCTCGTGCGCGCTGTCGATTCCCGGACGTAATCGTAGTCAGCGGGGTAGGGCGCGCATTCGTCGAAACACATGATGATGTCGGCGCCCAGCGCGTTTTGCACTTCCGTTGCTTTTTCCGGCGACAGAAACAGCGGGCTTCCGTCCAGATGAGACCTGAATTCCACGCCTTCTTCGCGAATCTTGCGGCGGTCGGCCAGGCTGAACACCTGAAAGCCGCCGCTGTCGGTCAGGATCGCCCGGTCCCAGTTCATGAACCGGTGCAGGCCGCCGGCTTCCCGGATCAGCTCGTGGCCCGGCCGGATGAACAGGTGGTAGGTGTTGCTCAGGATGATTTGCGCGCCCAGCGCCTTGAGCTCTTCCGGGCTCACCGCCTTGACCGTCGCCTGCGTGCCCACCGGCATGAACGCCGGCGTGTCGATGACGCCGTGGGGCGTGTGCAGCCGGCCGAGACGGGCTCCCGTCTGCCGGCATGTCTTGATCAGTTCGTATCTTACAGCCATCGGTGGTTTGCAGCTTCTCCTTCCCCGCAGATCCGGGCGGCACAGGCCCGTTGCTGCGGCATTGACCGGTATCGTTCTGCTAGAGGATGAACATCGCGTCGCCGAAGCTGAAAAAGCGGTATTCCAGCCGCACCGCTTCCCGGTAGGCGGCCAGCACCGCCTCCCGGCCGGCAAACGCGCTGACGAGCATGATCAGGGTGGAGCGCGGCAGGTGGAAGTTGGTGAGCAGCGCGTCCACCAGGCGGAACGTGTGGCCGGGATAGATGAAAATGTCCGTCCAGCCGCTGCAGGGTTCGATGTTTCCGTCGGGAAACCGGAGGGCGAGCGTTTCCAGCGTCCGCGCGGACGTGGTGCCGACGGCCACGATCCGGCTTCCCCGCGCGCGGGTCTCGTTCAGCAGGCGCGCCGCTTCTTCCCCCACCGAATACCATTCGGCGTGCATGCGGTGGTCTTCCACGCGCTCCGCGGTCACCGGCCGGAACGTGCCCAGACCCACGTGCAGCGTCACGCGGCAAAGCCGGACCCCTTTATCTTGCAACTCCTCCAGAAATTCTTCCGTAAAATGCAGCCCGGCCGTCGGCGCCGCGGCGGAACCCGCATGGCGGGCGTAAACGGTCTGGTAGCGCTCCGGATCGGACAGCTTCTCGCGGATGTAGGGTGGCAGGGGAACCTGTCCCGCCCGCTCGAGCAGCTCCTGGAACACGCCTTCGTATTCGAACCGCACCACGCGCAGACCCGCTTCCCGCTCCTCTTCCAC
>DATCLN010000091.1:0-2495 GCA_036563895.1 Paenibacillaceae bacterium
TTTTTCCTGTCCCTGGAAGACGAGCTGATGATCCGTTTCGGCGCTGGCAACCTGAAGAACATGATGGAACGCCTCGGCTTCGACGAGGATTCCCCGATCGAAAGCAAGATGGTCACGAAGGCCATCGAATCGGCGCAAAAACGGGTGGAAGGCGCCAACTTCGACATGCGCCGCGTTGTGCTGCAGTACGACGACGTGATCAATCTGCAGCGGGAGAAAATTTACGCCGACCGGCGCAAGGTGCTTTTCTCCGACAACATCCGCGACATTGTGGAGGGCATGATCCGGAGCAGCGTCACGCGGGTTGTCGAACGGCATTGCCCCGAGGATGCCGTCCCGGAAGACTGGGATCTGGCGGGCATTGTGGCCCATGTTCACGCGAACCTGCTGCCGGAAGACCGGCTGCGGAAGGAAGAGCTGGAAGGCAAGGAGCGGGACGAGATCATCGAACTGATCATGCAGAAGGTGATCGACCGCTACAACGAACGGGAGCAGGAAATCGGGCCGGAGATCATGCGCGAATTCGAGAAGGTCGTCGTCCTGCGCTCCGTGGACAGCAAGTGGATGGACCACATCGACGCCATGGACCAGCTGCGCCAGGGCATCCACCTGCGCGCCTACGGCGGCAACGATCCGCTGCGCGAGTACCAGTTTGAAGGGCATAACATGTTCATGGAAATGATCGAGCGGATCGAGGACGAAGTGTCGCTGTACATCATGAAGGCGCAGGTGCAAAGCAACCTCAAGCGGGAAGCGGTGGCGCAGGGCCAGACGGTGACCAACCGGGGAGAAGGGGAAACGACGCGCCGCCCCGTGCGCCGCACCGGCGAGCGCATCGGCCGCAACGATCCCTGTCCCTGCGGCAGCGGCAAAAAGTACAAGGTGTGCCACGGCCGCACCAGCTGAAGGCGGAGCGGTAAAGGCGCGCCAAGGCCTTTGGCCCCGTGAATTAACCATGTAAATGATTAACATGATAAAGAGGTGTCCGGCAACATGATCGAACTCGATATTTCCGCAAAACAAGACCTTCGCGAAACGGCGAAGCGGCTTCAGCAGCTAAGGGGGTCTCTTTGACCTCGAACTGAAGAAGGAACTCATCGCCGACTATGAAGCCAGGATGGCCGCGCCGGATTTCTGGGACGACAGCGAACGGGCGCAGGCCCTGATCGCCGAGCTCAACGCGGTAAAATCGGTGGTGGACCAGTTCACCGAACTGACCAGGGAGCAGGAAGATCTGGAGACGCTGCAGGAACTCCTGGAAGAGGAACCGGACGAGGCGGTCATCGCGGAATGGCGGGAAAACGTGGCGGAACACGTCCGCAAGGTCGACCGGTTCGAGCTGCAGCTGCTGCTGAACGAGCCGTACGACAAATCCAACGCCATTCTCGAGCTGCACCCCGGCGCGGGAGGCACGGAGTCGCAGGACTGGGCCCTGATGCTGTACCGGATGTACACGCGCTGGGCGGAAAAGCGCGGCTTCCAGGTGGAAGTGCTGGACTACCAGCCGGGCGAAGAGGCGGGCCTCAAGAGCGCCACGCTGCTGATCCGGGGCCACAACGCCTACGGCTACCTGAAAGCGGAGAAAGGCGTGCACCGCCTGGTGCGCATTTCGCCCTTCGACGCCTCGGCCCGACGCCATACGTCCTTCGCTTCCTGCGACGTCGTGCCGGAGATTCCCGACGACGTGAAGATCGAGATCCGGCCGGAAGACCTGCGCATCGACACGTACCGGTCCAGCGGCGCCGGCGGACAGCACGTCAACAAGACGGAGTCCGCGGTGCGCATCACGCACCTGCCGACCGGCATCGTCGTGCAGTGCCAGTCGGAACGCTCCCAGATCCAGAACCGCGAGCGCGCCATGAAGATGCTCATGTCAAAGCTGTATGAGCGGAAAATCCAGGAACAGCAGCAGGAGCTGGCCGCCCTGCGCGGCGAGCAGATGGAAATCGCCTGGGGCAGCCAGATCCGGTCCTACGTGTTCCACCCGTACAACCTGGTGAAGGACCACCGCACCGGCGTGGAAACGGCCAACGTGCAGGCGGTGATGGACGGCGAGCTGGACGAGTTCATCGAAGCATACCTGCGCAGCCGGATCCGCAAGGACGGCAAGGATGCGAAAAACGGCGCGAAGTAACCGGGCGGGGAATGCAGCCGTCCGGACGGGGCAAGCCGGGCAGGTACGACCTGTCCGGCTGTTTTTTGTCCGTTCAGGTTTTGGGCGGCGGGGGGCGAGGATTTCAACGGACATTTGGTCCGTTACGAAGTTGAATTCCGGCCTTCGGAAAATGTAACGGACATACGGTCCGTTAGAAGGCATCCCCATACTGAAGAAAACGATTTCAGGGATCGCCCGGACGCGGTAACGGACCATATGTCCGCAAGATTTTCGAAAAACCGTTTTGAGCCGCTTCCAAGGGACTATATGTCCGTTTCGTTTTTCCTCCGCTCTGGATCGTCGCGTTGTCCGGATTGGCAGTTTGCTAGGAGACTGGCTT
>DATCLN010000092.1:0-13295 GCA_036563895.1 Paenibacillaceae bacterium
ACCTGGGACCCGGTACGCCCGTCATCCATTTCGAGCAGTGGGAACGCGACGACATCGAAGTGCGCCTCATCCTGAAGGGGGGCGGCTGCGAAAACAAGAACATCCAGTACAGCCTGCCCTGCGAGCTGGAAGGCCTCGGCAGAGCCGGCCGCGACCTGGACGGCATCCGCAAGTGCATCCTGCACGCCGTCTGGCAGGCGCAGGGGCACGGCTGCAGCGCGGGATTCATCGGCGTCGGCATCGGCGGCGACCGGACCACGGGATATGAGCTGGCGAAAATGCAGCTACTCCGTCCCGTGGACGACGTCAATCCGGATCCCCGTTTGCGCCAGCTGGAGGAGTATATCATGGAGGCCGCCAACAAGCTCGGCATCGGCACCATGGGCTTCGGTGGCAACGTGACGCTGCTCGGCTGCAAGATCGCCGCCTACAACCGGCTGCCGGCCAGCTTCTTCGTATCCGTCGCGTATAACTGCTGGGCGTTCCGCCGGCAGGGGGTGCTGCTGGACGGCAAAACCCACGAGATCAAGGAATGGCTGTACGAAAGGGGTTCCTTGGTGAAGATGGAGGAACCGGAAGCGCCGGCCGCGGCGGCGGCCGGGGCGGCTCCCGCAGTAGGGCAGCGCGAATTCCATCTGAAGGCTCCCCTCACCGAAGAAGACATCCGGCAGCTGCGCGTGGGCGACGTGGTCATCCTGAGCGGCGTCATCCACACCGGCCGGGACGCGCTGCACAAATACCTCGTGGACCACGACTCGCCGGTGGATCTGCGCGGCGGCGTGATCTACCACTGCGGTCCGGTGGTGCTGAAGGAAGGGGACGGCTGGCGCATCACGGCGGCCGGCCCGACGACCAGCATCCGCGAGGAGCCCTATCAGGCGGACATCATCCGCAAGTTCGGCGTGCGCGCCGTCATCGGCAAGGGCGGCATGGGGGCGAAGACGCTCGCCGCGCTGAAGGAGCACGGCGCGGTGTATCTGAACGCCGTCGGCGGAGCCGCGCAGTACTATGCGCGGTGCATCAAGCGGGTGCTCGGCGTCGACCTGCTCGAGTTCGGCATTCCGGAAGCGATGTGGCACCTGGAAGTGGAAGGCTTTGCCGCCATCGTGACGATGGACGCCCACGGCAACAGCCTGCACGCCGACGTGGAGCGCGATTCGCTGGAGAAACTGGAGCAGTTCAAGGACCCGGTGTTCGTGTGAGACGCGGCGCTCGGCGTCCGGCGCGGCACGGGGGACGCGGAGGATGGGATGAACCGGTTCCGTTTCAAGCTGACGGCGCTGTTCGTGCTGATGATCGGCCTCACCGTCGCGGCGGCGGGGCTTTGGATGCAGTGGTCGTACTGGAACTCGCATCTGGACACCCTGCGCGACCGCATGGCCCGCGAGCTGCGCCTCCTGCAGGAGGCGGCGCCCTGGCCGGAAGAAGAAGACCCCGCCCTGCAGCGCGAACGGCTGCAGGAGCTGGCGGTCCGCTTCAAGGCGGCGGCGGGGATGCGCGTCACGTACATCCGGCCCGACGGCGTCGTCGTCGGCGATTCGGACCGCGACCCGGCGCAGATGGACAACCATCTGGACCGCGAAGAGGTGCGGCAGGCGCTCGCGGAAGGAATCGGCTACAGCCTGCGGCGCAGCGAAAGCCTGGAAGAACGGATGATGTACGCGGCGGCGGCGGTCAGGGACCGGGAAGGCCGACCCGTGGGCGTGGTCCGGCTCGCCATGAGCGTAGCGGACATCGAACGCGGCATGGCGCGCACGTGGCTGGGCCTCGGGGTCGGGCTGGCCTTGCTGGTCCTTGTCGCCGCCGCCGTCAGCTATCGCGCGGCGCGGGGCGTCACGCGGCCCCTGGAACGGATGACCGCCGCCGCGGGGCGCATGGCCGCCATGGATTACAGCATCCGCGTTCCGGACAGCGCGCGGGATGAAGTGGGCGAGCTCGGCCGCGCGCTGAACGCCATGGCGGACAGCCTGCGGCAGAAGGTGGAGGAAATCCGCACGAGCGAAGCGAGGCTGCGGACGGTGCTGGACAACATGCCGAGCGGCGTGCTCATGATCGCCGGCGGCGGCACCGTCACCGTCTTCAACCGGCAGGCGGAGCTGCTGCTCGGCGAGCGTGCCGGCGACCATACGGGAAGAAGCTATACGGGGCTGAAGCGGCATTACGAGCTGACCCGCCTGATTTCCCGCGGCCTGGAAAGCCGCGAGCCGCTGCGCGGGGAGCTGGCCTTCCATTTTCCGGAAGAGCGCCAGGTGGAAGTGCAGCTCGTGCCGCTGGACGGCGGCGCGGCCGATTCCGGCGTGCTCGTGGTGCTGCAGGACGTGACGGCGATCCGCCGCCTCGAGAAAATGCGCAGCGATTTCGTCGCCAACGCGTCCCACGAGCTGAAAACCCCGGCCGCCGCCGTCAAGGGTTTTGCCGAAACGCTGCTGTCCGGATCGGTCAAGGATGAGGAGACGGTCCGCTCGTTCCTGAGCATCATCCACGACGAAAGCGTGCGCCTGAACCGCCTGGTGGACGACCTGCTGGACCTTTCCCGGATCGAATCCAGGCAGGTGCCGTTGCGTTTTTCCCCGGTGGAACTTAAGCCGTTCCTGGCCAGGCAGCTGGACGTCATTTCGGCGGAAGCCGCCCGCAAGAACATCCGGCTGGAACTGGAAGCCGAGGACGGGCTGTTCATAGAAGCCGACGAGGACCGCCTGGGCCAGATCGTCCTCAACCTGCTGCAGAACGGCGTGAATTACACCCCGGAAGGCGGCAGGGTACGGGTCACCGCGTCAGGCCTGCCCGCGGAGGCGGAAGGCGGCGAAGAGCGCGTCCGCATCGTGGTGTCCGATACCGGCATCGGCATTCCGAAACAGGACCTGCCGCGCATTTTCGAGCGCTTTTACCGGGTGGACAAGGCGCGCTCCCGGAATTCCGGCGGCACGGGACTGGGCCTGTCCATCGTGAAGCACCTGGTGGAGCTGCACCGCGGCTCCATCGCCGTGGAAAGCGAAGTGGGCGCCGGCAGCCGCTTCATCGTCGAACTGCCGGTGCTGCAACCGTGATGGGAAGTCGGACGGGACGCAAAGCCGGGAACACACGGGTGCGAAAAAGCGCTGCTCGCGGCCATGCCCGGCCGCGGACTTGTTTTTTTCGTCCCGTTTACACTGCGTTAACATAACAGGGTTTCATTTATGGTAAGATGTGACGGGGATTGTCCGACCGGCAATTCGACCAGCCGGCGATCGCCCGACCGGGGGTGCGGAACGCGCCAATGGCGGAAAAGGTGCTGATCATCGAGGATGAACCGACCATCGCCCGTCTATTGACCTACAACCTTGCCCAGGAAGGCTACGAGCCGGAGGTGGCCGACACCGGAGCGGAAGGGTTGCGCCGGGCCATGCAGGGCGGATACGCCGTCATTTTTCTCGATCTGATGCTGCCCGGCATGGACGGTTTCGAGGTGCTCCGGAGACTGAGGCAAAACGGGGTGTCCACGCCGGTCATCATCCTGACGGCGCGGGGCGCGGAGGAAGAAGTGGTACAGGGCCTCAGGCTCGGCGCCGACGATTACGTCACCAAACCGTTCGGCGTGGCGGAGCTTCTGGCGCGGACGGCGGCGGTGCTGCGCCGCGCCCGCGGCGACGGCCCCCGCGAAGCGCCGGCCGGAGAAGAAGCCCGGGTGATCGAACTGGGCGGCCTGAAAATCTATCCGGACAAGTACGAAGTGCAGCTGGACGGCGAATGGATTCCGCTGCGGCCCAAGGAGTTCGAGGTGCTGCTCTACCTTGCCGAGCGGCCCGGCGTGGTGGCGACCCGCGACGACTTGATGGACGCCGTCTGGGGATTCGAATACGCGGGCGGCCAGCGCACCGTGGACGTGCACGTCAGCTCGCTGCGCAAGAAGCTGGAGATGGGGCGGCATCCCGTGCGGATCGAGTCCGTCCGCGGCATCGGGTATAAGCTGACGGTGGACCGCAAACCGTCCGGCGCCGGTGGCTGACAACGTTCCGTCCCAAGCGGCGCGGCGTCCGCTTCAGATGCCCCTCACGCAGACGCCGCCGGGCGCTACCGCCCCGAGCCGAGCATTTTGCGCTGAAACTCCTTGGGAGAGCAGTTGTTGAACCGCCGGAACATCTTGTAGAAATGCGCCATGTTCGGCATGCCGACCCGTTCGCCGACCTCGCCGACGCTCATGTCGCGGGTGAGCAGCAGCTGTTCCGCGCGGCGGATTCTCCGGTAGTTGACGTATTCGGTGAAGGACAGCCCCATGACTCTGCGGAAAAACTTTACAAAATAGTAGTAGCTCATGTTGGCCATGCGGCACGCTTCCTCCACGCTGATGCGGCCTTCGATGCCGAGGTCGATGTAATCCAGCACCGGCTTGAGGCGAAGCCGTTCCACCCGGTACTGGTCCGCCAGCAGCCCGCGGCTGTCGCTTCGCAGAAGAAGCAGCAGGAACCGCTGGATGTGGAGGTTCACGGCCATTTCGTACCCCGTTTCTTTCCGCTCCATTTCCCCGTAGATTTCCCGCACGCAGGACGCCGCTTCTTCCCTCACGGACGCGTTTTCGCGGAAGATGTAATTCAGCGCGCTGAGGGGCGTTTTGGTTTCGTTGAAGTATTGCAGAAACTGGATGGTGTTCTGGTCGAAAAACGACTGCAGGTTGAACTGGAGCACCATGTACCGGGCAGGCGTTTCCACCGCGCGGTCGCGGTGCAGCTGGGAACTGCCCACCAGCAGCAGGTCCCCAGGACGTAGCACGTGCGTCTCTCCGCCCGTTTCCGCCTGAAGGGCGCCCGATTCGATCATCAGAATCTCGCATTCGGGATGGTAGTGCCAGCTGATCCAGTCGGAGCGCTCCCTTTCCTGCCGCCAGATTTTGAGGGAAAGCAGGGGATTTTCGTATTCGATCCGTTCCTCGAAATAGTTCATTTTCTTCGCGGGCTCCTCCGGCGCAGATGCCAAGATTGCATAAGAAATCGGCTCCAGCGCGTCTACCTTTTTTCCGCGGCACTGATATAGTTGATTGTAAGTCAAGCTGCGGCCGGCGTTCAAGAAGGGCCAAATCCGAAAACACCAAAGGCCAAAGAAAAAGAAAGAGAAAATCGCAGGAATTCCGCTCGACTTCGACAAACGGTCAACGTTATAATGATTGGAAACTATGAAAACACTTTCAACTCACGCGGAAAGGGTGAAAGGCTTGAAGCTGGGAATCTTTCTGGTGCTGTTCGGCGAACGGTCTTTCGAGGAGGCGCTGGACATTGCCAAATCGGCGGGCGTGCAGGCGGTGGAAATCGGAACGGGCGGCTATCCCGGCACCCGCCATGTGAACGCCCGGGAGGTCGTGAACGACGACGCCGCCATCGCGCGCATCCGCAGCGCCGTGGAGTCCCGCGGACTCGTGATCAGCGCCCTGAGCTGCCACGGCAACCCCCTGCATCCGGACAAGGCCACGGCGGCAAGCTACCATGAGGATTTCGTCGCCACCGTGAAGCTGGCGCAAAAACTGGGCGTCGACACGGTGATCACCTTCTCCGGCTGCCCGGGCGAATCGCCGAATTCCCGCTATCCGTCCTGGGTAACGTGCGCTTGGCCGCCCGATTACCTGGAAGTGCTGGACTGGCAGTGGAACGAGGTGGCCATCCCCTACTGGAAGGAGCAATCCGCGTTTTGCCGCGAGCACGGGGTGAAGGTGGCCATCGAGTCGCACCCGGGCTTCCTGGTGTACAATACGGAAACGGCCCTGCGCCTGCGCCGCGAGGCGGGCGACAACATCGGCGTCAACTTCGACCCGTCGCACCTGTTCTGGCAGGGCATGGACCCGATCGAGTGCGTCAAGGCGCTCGGCCCGGCCATTTTCCACGTGCACGCGAAGGACACGAAGCTGGACCGCCGCAACGTGGCACTGAACGGCGTGCTCGACGTGAAGCACTACGGCAACGAGCTGGAGCGTTCCTGGATTTTCCGCACCGTCGGCTACGGTCACGACGAGGAGTTCTGGAAGGACTTCGTCAGCACGCTGCGCATGATCGGCTATGACGGCGCGATCAGCATCGAGCACGAGGACAGCCTGATGTCCGTGGGCGAAGGATTCCGCAAGGCGGTGGAGTTCCTGAACGGTCTCATTCTGCGCGAGAAGGCGGGGGAAATGTGGTGGGCGTAAGCGTCAGGAAGAAGATCCGGGTCGGCATGGTGGGCTACAAATTCATGGGCAAGGCCCACAGCCATGCCTACAAGGATGTCGGCATGTTTTTCGACATGGACGCCGATTATGTCATGAAGGCGATCTGCGGGCGCAACGAGCAGGGCGTGCGGGAGGCGGCGGCCCGGTTCGGCTGGGAAAGCTGGGAAACCGACTGGCGGCGCCTCGTGGCCCGGGACGACATCGACATGATCGACATCAACACGCCCAACGACTCGCACAAGGAGATCGCGCTGGCGGCGATCGCGAGCGGCAAGCACGTGCTCTGCGAGAAGCCGCTGGCCCTGAATCTGGCGGACGCCCGCGAGATGCTGGAAGCGGCGGAGAAGGCGGGCGTCAGGCACGGGGTTTTCTTCAACTACCGGTTCCTGCCCGCCGTGCAGCTGGCCAAGAAGATCCTCGACGAAGGCCGGATCGGCGAAATCCACCATTACCGGGCGACGTACCTGCAGGACTGGCTGATCGATCCGAACGCGCCGATGGCGTGGCGGCTGCGCAAGGAAACCTCCGGCTCCGGCGCGCACGGGGACATCAACGCCCACTGCATCGACCTCGCCCGTTTCCTGATCGGCGAGTTCGACCGTGTTGTCGGCCACAGCCGCACCTTCGTCAAGGAGCGTCCGTGGCCGGACGGCTCGGGGAAGGGCGAGGTCACGGTGGACGACGCGACCGGGTTTCTCGCCGACTTCAAAAACGGCGCCATGGGCGTGTTCATCGCCACCCGCTTCGCCGCCGGCCGCAAGAACGCCAACACCTTCGAGATCCACGGCAGCCGCGGCTCCATCCGCTGGGATCTGGAGCGGCTCAACGAGCTGGAAGTGTACTTCCGCGACGACGAGCCCGAGCTCGCCGGCTACCGCCGGATTCTCGTCACGGAGCCCGTGCACAAGTACGCGGGCAACTGGTGGCCGCCGGGCCATATCATCGGCTACGAGCACGGCTTCGTCCACATCGTGTACGAGTTTGCGCAGCACATCGCGACGGGCTCGCCTTTCGCGCCGACGTTCTACGACGGGGTGAAGTGCCAGCAGGTGCTGGAGGCGGTGGACCTTTCCATCGAACGCGGCGCCTGGGTACGCGTCGACGAACTGTGATTCTGAAAAAGTGCAAGGCCAACGCAGAGCGGGTTGTCCCCCGGAGGACAACCCGCTTGTTTCAATCCGGTCTGACCGCGGAAGGAGCGCGACGGCTTCCATTGGCGCCGCCGGCGGGCATTTCGCAGGCGAATTCGTGCCGCCCGCTGGCGAGCTCATGCTGTTCGCCGTTCGGCAAGACAAGGGTGCAGGTCGTTGAGACCGGAACCGTGACACGAATTTCAAAAAGACGATCGCGCAGACGCCATTCGGTCTCGGCGCGGCCGTACGGCGTCTTGACGCCGGCGGCGGCATGGGTGATGCCTCCGCCGACGACCGGAGCCACGCGAAACGTCCGGTATCCGCCGCTCGTCGGTTCGATGCCGGCAAGACGGCGGTACAGCCAATCCCCCACGGAGCCGTGGGCGTAATGGTTGAAGGACACCATCCCCGCATCCGATCCGTCTTCCTTCAAATGGCCGAGGTTGACGGTTCCGTCCGGCCTTAGCGCATCCCATCGTTCCCAAATCGTCGTCCCGCCGGCTTTCACCGTATACAGCCAGGATGGGCATTCCTCCTGCAGCAGCAGGTCGTAAGCCGTATCGGCATGGCCGAAATCGGACAGGGCAAAGAGCAGGTGGGGCGTGCCGGGAAATCCCGTAGCCAGGCGGTTCCCCGCCTCCCGCACGAGCCGGGCGAGGTTGTCCGCCATCGCTTTCGTTTCTTCGCCTTCCGTCATGCCGAAGACGAGGGGCAGCGCGTAGCCGGTCTGGAATTCGTTTTTCAGCTTGCCCTTGCCGTCCGTAAACACGCGGCGATACGCCCGGATGGTCTTTTCGCGCCACCGCCGGAAACGGGCCGCGTCTTTCCCGTACCCCAGCATTTCGGCGATTTCGGCGGCGATCCCGCAGGAATGGGCGAAATAGCAGGTGGCGATCCATTTGCCTTTCTTCAGCCATTGCCTGATGTTTTCGCCCGGGGCGCACCAGTCGCCGAAATGAAACGGCCACCGCCAGATGTACCGTCCGTGCGGGGTGAAGGAAAGAAATCCCGCCCACCATTTGGCCGCTTTCAGGAATTTGCGGATGGTGGGGTATTGCCGCCGCAACAATTCGATGTTCCCGCGAGCCAGGTATTCCGCCCAGGGGACGAGGACGCAGCTGTCCCCCCAGACGGAAGTGGCCATGACGGGCCATACGTCGCCGCCGCGGGGCACCACCATCGGGATGCCGCCGCCCCGGCCCTGTTCCGCCCGCATGTCCGTCAGCCATTTGTCAAAGAATCTGCCGAGGTCGAACAGGAAACAGGCGGTCCGGGCGAAAACGGCGATGTCGCCGGTCCAGCCCATGCGTTCGTCCCGCTGCGGACAGTCGGTCGGTATATCGACAAAATTCGATTTGCCGCTCCAGCGGATGTTTTCGTGCAGCCGGTTAATCAATGCGTTGGAGCAGGAAAACCGTCCGATTTCCTCAAAATCCGAATGCAGCGCAAAGGCCGCCAGCTCCAGATCCTCCGGTTCAATGCCCCGCACGCCGACATAGCGGAAACCCATGTACGTCAGGCGCGGCGAATATTCCTGTTCGCCGTCCCGGCATATGTAGGTGGCCGTCGCCTTCGCCGTCCGCAGCGGCTTGACGAACAGTTCCCCGTCCACCAGCACCTCCGCGTGGCGAAACACCACTTGCTGTCCGTGCCGGCCGCGCAGCCGGGCCGAAATGACGCCGGCGAAGTTTTGTCCGAAGTCGTAGATCCATTCCCCGCTTGGCGCCTGCCGTATCGCAACCGGCCGCAACACGTCCCGCACCCGCACCGGATCGCCGTATTGGGCAAGCAGAACGGGCTTGTGACGGGGGTTCGCCGCGTCGGCCGGTTTCCAGTGAACCGCATCCAGGTCGACGGTGGCGTCATAGGTTTCCCCGTCATACCAATCGGCCATCCGGTAATTCCCTTCCAGGGTGACTTCCCACGTCTCATCGGTGCCGATCACGTCCCGGGTGCCGTCCGCGTACTCGAGGTAAATCTCGCAGAGAAACAGGGGCCGGTCGGCGCTAATCCGGTTTTTTCTCCGGTAGGTAAAAGTCCCGACCGCCCAGCCGCCCGCGACAATGGCCGTCAGCGTGTTGTTCCGCCCGAGACGGTCCGTGAGGTCATACGTCTGATACTGCATCTGATGGGCGTAGGACGTGAAACCCGGCGCGAAATAGTCGTTGCCGACCTTGCGGCCGTTCAGCATGAGTTCATAGATGCCGAAGGCCGTCGCATTTACCCAGGCGCGGCGGACCGGCCTGTCCACGGCGAAAGCGCGGCGGAACGTCATCGGGACGGGGGAAGTTTTTTTCGGAAACCGCAAGGAACGGTCGGTGATCCATTTCGCCCGCCATGGCGTGCCAAGACGGCCGGTGGAAAACGAGGCCTCCGCTTTCGCCGTTTCGCCGCTCGTCCCCGTGGCCTCCACGCGCACGGTGTACACGGTGAACGGTTGAAGCTCGCACTCCACCCAATTGTTGATCTGATCCGTCGTTTCCTTTTTCCAATTGCCCACGGTGATGACGGCCCTGTGCAATGCTTCCCCTGGCCGGTCGGATTCCAGAGAGAAAGAAACGCGCGGTTTCCGGTCCGTCACGCAGCCGCCAACCTTGCCGTCAATCCGGATTTCCGAGATTTTAAGCACCGGATGCTCCCTCCAGCCGCAGCGCGATTTCCCGTTGCTTCCGTGCCAGGCCTTTTTCCACGTTCAAGAAAGCCAGCAGGGTGGCCAGAACCAGACTGGTGATCGTCTCCAGCCCGACGAACGAGAAGATGATCACTTCCTGCACGCTTGCCGATTGCTCCGCAATGAGACGATCTCCCTCCATGTAGGGCGGCACGTACCCCGCCGAGGCCAGCATTCCGTTGAACAGGCCGGTGCAGACGCCGACCATGGCCATCGAGATGGTGGTGAACATCGCCATCGCGATGCCGTCGCTGCGGAAGCGGGATTTCCATTCCAGGTGATCCAGCGTGTCGGCGAACAGGGCCATGATGATGTACGCGCTGGGCAGAAAGCCCAGGTTTTTGATGAACTGGCCGATCAGGACGAGCGTCAGATCCCGGGGGAACAGCCAGCAGATGGCGCTGCCCAGCGAGACGATCAGAAAACCCGCCAGCGTCAGGTTTCGCTTGCCGAACCGTTTGGCCAGCGGCCAGACGAGGAAGACGCCGATGCCCATCGGGATGCCGCCGATGGCCGAGATCAGCGTGATGGTGATGCCGTCGTTGTAGGTGCCCAGCACGTAGTTGCAGTAATAGATGAGACTGATGTTTTTCATGTTGACGGCGAAGTAATAGATCAGGAAATAGGCCAGCAGGACCATCATGTAGCGGTCGGTCGCGATGGCCTTCAGTTGCTGCCCCAGGGACGGTCCCCGCTTTTCCCGCGATGCCGGGGGCGCAAGCTCCTGTTCGGCGGTAATGCGCTCTTTCGTGTAGTAATACTCCAGCAGCGTAAACGGCAACACGGCGACGGACAGGATGCTCATGACCGTGATCCAGAGGGACTTGTCCACGCCGATGGCCGGCAGGACGAGCATGGGGAACAGCAGGGCCACGAAGGTGCCGGTGATCATGATGGTGGACACCTGGCTAAAGACGGACAGCTTGTCCCGCTGGGCCGTGTCGCGGATGGACAGCGCCACCATCAGGTTGTGGCTCATGTTGTACATCGTATAGGCGAAACTGTAAAACAGATTGTACGACAGCACGATCCAGACCAGTTGCACGGTTTTGCCGGCTTGGGGAATTGTAAAAAGCAGAATGCCGGTCACCGTCATCAGCGGAGCCGACAGCAGGAGCCACGGGCGGGCTTTGCCCTGGCGGGTCCGCGTCCTGTCGATGATGTAGCCCATCAGCAGATTCGTGAAGGCGTCGATGATTTTGGACACGATCGGGAAGGCGACCAGAAACGCTCCGCCGGCCAGGGTGGTCAGCCCGATCACGTCGGTATAGTAAACGTTCAGATAGCTGGCCAGAACCGCATTGAGCAGCAGGGCGCCGGACGGACCGGCCAGATAGCCGAGCCAGCGCTCCTTGGCCGTCGTGTCCGGGGAACGGATCCGTGAATCCAGCCATTTGGCCTGCCACCATTTCTGCCACATCGAACCGGCAATCCCGCGCGTCATTCTTCAGCACCCCTTGTGGCCGTTTCCTTGGGCAGCGGAATCGGCTTTTCTTTTTTCAGCAAAAGCGACAATCCCTTGAGCCAGCGTCCGTTGGCGAAGGCCACGACAGCCTCGGCCAGGTGGTAGGGAAATGCTCCGCTGGACGACATGCACATCGTGCGAACCGATTCGAAGGGCAGCATGCGGACGAGGAAGTAGGAATTCTTGATCATGCTGTCGCGTTCCAGCGAATCGGGCATCTTCAGGGCTTTCTCGTAATCGCGGCGGATCGTCCGCATCAATATGTTGTAGAACAGCCGGCCCGTCCAGGTGCGCCGGAATTCCATAAGCGGGGTTTCCATCGTCAACTCGGGTTTCTTCTTCTTTCCGGCTGCAGGCGTCTCCGATGGATCCTCGTATCCGGCCAGCCGGCCAAAGCACGGCGGAATGTCCCGGGGAGGCGTGGCGTAAGCCTCGGCCACCTCGGGCGGATACGGGTTTTTGGCCTCTTCGCCGTCCGTTACCCGCAGTTCGGCGGTCAGGCGGATGTCGGCGGCGGAAGCGGCCAGGAGCAGTTCGTAGACCCCGTTTTCCAGCACCCGGCGGCCAAGCCCCGCGTGCCAGAAGGACAGGTCCTTTTTGTCAAAAACAAGTTCCACCCGTTTGGTTTCGCCCGGATGCAGGAACACTTTGGCGAAGGCCACGAGCTCCTTGTCCGGCCTGAACACCGCGCTCGATTTGGAGCGGGCGTACAGCTGGACGACCTCGGCTCCGGTTCGCTGTCCGGTGTTTGAAATCTCGGCGGTCACGACGACCTTGCCGCCTTCCTCCCGGACGGCCATGTTGCCGTATTGGAACGTGGTGTAGGACAGGCCGTATCCGAACGGGAAACGCAGTTTCGTGCCGGCTTTGTCATACGCCCGGTAGCCGACATAGACGCTTTCGTAATAACGGGCGACAGGGCCGCGGTTGTAATCCGCATGGCAGCTCGTGTCCTCCAGGCGCAGCGGCCAGCTTTCCGCCAGTTTGCCCGACGGCGTCGCTTCCCCGAACAGCAGGGCAGCGGCCGCCTCGCCACCGCTCATGCCCGGCAGCACCATGTACAGAAGGGCGGACAACCCGTCGAAGAACGGCAGTTCCACCGGCGCCCCGGCAAACAGGACCAGCACCACCTTTTTGCCGGTCGCCAGCAACAGGTTCAGCAGTTCCGTCTGGTTGTCCCCGAGGCGCATGTGCTCCCGGTCGAACCCTTCGCTTTCCTCGAGATCGGTGAGTCCGCCGAAGAACAGGATCGTGTCCGCCCCGTCGGCGGCCCGGACGGCCGCATGCTCCAGCCGGGCATCCCGCCGGGGATCGAAACTCCGGTACCCTTTTTCGTAAATATAGGCGATGCCGCGCCGGTCAAACGCTTCCTTCGGCGTGATGACGCGGGTCGGCTGCACGAGGGAAGAACCGGCGCCCTGGAACCGCATTTTTTCGAACATTTCGCCGACCACCAGGATCCTCTCATTTCCCGACAGAGGCAAGGTCCCGTCGTTCTTGAGCAGCACGGCGCTTTCCTTTGCGATCTCGCACGCCAGCGCCGCATGTTTCTCCGGATCGGGCCGGACCGCCGGTTCCGGAACGTCCGCGTCCGCCGCGTTCGGCTTTCCCGGGACGGCCCGCGCCTTGCCGGACCGGCAGCGTTCGATCAGGCGCAGCATCCGCCGGACGGACGCGTCCAGCACCTCGGCGGGCAGCCGGCCGCTTTTCGCCGCTTCGAGGATCGATTTCCGGTTGTGCCACACCCCGCCGGGCATGTCCAGGTCGCAGCCCGCCAGAAGCCCTTCCACCCGGTTGCTGGTGGCGCCCCAGTCCGTGATCACCACGCCGTCGAAACCCCATTCGTCCCGCAGGATG
>DATCLN010000093.1:0-2625 GCA_036563895.1 Paenibacillaceae bacterium
CGACCGCCCCGTCCAATCCCAATGACACCGCGGCGGTGATCGCCCATCAGAACTTCCTGATGTTCCTGTCCCGCCTGTCGCCCGCCTTCCTGTTCCAGGAAGCGGCGACCACGCTGATGCTGCCGAACACGCGCACGCTCAACCCCTTCATCACGGTGGAGCAAGGGTATCTGGCCATCGACGCGCCGCTGTCCTTCGGACAGAGCCTGCTGCTCATCTGGCCGCACATCGTGGCGCTCATCTCGATGACGCTCATCGTCTTTGCCGCTTCCTTCGTACTCTTCATGCGGCAGGAAATCCGTTCGCGCTCGTGACTGCCGCGCAACCGAGTACAAACCTCTGTGCACAAGCGCCCGGAACCCCAATGGGGTACCGGGCGCTTGCGTTGTTTTCGTCCATGCGGTCTCGGGATTCGCGCCGGCATGGCGGCGGACGAGCCTGACGTTTTCAGCGGAGTTTCGCCGCTTCCGCCACGAGGGCGAGCACGAGCTCGGCGGTCTTAACCAGGTTGTCCGCGTGGATCTGCTCCCGCGTCGTGTGGATGTGCTCGTACCCGATGGCCAGGTTCACGGTCGGGACGCCCTTGCCGTTGAAAATGTTGGCGTCGCTTCCGCCGCCCGACGGCAGCGTGCGCGGCGTGAGGCCGACGGTTTCGATGGCCGCCCGGGCCAGCCGCACCACTTCGTCGTCGTCCGCAAACGAGAAGGCGGGATAAAGAATTTCACTTTTGAATTCCGCCTCCGCCCCGGCTTCGCGGGCCGCCGTCTCCACCGCCTCGCGCATCGCCGCCACCTGGCGGTCCAACTTGGCCTGGTCGCGGCTGCGGGCTTCCGCTTCCAGCTTCACGTAATCGCATACGATGTTGGTTGGACCACCGCCTTCGAAGCGGCCGATGTTCGCCGTCGTCTCCGCGTCGATGCGGCCGAGGGGCATACGGGCCACCGCCTTCGCCGCCACCTGGATGGCGCTGATGCCGTCTTCCGGATTGACGCCGGCGTGGGCGGATTTGCCGCGCACGACGATGTCGATTTTGGCCTGCGTCGGAGCGGCCGTGATGATGTCGCCGACCGGGCCGTTGGAATCGAGGGCGAAGCCGTATTTGGCCTTGAGGCGGGCCGGGTCCATGGCGCGGGCGCCGACCAGCCCCGCCTCCTCGCCGACGGTGATGACAATCTGCACCGGACCGTGCGGGCGCCCTTCTTCCTGGATCACGTGCAGTGCTTCAAGCAGCGCTGCCAGACCGGCCTTGTCGTCACTGCCGAGGATCGTCGTGCCGTCGCTGCGGATGTAGCCGTCGTCGTCCAGGCGCGGACGGATGCCCCGCCCCGGGCTGACCGTGTCCATATGGCAGGTGAAAAGCAGCGCGGGCGCCGATTCCAGGCCGGGGGATGCCGGCAGCCAGACAAACAGGTTCCCCGCGCCGTGGCCGGTCCGTTCCGCCGCGTCGTCTTCAACCGCTTCCAGGCCGAAAACCGCAAACTTTTCCTTCAGCAAATTGCAAATCTCCCGCTCATGCCTCGTCTCGCTGTCCACCTGGACCAATTCGAAAAAACGGGCGACGAGTCTTTCACGGTCAATCACGGTCGTTCCTCCCCGTCTCGCTTGACCTTGGCTCCCTCCTCCCGTTCCGATAAAATATTTGGGAGAAAGAGAGGATGGTGCGCGTTGAATCAAAAGGTTCTCCGCTGGGTAGCCATTGTGGCGCTGCTGGCGATGCTGGTCACCACGATTCTGGCGACGCTGGGAACGGCGGTTCAGTGGTAGACGGCACCCGGCTCGTAGCCGAACACGCCGCAGAAATGCGGCACGAACCGCCGTCCGATTTCCTCCGTGTCCGGCGTAAGGCCCGTTTCGCTTTCCAGCGAAGTGACGCCGTACTCGGCGATGCCGCAAGGCACGATGCCGGAAAACCCTTCATCCAGCACGCGGCTCCGGACGTTCAAGGCGAAGCCGTGGCTGGTGACGAAGCCGCGCCTGGTGCGAGCCTTGTTGAATTTGACGCCGATGGCGGCGATTTTGGCGTCGCCGACCCAGACCCCGGTGTAGCCGGGCTTCCGGCTTCCCGCCAGGCCGAATTCGGCCAGCAGGCCGATGATCGCTTCCTCCAGTTTCCGCAGATACGCGTGCAGATCGAGCCCCTCCGCGTCCAGGTAGAGCAGCGGATACCCCACCAGCTGCCCCGGGCCGTGGTAGGTGATATCGCCGCCGCGGTCGATTTCAAACACGGCGATGCCGCGCCGCTTAAGTTCCTCCCGCGGCAGCAGCAAATGCTCGGGATGGCGGTCCGAGCCGATCGTGTAGGTCGGCGGATGCTCGAGCAGCAGCAGGGTGTCCGGCCGTTCCCCGCGGTCGATTTCCCTCACCAGGCTTTTCTGCAGTTCCCACGCCGCGCCGTACTCCATCCGGGGCAACTGGCGGACTTCCAGCTTCCGCATCCGCTTCCCTCCTTCTGCCGACGCCCCGGGGATATGGCGTCCTTCCCGGACCGGATTCCTTCAATACAGTTTCAATACAGTTTCGTGTCGATCGTGTAGCTTTCGAGATTTTCCTTCACCCGCTGATGGAACCGGCCGCAGATGACGCCGTCGAGGATGCGGTGGTCGAAGGACAGGCACAGATTCACCA
>DATCLN010000094.1:0-16618 GCA_036563895.1 Paenibacillaceae bacterium
CCCGGCGCCAACAACGGCCAAAAAAGAAGCGGCGCCTGCGTCCCCCCGCAAGCCCGCTGCAAACCATCCCTGGAGAAAACCATTCTCCAGCAAGCAGTTACAGCGTAGCACAGCATCCGGCTAGTCTGCAAGAGGACGGCGGCTGTTTAATCAGCTATCATCTCCCTGACATTTTCATAGAACAGTTAACCTGACATATTCACAGACGCTTGACAGGTTTTTTGGGGCCGTTCTCTTGTTTTGCGATAAAGTTCAAGAGTAAAATGGTTCTTGTGTTGAACTATCTGCTTCGCCGGAGGGCGATGTGTCCCGGAATTTGCGGGAAGTTTTCGGTCTTGCGGGGAGGGCATGCGCCATGGACGCCATCCGGGAAGACCAGCTGGGTTCGCTGATCGAACGCTACGAAAGGGCGGCGCTGGTGGTGACCCGCCGCATGGCGGCGATTTTTCGCTACACCATCGCGGGGGACCTGACCCTTGACCAGTACAACATTATCCGGTACATCAACCTGCGGCGGTCGTGCACATCGACGGAGCTGTCCGAAACGTACTGCGTGGGCAAAAGCGCCATCACCGCCATCGTCGACCGGCTGGCGGAAAAGGGGCTCATCCGTCGGACGCAGGACCAGAGCGACCGCCGGGTCATATTCCTGTCGCTGACCCGCAAGGGCGAGCGGCTCTGCGAGACGCTGACCGGGCGGATCCAGCGGGTCGTGTCGCGGTACCTGAGCCATTTTACGGTGGAGGAGGTGTCCACCTTCATCGGAACCTTCGAGAAGCTGGCCCATCTGCTGGAAACGGCCGAGGGGACCGGGGAAGATCCGGTCCGGAAAACGGCCGCGGCGGCAGGCAGACCCGGCCGGAAGCGAATCGCGCAAAGAGAACAGGGGAGAGAGAAACCGTGAGGGGCATTGTGAAATATCGCTGGCTGGTGCTGGCGGCATGGATCGCCGCTTTGGCCGCCTTGCTGCTGACGGCTCCCAATTTGACGCTGCTGGTGCGAGACAAGGGAGACATCCGGCTGCCGGATGGCTATCCGTCGGTCAGGGCGCACGAGCTCATCGATGAGCTGAAGGAAAGCCACGGCGAAGACGGGGGCTTGTCCGCCGTTCTGGTTTTCCATCGCGCGGAAGGGCTGTCGGACTCGGATATGGAAGAAGTGCGGCGGGGCGTGGAAGCGCTCCGCGACAGCGCGGAAGCCGGCGTCACTTCGGTGGTGTCCCCCTTCGACCAGCCGGAGATGGCCGATCTGCTCACGTCCGAAGACGGCCGGACGGTGCTGGTCATGGTGACCGTCGACCCGGGGGACCGGGAGTTGCTGGACGTGCGCGACAGCCTGTACGCCGCCCTGGAAGGCGTGCCGGTCGAGCACTATTTCACCGGCGGCTGGCTGATCGACCTGGACGTCATCGAAAGCGCCGAGGAGGGAACGAGGCGGACGGAAGGCATCACCATCGTCTTCATCCTGGTCATCCTGCTGGCGGTGTTCCGCTCGGCGCTGGCTCCGTTGGTGCCGCTGCTCACCGTCGGGGTTTCGTACCTTGCATCGCAGGCGGTGGTGGCGTTTCTCGCGGAATACGCCGACTTTCCGCTTTCCACGTTCACGCAGACGTTTCTCATAGCCATTCTGTTCGGCATCGGCACCGACTACTGCATCCTGATCCTCAGCCGGTTCCGGGAAGAGCTGGGCAGAAGCGGCAGCCGGACGGAAGCGGTCGTGGCCACCTTCCGCACGGCGGGAAGAACGGTATTCGTGGCGGGATTGGCGGTGTTCCTCGGCTTCGCCGCCATCGGGCTGTCGCAGTTCAGCCTGTATCAGTCCGCCGTGGCGGTGGCCATCGGGATCGCGGTGATGCTGATCGCCATCTTCACGCTGGTGCCGTTTTTCCTGGCGACGCTGGGAAAAGCGGTGTTCTGGCCGTTCAAGCGTTCGCTGGAGCACAAGGAAAGCCGGCTGTGGGACGCGGTGGGCCGGTTCTCGCTGCGCCGTCCGCTGGGGGCCCTGCTCGTCGTCGCGCTGATCGCGGTTCCCTTGTTGATGACTTACCGCGCCACCACTACCTACAATTCTCTGGAGGAAATCGGGGACCGTTACGGGTCCGTCAAGGCGTTCAACCTGATCGCGGAAAGCTTCGGGCCGGGCGAATCGTTGCCCGCGACGCTGGCGATCCGTTCGGATGTTCCGTTGGATTCCGCGGAAGGGCTCGCGTTTCTCGAACGGGCGGCGCGGGAACTGACGGAAGTGGAAGGGGTCAAAACGGTGCGCGGCCCCACCCGGCCCGTCGGCGAGGCGCCGGAAGAATTCCGGGTGACCCGGCAGGCGGAGATGCTGGGCGACGGACTCGGCCAGGGCGAGGAAGGCCTCGGACAGATCGCCGACGGCCTGTCCCAGGCCGGCGAGGAAATCGAAGCGAACGCGCCGCAGCTGGCGGAAGCGGCGGAAGGCGCGCGGAAGCTGGCCGAAGGGACGGAGGAGCTGGAGAAGGGCATCGCGCAGGTCGGCGATGCGCTGCGCCGGCTGGAGCAGGGCCTGAGGGAAGGCTCCGCCGGCGCCGCGGAGCTGCACGCCGGGCTCGAACAGGCCCATGAAGGCGCCGTCCGCTTGGCGGAAAGCGGAGAGCAGCTTGCGGAAAATTACCGCCGGATGGAGGAAGGCCTCGGACAACTGGCCGGCGCCTACGCGGAAATCGCGCAAAGGACGGGCGAACTGGCAAGCGGGCTCGCCGAACTGGAGCGGGGCCTTGGCGGTCTGGCGCTCAAATATCCGCAGCTGCAGAGCGATCCGGACTTCCTGCGGGCGCAGGGAGCGGCGGCCGCTCTGCGGGAAGGAGCGGCGGGGCTGGAAGGCGGTCTGCGGACGCTGCAGGCCCAGCTGGAAGGCGTGGTCGCGGGGCTGAAACAGGCGAACGACGGCCTGGCCCAGGCCAGCGCCGGCCAGGCGGAACTGGCCGCGGGCCTTGGGCAGCTGGCGGACGGCCTGGCCGAATTGCAACGCGGCATCGCGCAGGCGGCGGAAGGCCAGGGTCGGCTGGCGGCCGGCCTGCCGGAGCTGGCCGCGGGAGCGCGCCAAATCGGAGCGGGCCAGCGGGAGCTGGCGGACGGCTTTGCCGAGATGAGAGGGCAGCTGGACCAGCTCACGGAAGGCCTGCGGCAAAGCGCCGACGGCCTGGTTCAGCTGCGGGAAGGGCTTGCCGAGGCGCAAGGCTATCTGGACGAACTGTCCGCGGCGCCCGACGCGCAGCTGTCCGGCTGGTTTGTGCCGGAGGAAGCGCTGGAAAACGAAGAGTTCCGCCAGGCGCTGGATACGTATCTGTCGAGCGACCGGACCATCGCCACCCTGGACGTGGTGTTTGACGGCAACCCCTATGACGTGGAGACGCTAGACAGGGTCGACGACCTGATCGCGGCGGTGGAGCGCGCCGCCAAGGATACGCCCTACGCGGACGCGGAAGTTGCGGTGGGCGGCGTGACGGGCATCTACCATGACCTGAAAAACATTTCCGCCGAGGACTACAAACGCACCGTCACGGTCATGCTGATCGGCATCGGGCTCATCCTGCTTGTGCTGTTCCGGTCGGTGGTCATTCCGGTGTACCTGCTCGTTTCTCTGTTCATCACGTATTTCACGTCGGTGGCGTTCGCCGAGGCGCTGTTTGTCCGGCTGATCGGCCATTCCGGACTGAACTGGGCGGTGCCGTTCTTCACCTTCGTCATGCTGATCGCCCTCGGCGTCGACTACAGCATTTTCCTGATGGACCGTTTCCGGGAGTACCGCAATATGCCGCCCAGGGAAGCGATTCTGAAAGCCATGGGGAACACGGGCACGGTGATCATGTCCGCGGCGGTGATTCTGGGCGGCACGTTCGCGGCCATGATGCCGTCGGGCGTGCGGACGCTCCTGCACATCGCCGTCGTCGTGATCTTCGGCCTGATGATGTACGCGCTGATCATGCTGCCGCTGTTCATCCCCGTGATGGTGCGGCTGTTCGGGGAGGCCAACTGGTGGCCGTCCAGGCGGGCGGGCACGATGGGCGGCGGCGCCGTCCGGCCGGACGCGCCCGCTTCGCCGGCCCCGGGGGCGTAAGGCGCAATTGCCCGGGGTACCGGCACAACATGCATGCGCATCGACAATAAAATGGCGGAACGGGCTTTTTTTGCCTGACAGTACGTGCTATTCTAGACGGTAGCGGATAAACGGATGGATTCGGCATTTGAAGGCGATGACGGGTGAGAAGGTGATGTTTGGGATGGAGGCCAAGGCGATCAAGGGCATTTATCAGGGAGAGCAGGCGATCTGGCTGCGGTTCGGCCGGTACGAGGCGGCGGTGCTGCCGGAACGGGGCGCCAATCTCATCGCGTTCCGGGACCGGGAAAGCAATTTCCGTTTCCTGCGCGAACCGGCGCCGGAGGAAATGGACGCGTTCCGCGGGCATCCCTCGGTGTACGGCATCCCGATCCTGTTTCCGCCGAACCGGTATGAGGACGGCCTGTTGAGGTGGGAAGGCGAAGTCTACCGGATGCCCGTCAACGAGACGGCGCGGAACAACCGTCTGCACGGGTTTCTTCACACCATTCCGTGGGAGACGGACTGCTACGGAGCGGACCCCTGCGAGAGCTGGGCGACGCTGTCCGTGACCGTCGACGAGTCCCACCCGGTCTACCGCCATTTTCCGTTCCGGTTTACCGTCCGGCTGCGCTATTCGCTGAGCAAAAACGGCCTGATGCACCACGTGCTCGTGCGCAACGACGGCGACCGCCGGATGCCCTTGCTGCTCGGTTTCCACACCGCCATCAACGCGCCCTTCGCGCCAGGCAGCACGCCCGCCGACATGCGGATCAAGCTGACCATCGGCGAACGGTGGGAACTGACGCCTGACCGCATGCTTCCGACCGGCCGCAAGCTGCCGCTGTCGCCGGAAGAGGAGAAAATGCGGGACGGCACGGGCTCTCCATACTTCGCCCCGCTGGACCATCACTACACGGCAGTGCCGCAGCAGGGCCGCAACCGCATGGAGCTGCGCGACATGCGCCGCGGGCTGACCCTGGTCTACGACGTGGGCACCTCGTTCCGCCAGTGGATGTTCTGGAACAATGACGCCGCCAGCGGCTTCTTCTGTCCGGAACCGCAGACGAACCTGATCAACGCGCCCAACATGGATCTGCCGGCGGAGGAAATCGGTCTGTTCGGCCTCGAGCCCGGCGAAATCTGGGAAGAAACTTGCCGGCTGTATCTGATTCGCGGCGTTTGATAAGATTTCTCAGTCCGGGGCATACTGAGTCCGGCAGCGGACGGCCCCGGCAAAAAGGGGAAGCGGACCCGCCCGGTCCGCTTCCCCGCTTGATTGGCCTTGATCGGCTTGGGCTCAGGCCTTCGGTTCGAACGTTTTGCAGTCGGTTTCTTCCGAGCGCCGCGCCGGCTCCTTACGGCTTACCACGTAGATGGCGGAAGCGGCGCATTTGTTGCCGGCGGCCCAGTATTTGCAGGAATTGACTTCGCACAGCACGTCCTTGGCCATCGCGTTCACCCCCTCCATTTAGGATGGGAGGGACCGCGACGGTTCATTCGCGCTAAAAATTTGCCGAAAGTAACGGGAGCCATGGTCAGTTCCCCCGGTTGGAACGGAGTTGGCAAGGGGAATGACATGGCTCCCTTTTTGGCAGTTGACAAATAGCCCTCCATCTGTATAATGTGTACTATGTGTAATAATACAGTAAAGACAAACGCCCTCCGCGAGGCGGATTACGGGCCGGATACAGGCCGAACGGGCAAAGCGCAGACCGGATGGGGCCGGTTCCCGTTCCCGATGCCGGTCGGACGCCCGCCATCCCGGCACCCAGGCGGAACGCGAGGAGGCATGCGAAATGTCATGATCCGAATTGACGAAAAAAGCGTGCTGCCGATCTACGAGCAGATCGTGCACCGCATCAAGGAGCTCATTTCCAGAGGCGTGCTGCAGCCGGAGGAGAAAATGCCCTCGGTGCGCGAGCTGGCCGCCCGGCTGCTCGTCAACCCCAACACGGTGGCCAAGGCCTATCAGGAACTGGAGCGCCAGGGCGTCATCGTGTCCGTGCGGGGCAAAGGCGTATTTGTGGCCAAACCGGCGTCCTCCCCCGGCATGCTGCAGGAACGGCTCGCCCGGCTGCGGGCGGATCTGGGCCGGCTGATGGTCGAAGCGCATCACCTGGGGGTAAGCCGCGAACAGGTGACGGCGTGGGTGGAAGAAGAAATCGGACGCTACTGGAGGGATGGAGATGCTGGCGGTTCGTCATCTGCACAAATCGATTGAGCGCCAGCCGGTGCTGAAGGACGTGTCGTTCGAACTGCGCCCGGGAATGGTGGCCGGTCTCATCGGCCGCAACGGGGCGGGCAAGACGACGCTGCTCAAGACGATGGCCGGCGTTTACGAACCGGACGCGGGCGATGTGCTGCTGGAGGGCGAATCCGTGCACCGGCGGCCGGAGATCAAGCGGGAAATCGTCTTTCTGCCGGACAATCCGGAGGCGCTGTTCGGCTACACCGCCGAGGAATGCGCGCGGTTGTACGCCCTCGTCTATCCGCGGTTCGACCGCGCGGCGTTTGACGAGATGATCCGCAGGTTCGGCCTGCCGGCCCACCGGAAAATCCGCCAGCTGTCCCGCGGCATGAAGATGCTGGCCAGCATTTCGCTGGGCATCGCCACGCGCGCCTCCTACGTGCTGCTCGACGAACCGACAAACGGCATCGATCCCATCGCCAAGCAGCAGGTGCTGTCCCTCCTGGTGGAGGCCGTGTCGGAAGGGATGACGCTGCTCGTCGCCTCGCATGCCATGGGGGATCTTGAGCGGCTTTCCGATATGATCCTGCTGATCCGGCAGGGTGAAGTGGAAATCCATGAAATGGCGGATCCCTCCCGGGGAGAGGCGGTCAAACTCCAGGTCGTGTTCGACGGAGAACCGCCCGCCGCGTGGCTGGCAAGCCCGCAGGTCATGGTGCTGAATCACGTCGGCCGGGTATACACGCTGCTCGTCAGCCGCGATGACGGGGACGCGAAGCTCGAAGAGCTGCGGCGCATGCGGCCGCTGGTCCTGGAAGAGCTGCCGCTCGGGCTTGAAGATCTGTTCGTGTGGAAGCATGGAGGTCGAAGCGATGAGGATCGATAGGGCGCTGTGGAAAAGGGAATACGATCAGGCCAAGTGGATTGTCTGGATGACGCCGCTGGCCCATTTCCTGGCACTGGGCGGCAACCGGCTCAACGACTGGTACCTGGACAGACCGGAAAACATCCAGGACCGGCTGGCCAGGGTCCACAGCCATTTGGACGCCTACGAATACGGCGAGATGGAGCTGATGGCCCGGATCAGCCTCATGATCGTGCTGTTTGTGCTTGCCCTTGTGCAGATCGGGGCGGAACGCCGAAACGGCGGGCAGGAATTCCTGTTTTCCCTTCCGTGCTCGCGGGCGCGCATCTTTTGGACCAAATGGCTGTTCGGCACCGTCCTGCTCACCGGTTCGCTGGTGCTCAATACCGCGCTGGACATGGCGATCGTCATGGGTTCGCCGATCGCGGAGCATTTCCGCCTGTGGTACCACCTGGACCAGTTCTTCTTCGCCTGGCTGTCCCTGGCCGCCGTGTATTCCATGTTCCTGTTTGTCGGCACGATCAGCGGCAGTCTCGCGTCGCAGGCGGTGTTTGCCTTGCTGGCGCCCGTTTTGCCGTACCTGATCGCGCTGTTGGTCCAGATCGGGATCTCGATTCACAACGACAGTGTCTTCCGATTTCCGGAAGCCGATTACGTTCTGCTTTTTCCCGTCCGCTACGACTATCCGGACATCCTCGCCGCCGGACCGTTCCCGTGGATCTTCATGGCGGCGGTCTTCGCGGCGGCGTCCGCCGGCGGCATGATCGCCTATCGGCGCACCCGGGCGGAGAACAACGGCAAGCTGGTGGTGTTTCCGCTGTGGGAATGCATCCTGCAGGCCGGATTCGTGTTCTGCAGCGCGCTGGCGGGGGGAACGTTCACCTACGCCTTTTTCAACGCGTCGTCGGTCATTCTCTATTACGTCGGACTGGCGCTTGGAGCCGCAATCAGCGCCTGGGTCATTCGCCGGCTCCTCAGGCTTCGCCTGAAAATCTAGCCAGAAACTTCCGCCGGAAGCCTCTTTCGGCCCCCGTGCCTGTATGGTAAGCTATCGAAGATGACAGAGAAAATGAGAAGGATCGGGGTGGGAGGAGAAGGCGTCATGGGCATTGCGGGGAACCTGTCCGGCAGATTGGCCAGCATCCGCGCGATGCTGTTTTTTTCCGTGCTTCTCCTGCTCAAGGGCTGGTTTGCCTGGATCGTCGTCTTCGAACGGGTGCCGCCCTGGGGGGTCGTGCTGAAGGAACTTCCGTTTGTGCTGGCGGTGTTCTGCCTCATCGAGTGGTTCGCCGGCCGGCGGAAAATGCTGTGGTATCTGCTCGGAAACCTGCTTTTGACGAGCATCTTTTTCAGCGTCGCGGTATATTACCGGTATTACGGCATCATCGCCACCTACCGCTCCCTGGACCAGGTCAACCAGGTGACGGCGGTTCGCAACAGCGTGTTCTCCCTGCTGAATCCGGAATACGTGCTCGTATTCGCCGACATTGTGGTGATCGGCGCGCTGATGCTGTGGCGCAGGGAGAAGCTGGCCTGGCTCCAGCCGGCCGCGCGCCGGGCGAGCAGGAGGGCGATCGCCGCGGTGTTCGCGGTTTCGGTGGGGCTGTGCCTGATGAACATTTTGCCCAACCGGGCCAGCATGAACGAACTCGTCAAGGCGGAAGAAATGGGCATTTTGAATTACGAAGCCTACGCGCTGTTTGCGGATCCGCCGGCCGTCTCCGCGATGGAGGAGGCGCCGGAGGAGGCGGAGCTGACGCAGGAGGCCGTGAACGCGCTGAAGGGCTGGACGGAACCGGCCGTCCGGCTTTACCGCGGCCTGGCGGCCGGCCGCAACGTGATCGTCGTGCAGCTGGAGTCGCTGCAAAATTTCCTGATCGGCATGGAGCTGAACGGCCAGGAAATCACGCCCGTCCTGAACCGGCTGGCCAGGGAGCATTTCTATTTCCCCCGCTTCTACCAGCAGGTGGGGCAGGGCAGCACGTCGGACGCCGAATTCGTCATGAACACGTCCCTGTACATCCCGCTGGATGCGGCGGCCGCCGACGCCTACGCGCGGAAGCGCCTGCCCGGTCTGCCCCGGCTCCTGTCGGAGGCGGGCTACGAAACGGTCACGTTCCACACCAACGTGGTGGAATTCTGGAACCGGGGCGAGCTGTATTCGGCGCTCGGGTTCGACCGGTATTACGACAAGGAATTTTTCGGGGAAGAGGACAAGGTGTTCTTCGGCGCGTCGGACGAGGTGCTCTACGCCAAAACCGCCGAAGAGCTGGAGCGCATCCGGCGTTCGGGACGGCCTTTCTACGCCCAGGTGATTTCCATGACGGCGCACCATCCGTACACCCTCCCGGAGGAGAAGCACCGGATCACCCTGCCGGGACAGCTGCGGGACACGATGGTGGGCCATTACATCCTGGCGCAGAACTACGCCGATTACGCCCTGGGGCTGTTTTTTGCGGAACTCAAGCTGAAGGGCCTGTGGGACGAAAGCCTGATCATCGTCTACGGGGACCACGTCGGGCTGCCCAAGACATCCCTGCACGAGGGGGAAAGGGAGCTTCTGGAGACGATGACCGGGCGTTCCTACGACTACCGGGACATGCTCAACGTCCCCCTCATCATCGCGGCGCCGGGCGCCACCCACCCGGCCGTGTTCGAGCAGGTCGGCGGGCAGGTAGATCTGCTTCCGACCATCGCCAACCTGCTCGGCCTGTCCCTCGAGGGGCAGCTGCACTTCGGCCGGGATCTGCTGAACGGCTCCGGCTACAATCTGCTGCCGCAGCGGCACTTCGTGCCGTCCGGGTCGTTCCTGAACGACCGCGTCCTGTTCATCCCGGGCAGCGGGTTTGCCGACGGCGTTCATCTGCCGCTGGACGAAGACGTTTCCGGCGAGGCGACGGAGGACGAATTCAACCGCGCCCTGGAGCTGCTCAGGCTGTCCAATCTATACGCGCAGCAGCTGCCCGATCTGGGAGAAGAGGAGCGAGTGGCCAAGGGGGCGGCGCCGGAAGAAGCGGAGTGAAACCTGCCGGGAGAGCGCCCGGTCAGGTTTTCTCCTCTCCGTCCTCCCACGGGTTCAGGTGCACCAGCACTTCGCCCACATGCGGATCGTGGTCCATGATCCGCTTTTTGATTTCCCGGCTGATGTCGTGTCCCTGCTGGATCGTGTAGTGGCTGGGGATGCCGACGCGGACGTCGACGATGATATAATGCCCGTGTTCCCGCGCCCGGATGCGGTCGATGCGCCGGATGTCGTCCAGTTCGGAGATGACCCGGCCGTATTGTTCGATGACGTGGGGCGGCACCGTTTTTTCCATCAGGATGTCCGTTGCTTCCCGTCCGAGCTTGTAGGCAAGCCGGAACACCAGCAGGGTGACGATGAGACCGGCCGCGGGGTCCGCGTAGGAGGCCCAGGCGACGCCCGCCCGGCCGCCCCACAGGGCAATCCCGATGCCGAGCACCGCCGCGACGGATGAATACACGTCCGCCAAATGGTCGTAGGCGGCGGCCTGGGCGCTTTTGCTCCGCTGGACTTTGCCGACACGCATGGTGTAGACGTAAAGCGCCTGCTTCAGCACGAGGGACACGGCGGCGGCGGCGAGGGGCAGCCAGCTGGCTTCCGAGGGCGGCTCGAAAAAGGCGGCAAACGACTGGTAGCCGATCCACAGCGCGGCCAGGGCCAGCAGGACGGCCACCAGCCCGGCGGCGACGACTTCCGCCTTGCCGTGCCCGTACGGATGGTCGGCGTCGGCCGGCTTTTTGGACACGCGGGAGGAGACGAGGGCCGCCAGCGTCGCCACGATGTCGCCCGCGTTGTTGACCCCGTCGGCGACCAGGACGGGGCTGTGGAACAGCAGGCCGACGGTGATTTTCATGACCGAAAGCAGCACGTTGCAGAAAAGTCCGATGCCGATGGCCGTCACGGACGGAGAATGCGCCCGCGCCATAATCCTGCAACCTCCAAAGAAAGTTTGCCGCGCACAAAACGAATCGGGCCGTCAGCCTGCCCGGCTGATGGCCCGACCGAAGGTCTGCATCCGTATGCGTCTTGCGGCGGAAAAGATTCGCATCGCCCATTCACCGCTTCTTTTCGGCGCTCAAGCCGCGCACGCGTTCCGCCGGCGCGCCCGCCGCTGCGGACGCGGAACGGCTGCAGCGCCATTTTATCATACATTTTCCATGGATACAAATCCCCGGAATGGGGTGGGTTTCGGCAAAGTTTGGGAGCACCGGAAGGTGCCGGGCGGTTTTTTCTGGTATAATGGTATCATGTTCCGGACGGAGGGGCCGTCCGGCCGCCGTCCTGCGCCCTTGCCCGCTCGCGCTCGGCGACCTTGCGGAACGCGTCCAGGAATCCCTCGGGCGGATAGGCGCCGGACAGCGCGTAACGGCCGTTCAGCACGAAAAACGGCACGCCGGTTACGCCCATCGCCCGGGCCGCCTCCAGATCCGCCTCCACTTCGGGCGTTCCTTCCCCGTCCTCCAGCCGCTCGCGGAGGTCGTCCGGATCGAACCCGAGGTTTTTGGCGATTTCCAGCAGCGTGTCCATCGATCCGATGTCGCGTCCGTATTCAAAATAGGCGGTCTGCACGGCGTCAATCCAGTCCCCGCGCCGGCCGTCCGGCAGCAGGGCGGTGATCCGGTGGGACAGCAGCGTGTTCGGCATGCGGGCCACCTGCTCGAAGCGGAACGCCAGGCCGGCGGCGGCTCCCGCTTCGGTCACCCGCCGCAGCATGGCGTCCACCATGGAGGAGGAGCCGAACTTCGCCGTCATGCTCTCCCGGAACGGCAGACCTTCCGGCGGCACGGAGGGGTCGAGCAGAAACGCGTGGTACTCCACGTCCAGGCGTTCGGCGGCGTCTTTGGACCATTCGGCCAGCGCCGTTTCCAGATTCTTTTTGCCGATCCGGCACCAGGGACAGACCATGTCCGAATAAATGTCGATTCGCATGACGCACCTCGCAGACGCCCATCGCGGGGTTTGGTTGTTTCCAGTGTGGCATACTTTTCGCGGCGTGGCAACCGGATGACGGAAAAAAAAGGAACGGAGGGACATGCGCGTGCTGACCATCGATTCGGCGGTGGAACTGGCAAACGGCGTGCGGATGCCGCGGCTCGGCCTCGGCGTGTGGCGCTTGCGTCCGGGAGGGGAAGCGGAGCGGACGGTGCTTGCGGCCCTGCGCCTTGGCTACCGGCTGATCGACACCGCGTCCATGTACGGGAACGAAGCCGACGTCGGACGGGCGGTCCGGGCGTCGGGCATTCCGCGGGAGCAGATTTTCGTCACCACCAAGGTGTGGAACGACGAGCAGGGTTACGACAACACCCGGCGCGCGTTTCACGCCAGCCTGAAGCGGCTCGGCATGGACCGGGTGGATCTGTACCTGGTTCACTGGCCGGTGCGCGGCAAGTACAAGGAGACGTACCGCGCCATCGAGGATCTGTACGAAGAAGGCCTCATTCGCGCCATCGGCGTCAGCAATTTCAAGGTCCACCACCTCGAGGATCTGCTGGCTTCCTGCCGCGTCAAGCCGATGGTCAACCAGATCGAGCTGCACCCGCTGCTCACCCAGAGGGAAACGGTGGAGTTCTGCCGGCGGGAAGGCATCGTGGTGGAATCGTGGAGCCCGATCATGCAGGGAAGGCTCGATTTGCCGCTGCTTCAGGAACTGGCGGGAAAATACGGCAAGACGCCGGCGCAGATCGTCATCCGCTGGCACCTGCAGCACGGGTATGTGGTCATCCCCAAATCGTCCCGCGAAGAACGCATCGCCGAAAACTGCCGCGTGTTCGATTTCGAATTGTCCGAGGAGGACATGCGGCGCATCGACGGGCTGAACCGGGACCGGCGGTTTGGCATGGACCCGGACTCCGTCTGAACCGGCGGCGCGGCGGCGGGCGGGCGAGCCGGCGGCGATGAGGCCCGGCTCCGGCTTGATGCGGGCCGACCGGATGGGGCATGCTTACTATATGATGTGAAAATGTCCTCTCCGGCTTTACAGGCAAAACTGTAACTGATATAATTACAGTCAAAACGGGGAGACATGGCGCGATGAACAGCGATTTTGTCGTGGCCGTGCACAGTCTGGTCTATCTGGCCCACCGCCCCGGCGAAACGCTGTCCAGCGAGGAGATCGCCGCCAACGTGTGCACGCATCCGGCGCGGGTGCGCAAAGTAATGAGCCTGCTGCGCCGGCAGGGGCTGGTGGTCGCGCGGGAAGGGGCGGGCGGAGGATTTCGCCTTGGCCGCGATCCGTCCGGCGTGACGCTGGCCGACATCAGCCGCGCGATGCAGGCCGGTTCGCTGGCGCCTTCCTGGTGCAGCGGCGATCCGGACATGGACTGCGTGGTCGGCGCCAACATGCGCGAAGTGATGCGGGAAGTGTTCTGCGGCGCCGAGCGGCAGCTGGAGGCGTATTTCGGGGGCATCACCATCGGAGGGTTGCTGGAGAGAATCCGCGAACGCAGCCCGGTTTGACGCGGCCGGAGGGCCAGGCGGCAGCGGCGAGATGTGCGGGAGCGATCCCGATCATCATAGAATTTCACCACGAAGAGGAGTGGAAAACATGGCAATGACGCTGACGAAGGAAAACTTCCAGAAAACGGTGGAGCAAGGCGTTTCCCTGGTGGATTTCTGGGCGCCGTGGTGCGGCCCCTGCAGAATGCAGGAACCCATCATTGAAGAACTGGCCCGGGAAATGGGGGACCGGGCGACCATCGCCAAGCTGAACGTGGACGACGAACCGGAACTGGCTTCCCGCTACGGCGTCATGAGCATTCCCACGCTCATCCTGTTCAAGGACGGCCAGCCGGTTGACAAGCTGGTGGGGCTGCAATCCAAGGAGACGCTGAAGGCGAGACTGCAAAGACTGCTCTGAGGGCAGCGCATCAAAAGGAGACGGAAGCAACGCGGGATGCGCCGCGTCCGGTCATCCGCCCGCGCATCGCCGGATTCGAAACGGGGTTTCCGGCGCCATCGCGGGGCGGATTTTTTTTCGGCCTCATCCTTCCCCGTGCGCGATGGCGACCAGACGCCACCCCTCGTCCGCGGGCAGAAAGACGAGGGTGAGGCTTTTCCATCCCGCGCTTCCGCGGGATTCCTGCCGGGGGAAGTAATATTCCACATAGGACGACCCCGGGAAGACTTCATGGCCATTGTAGGGAGAATCGCCCGGACTGGCCGAACGGTTGACCGAGACGGTCGGAGCCTGCGCGAAATCCTCATCGTACACGAAAGTTTCGAAATATTCCCGGAACGAAAGTTCGACAGTATTGCCCGTGCCCTCTTGAACGCCCCATACAAGTTTCGTGTCGTCGGAAAACTGCGGCAGTTCGCCGGGGAGGAACGACGGGGAAGAAGCCGGATCCAGGCGCCGGTGCGGCGAAAACAGCACGCCCCGCTCTTCGTGAATCCAGAACGCGAGCCGGTCCAGATCGCGGTCGCGCAGCGCCCGGACCACTTCCCCGGCCGCCTCGAGCAGGGAAGCCTCTTCTTCGGATACCGAAGCCGACGGGCTGGCCAGAGCGCTGGACTCCACCCGGCCGCCGCCGGACGGTTCCGTTCCGGAGGGCGGCTGGCCGGTCTCGCAGCCGGACGCAAGCAGGATGGCTAGAATCGGGATGAGCAGGCGCTTGAGGGCGCGCAAGTTGCATACCTCCCTGATCTGGATGTCTTCCCGCGCAAGGCGCAACATCGCACGATTCAGTCCGTACCATTTCATTCATTCGGTTAGACGCAAAAAAAACCGGGGAGTTCCGCTCCCCGGCATGAAAAAAATTCTGCAAATTCGCTTTTCAGAGGGGATTTTCGCCCCGGAATGTCAGGTTCTTCCAAGAAACGCGTACATCCCGTACAGCGTGCGGACCTTGCGGGAGGCCAGTTCGCCCAGCAGCGCTCCCCACAGCCGCGCCGTCATGATGGCGTCCTGCAGCGCGTGGTGGCGCCCTTTTCTCTCGATTCCGTAATAGTCCAGCCAGTCGTCCAGCGTATAGTGGAGCCGGTCGGGGTACAGCTTGCAGGCGATCATCATCGTGTCGAGCACCCGGTGGGTCAGGGACGCGCCGGTCCTGCGCCGCAGCGCGATGTCGAGAAAGCGCCGGTCGTGCCCGCTGGCGTGGGCGATCAGCACCCGGTCCCGCACGAAGCGGAAAAACTGGATCAGCACCTGGGCGGTGTCGGGGGCGTCTTTCACCATCTCGTTGGTGATCGACGTGAGCTTTTCGATTTCCGGCGGGATCGGGCGGCGGGGATTGACCAGGCTGTACATCGTCTCGCCCTCGATGAGCTCGGCGCCCCGCACGGCCGCCGCGCCGACGGAGATGATCTCGTCGCCGTTTTGCGGATGGAAACCGGTCGTCTCCAGGTCGAACACCACCGCCTGCAGCTCGTCCAGGGGGACGTCGCCGGCGCCGTTTTCGCGCTGCTGCCGGATGTCCCGCAGCATCGAGCGCAGAAAGGCGATCTGCTGCGCGTTGTCCTCGTCCAGCGAGGCGAAGGACGGCGGCAGGCCGCCCGACCGGTACAGTTCCATGAATCGGTTGAACGGTTTCCACGCTTTCATGGCGAATGCTCCTTTGCTTTGCGGCTTTGCGCTTTGCCTCTTCTTGCGCCTTGCCTCTTCCCGTCCGCCTATCCGCCGATTTTCCCGCCCCGCTGCTGGACCGCCGCCCGGCCCGCCTCGTGCAGCCGCTTCGCCGTGGCGATGGCGCTGCGGATGCGCTCGCGCACCGGCCGGGTGAGCAGCGGCGCCGCGATGATGCCGCTGGATTGCGGCGCGTCGCCTTCGGAAGCGGTAATCGAGCGGAAATAAAGCACGTTCGCGAAGTCCCGCAGGGCGTCGTCCGCCAGCCGTCCGGCGAGGGCGCCGCGGAGGCGCAGCTGTGCGATCCGTTCCGCCGTGCCCGAAGCTTCCACGCCGTGCATGACGGCGAGCAGGCGCACGGCGTTGACCATCGGCACGTACAGCCCGTATTTGATCTCGATGCCGCCCGCGTGGGGTCCGTACGATACCCGCAGCAGGTTGCCGAGGGGACCCACGACGGGCTGGCGGTGCAGCGTGTTGCGCAGCATCGCCGCGCACAGCTGCGGCGATTCGCCCGCCGCCCGCCGCAGACGCTCCGCCAGGGCGGCGGCGAGGCGCCCGCTGCCGGCGACGGCGCGCGCGTCGGCGATGATCAGGAGGTGCCGGACGTGGTCCCACGTCGGATCTTCGATCCAGGCGTCCATCTGCGCTTCCCACTCCGCCAGGGAACGGCACCAGGCCGGCTCGCCGCATACCACCTTGCCCGGGCAGGGCGGGTAGCCGGCGCGGTCGAGGGCATCCTGGATCGCGTTTCCGAGTTTCAGGAAAAAGCTGCGGAATTCTTCCTCGCGGCCGGGGGCGGGCGTTTCGTACACGATGCCGTTGTCCTGGTCGCTGTACACCGACTGTTCGCCGCGGCCTCCGCTGCCGAACAAGAGAAAATCATACCCGCCCGGCGGCGTCAGCCCGTCCGCCGCG
>DATCLN010000095.1:0-2449 GCA_036563895.1 Paenibacillaceae bacterium
CTCCCGTCCGAACCGCCGTCCGGCGCGCTTTGTTCCTTGCCGGAGCCTGCCATCCGCGCGTCCTTTTCCATCCGTTTCACCTCCCGCTCCGCCCCGTCCGCCAACGGCCATTTTTGCAATCAGACATTTCCCGCAATCGGACGCTTTCCGCAACCAGCCTCCTTCCCATACCGGTCGTTTTCCGCTTGAAACGTCGCGGGCCGTTTCTATTTTCACCGGAAGGACAGACATTTTATGCCCGTTTTCGCCATAAGTTACGTTGATGATCCATCGCCGTCGGAAGTGGCGCGGAAGGAGGAAACGTCATGTGCGGAATCGTGGGATGGGTCGATTGGAACGACGATCTGACCCGGCGCGCGGACGTGCTGGAGCGGATGACCGAAACCATGGAGCATCGGGGTCCCGACGCCAGGGGCACGTGGCTGTCGCGGCATTGCGCGCTGGGACATCGCCGCCTCTGCGTCATCGATCCGGCGAACGGCGCCCAGCCGATGGTGCGCGCGGCCCTGGACGACATGGACCGCCAATTTGTCATCATTTATAACGGGGAGCTGTACAACACGCAGGAGTTGCGCGACGAACTCAGGCGGCGGGGGTATCGTTTCCGGACGTCGTGCGACACGGAAGTGTTGCTGGTGAGCTACATCGAGTGGGGCAAGGCGTGCGTCGACCGGCTGAACGGCATTTTCGCCTTCGCCGTTTGGTCCGTCGCGGACGAGGAGTTGTTCATCGCGCGCGACCGGCTCGGGGTGAAGCCGCTGTTTTACCGCCTTGACGGGGAGCGGCTCCTGTTCGGGTCGGAACCGAAGGCGATTTTGGCTCACCCGGATGTCCGGGCGGAGGTGGATGCGGAAGGGCTCGCGGAGGTGTTCGCCATCGGACCGGCGCGCACGCCGGGACACGGCGTGTGGCGGGGCATGCGGGAACTCAAGCCGGGGCACTGCCTGACGTTTGACCGGAGCGGCTTGCGCATTTCCGCGTATTGGCGGCTGGAAGCCGCGCCGTGCGCGGACGGCGAACATGCCGCGGCCGCCCGCGTGCGGGAGCTTCTGCGGGACGCGGCGCGGCGGCAGATGGTGTCCGACGTGCCGGTGTGCACGCTGCTTTCCGGCGGCCTCGACTCCAGCGCCTTGACCGCCCTGGCGGCGGAATATTACCGGGAAACAGGCCGGGGAGCGCTGCACACGTATTCGGTGGACTACGTGGACAACGAACGTCATTTCCGGGCGCATGCCTTCCAGCCGGACGCGGACGGTCCGTGGATCGAGCGGATGAGCGACCATCTGGACACCGTGCACCACGCGGTGCGGATCGACACGCCCGAGCTCGTCGACGCCCTCGAAGCCGCCGTCGTCGCCAAGGACATGCCGGGCATGGCCGACATCGACTCCTCGCTGTACCTGTTCAGCCGGGAAATCAAAAAAGGAGCCACCGTCGCCATTTCCGGCGAGGCCGCGGACGAAATTTTCGGCGGTTATCCGTGGTTCCACCGCGAAGAGATGCTGCGTGCCGACACATTCCCATGGTCCATGTCTTCGGATCTTCGGGAAGAGATCCTGTCGCCGGAACTTGCGCGCATCGTCCGGCCCCGCGAATACGCCGCCGAACGCTACCGGGAAGCCGTCGCCGAGGTGCCGGTGGCGGATGGGGAGGACGACGCCTCGCGGCGCATGCGCCGGATTTCGTATCTCAGCATCACGCGTTTCATGCCGACGCTGCTCGACCGCAAGGACCGCATGAGCATGGCCTGGGGGCTGGAAGTTCGCGTTCCCTACTGCGACCACCGGCTGGTGGAATACGTCTGGAATCTGCCCTGGTCGGTGAAATCCGCGGGGGGCCGGGAAAAAGGCATCCTGCGCCGCGCCCTCGAAGGCGTGCTGCCTCCTGACGTGCTGCAGCGCAGGAAAAGCCCGTATCCGAAAACGCACAACCCGGCCTATCTCGCCGCCGTGCGCGAGCGGCTGCTGGCACGGCTGGACGATCCGTCCTGCCCGCTGCTTCCTTTGGTCAACGCCGCCAAGATCCGGGAGCTGGCGGAGGACCCGCGGTCCGCTACGCATCTGCCCTGGTTCGGCCAGCTCATGTCCGGGCCGCAGCTGTTCGCCTATCTCTTGCAGGTGGATTTTTGGCTGCGGCATTACCGTGTGTCCCTGGCCGTTTAAACCGTCCGGCCGGGGGCAGGGATCGGGCTTTGTTTCGCTTCGTCGGATTGGTCCGCGACGGGTACCGGATTGGCCCGCAACGTGCGTCCGCATGGTGCCGCCCGCTTGCCGGCCCGCGCGGACGTCCGCCGGGCCCAAATCCCCGTCGGACTCAAATTCCCGTCGGGCTCAACAAAGACAAAAGTGCATTTATTTTTTTCTGAAAATGAACTTCCAGGAAAAACAAATGCACTTTGTACATTTAAATTGGAAAAATATGTGCGATTCTTGGCCGGGAGGCTGAAAAT
>DATCLN010000096.1:0-4577 GCA_036563895.1 Paenibacillaceae bacterium
ATGCGCTCAAGACCATCGTCAACGGCGACCCGGACGGCAACGGAATCAAGGATACGGAAGGCCTGATCGGACACGGCTTCCTGCTGCTGGACGGGGACTCCACCTTCCTGGCCGCGTTCGGCGGGCTTGACCCGGTCTACAACGAAGAAGGCGGCCTGATCAAGGAAACGATGACGCCCAATTACGCGGACATGATCGAATGGCTCCGCGGGCTGTACGCCGACGGCAGCCTGCCGAAGGAATTCGCCGCCATCAAGATCACCCAGGCGGAAGAATTGTACAAAACCGGCCGCGCCGTCTCCTACGTGCGGAACATCTGGCGCGACTATCAATTCGAGCAGGAAATCAAAAAAGTGCAGCCGGAGGCGGAGGTCATCACGCTGCCTCCCATGAAGGGGCCGGGCGGATACAGCGTCCATCTGGCGTCGCCGACCTTCGGCGCGATGTACATTTCCAAGAAAGTGCCCGAGGAAAAAGTGAAGCGGATTCTCGATTACATGGAAATGACCACAACCAAGGAATTTACCGATTTCAACTACTTCGGGATCGAAGGCGTGCACCACACGGTCGTCGACGGGCAGCCCCAGCTCACCGAGCTCGGCGTGAAGCAGGTCACGGCCAACGCGAACCAGGTTTTCCCCATGGCGTTCAACAACGAGATGAAGGTGATCAACCCCGCCGCGCCGAAAGCGTACAACGACGCGAAGCTGCAATCGGTGCAGGTGTTCGCCGAAGTCGGCAAACTGAATCCGTTCCAGATCATCAGCTCCGAGACCTGGACGAACATTTGGCCGGCCTATGAGAGCGAATGGCAATCGATGGTGATCAAGGCCATCGTCGGTCAAATTTCGATGGAAGAATACCGGGCATATGTAAACAATCTCAACAACAAGCCCGAATTCAGGCAGGCCTACAGAGAGTTTGCCGAAGCGTATCAACAGTTCTTCGGAAGCAACTGACCGGCAAAAAGCATCCTCCTGATACGTTCTCGGGACGGGGAACGGCTTCCGAAACGGGTGAATCCGGTTTCGGCAGCCGTTTCCCTGTCCTCGGAAGGGAGATGAACGCGTGGCTTCCGACTGGCTGCGAACCCGCGGCAGAGGGGTTCACCTGACGATCCGGGACATCGATTGCCGGGATTTCGATGCGGAACGATTGGCCAAAGACCTGCATGATCTTCATGTGAACGTGCTTTCCTTTTTCTGCGCCGGATACGTCACCGTCCATCCGACTTCGCTGTCCCTGCGCACCAGCCCGTTTCTGGGCGGCAGGGATTTGACCGGGGAAATCATCAGCGCGCTGCATCGCTACGGGATTCGCGCCGTGGCCGCGATGGATCTGAGCCTGATTCCGGAAGCGGTGGCCGAGGCGCATCCGGACTGGCGGTCCCTGGACGCGTGCGGCGAACCGTACCGAGCGAACCGGGATCTGGGGAACTTTTACATTGCCTGTCCCTTGAGCGGATACCAAAACGAATATCTGGAAAAGGTGCTGCGCGAACTCGTTTCCCGCTATGACCTGGACGGGATCAAGTTCGGAGGCGGAAGCTACGGATTTACGTCCTACGGCAACGGCATCTGTTACTGTTCCCGCTGCCGCGAGGCGTATCGCGCGTTTTCCGGGCGCGAAATTCCCGTTCGGGAGGACGCCGCCGATCCGGCCTGGGGGGAGTTTCAGCGCTGGCGACAGGAAGCCGTCGTGGAGCGGACGCGCTTTCTGTACCGTCTGGTAAAATCCCTGAACCCGGATCTTCCGGTCATGTGCAACAGCGTCTGTTTCGGCGATCCCGGCTGGACGCTCCGGGGGGCGCTGGATATCGAGCGGATGGCGGAACACATCGACGCCGTGCAGGTGGAGGCGCAAACCCGGGTGCGGGTGGACGGCGACCGCGGCGAATGGCAATTCCTGCTCTGGCCGGCCGAAGAGGCCAATTTTCTGACCAGCGTCAGCAACCGGCAAATCTGGGTGCTGGCCTCCTATTTCCAGGCCTGGCCCTGGCGCCGCAACGCGGTGCCGCCGGCCGAGCAGAAGGTCTACATGGCGCAGATCTATGCCAACGGCGGCAGCGCCATCGTCAACCTCTCGGGCGGTCCTCCGGCGGTCCACCAGGACCGGCGGGGATTTGCCGCCATCCGGTCGCTGTACGAATTTGTGGAACGGAACCGGAGCTATTACGAAGGGGACGTCTCCGGCGCGAACGTCGCCGTGGTGTATTCGCAAAATACGCTGTTTTATTACGACCGGGAACAGCCGCAGCGATACGTCGACGCGATCCGCGGCGTGGAGCAGGCCTTCGCCGAACATCACCTTCCCTTCGACCTGATTTCCGACGCCCGGCTGACCCCGGAAAACCTGGCGAAATACCGGACGGTCGTGCTTCCGTGCACCGCCTGCATGACGGAAGAAGCGGCGGAACGCCTCAAGAATTACGTGGAAAACGGCGGAAGCGTCGTCGCCACGTTCGAAACCTCGCTGTACGATCCGGACGGCCGGAAAAGGGACGATTTCCTCCTTGCGGATCTGCTGGGCGTCTCCCACGCGGACACCCTGCCGGTCACCGGCCGGGAGGACGGCGTCTACAAACAGGCCTATCTGAACGTCCGGCTGGGCGACCATCCGTTGCTCACGGATCTGGGGGACACCACGGTGATCCCCGCGGCGAACCGTTATTGCCGGGTGCGACTGTGCGGGGACCGGGCGGCGGTTCCGCTGACGCTGTCGGCCGCCTTCCGCGTGTTTCCGGAAGGCATGTCCTACACGCTCGACCCCGATCCCGGCGACCCCATGCTGGTCGCGAGGGAACATCCTTCCGGAGGGAGAACGGTTTATTTTGCCGGTCAGCCGGATTTGGCGTTTCTGCGGTTCGGTTATCCCGATTGGGGCCTGCTGCTGGCCAATGCCGTCCGGTGGGCGTCGGGCGGGCGGTTGCCGCTGGAAGCGGAAGCTCCGCCCACCCTGCTCTTGACGCTCCGGAAACAGGAGAACCGCCGGCTCGTCCATCTGGTGAATCTGAACGGCGGAAGGCGAATGTTCCGGCAAATGATTCCCGCCCGCGACGTGAAAATCCTCCTGCGAAGCGAACCGGCGTTTCGGCCGCTCCGCGCGTTCCTGCTTTCGGACCGTCAATCCCTGCCGCTGGCGGCAGAAAAAGACGGCGTATCGGTCCGGATTCCCCGGGTGGAGGATTACGACGTGCTGGTGTTCGAGGGTGATGCGGACAGCCGTTGATCCTGCGGATTTGCAAGGAGTTGGAATTTTATGAGGCTTCGGGTCCGGAAATGGGTGGGGCACTGGAAAAAGGAAGATCGGCGCAAGTACCTGTACAGGCTGATCCTGATCGGGTGCCTGGCGGCGACCATCCCGATCGTGTTTGCCGGCTGGGTCTATTACACGATGTCGATGGAGCGCGTGCGCAACGCGATCGTCGAGGAAAGCCGGTCCGCGCTGTTCGGCATCCGGGATCGGGCCGAACTGGTGTTGCAGCGGATCGAGGAAGAATCGCTGCAGCTGGCCAACGATCCCCTGGTGAACGAATTGTTTTTCGGCGTGGGCGAAGAGAAGGCGAAAAATGAAATCCTGCTTCGCAAAAATCTGCTGGACAAAATTTCCATCCTGAAAAACATGAACGGAACGGTCAAGGAAATCTTCCTGTTCGACGCGGAAGACCGCCTGGTCATTTCCAACGAATACGGGGTGATCCCGCTCGCCGATTACCGGTACCGGGACGAAATCGGCCAATGGCTGACGGAAGGAAACCGGGCCCAATGGCTGTCCGTGCCTGATCGCACCGGCGGCGGCCGCGACCGGTTTTTCTTCGTCCGGATGCTTCCGGCCATCGGGGACCGAACGGCAAAAGGCATGCTGGTGTACGAAATGGATGTCGGCACGTTCAACCGGCTGACGGACGCCTTTTTGCTTCCGGACGACCATGGACTGTTCATCATCCATTACCAGCACTGGACCGAGCTGGACCGCGACCTTCGGGAATGGCTGTTCAACCGCCAGGACGAGCTTCATGGCATCCGGATGATCCGGACCGCGGAGCTGAGTTCCGGCCAATTCTCGGCACATGGGATCGACGGCAAGTCGGCGCAGTATTTCTATTTCAAAAACGTCTTCGGCAGGACCTACGTTTCCGTTGTTCCGGAACAGCTCATCACCCGGCGTCTGGGCTGGATTCGCGAAGTCACGGCGCTGGTGGTCTTCGTGTTTATCGGGGTCGGCATCGTCCTGGCGTTTTTGGCTTCCCGGCTGATCTATTCCCCGATCGACAAGCTGATCCAGTACAGCCGGTCGCTGCGGGTGGGGCAGGTGGACGGACGCGCCAGGGACGAGCTCGAATATCTCAGGGGATGTCTGCAATATCTCAGCCATGAGGCGAACAAGCTGGGTTCCTATATTCAAAGAATCCAGCCGACCCTGCGGGAAAAATTTTTGCAGCAGGTGCTGAGCGGCGATTACGGAACCCGGGAAACGCTGGCCCAGGAATGCGGGAAATTCGGCATTGCCCTGAAAGCGACCAACGTCGTCCTGGTGGCGGAAGCGTGGAACATCTACCGGGAGAAGCGGTTTCTGCC
>DATCLN010000097.1:0-1607 GCA_036563895.1 Paenibacillaceae bacterium
CGGGATACTTCTCCAGCAGCTTGCCGATCGACACGTCGCCGCTGCCGGACACCAGCAGCTTGATTTGGGAAATTACCTGCGGGCTGCCCATCTCGAACATGGCCGCATGCATTTTTTTCACGATGGCAAACAGCTCGTCCAGACTGCCTTCCATCGTCGTCTCCAGCGGGCCGACGCGGTAAGGGACACCGGATGCCCTGATGATCTCGATCGCCCGGTCCACATACGGGATGATATCTTCCCCCGCGCCGGTCTTCGGCAATATCTGGATGCTCAGCAGCGCTTCCGCCATTTCCGTTTCCTCCCGTCCTCCGTCCGGTCCGCTCCGCCGCGGCCGTCCGATCTTCCGTGCCGTCGCCGCAGGCGGCGTCATGCGCCTTGTCCATCCGCCGCCGTCCTGCGCGTCCGGCCCTCAGCCGTCCGGCAAAAACTCGTTCGTGAACATGCGCTCGTAGTCCAGATCCGCTTTCAGGAGCCCGTGCTTCTTCATCCACTCGCCGTAACCGGTCCACACTTCCAGCCGCTGTTCGCCCCAGCGCGGCGCGTCGTCCTGGTAACGCGGACTGAGCCACCGCTGGCTCGCCTTCACCAGTTCCGGATCCAGTTCCGGCACCGCCTCGAGCAGAATGTCCGCGGCCTCGTCCGGCCGCTCGATGGCGAACTGGTATCCCTCCGCCGCGCCTTCCACAAACGCGCGCACGATGTCCGGCTTTTCCTCGATCATCTTCTCGCTCGTGATCAGCACCGGGGTGTAATAATCCAGCTGCTTGCTGTAATCGACGAGGTACACGATGTTCAGCGGCATGTTGCGCAGCTCGGCCTCGATGCCGGTCCAGCCGTAGTAGATCCAGGCGAAGTCGATGTCCCGCTTCACCGCCGTGAAGAAGTCGGCGTTTCCGATGTTGACGATCTTGACTTTTTTCACGTCCGCCCCCTGCTCTTGCATCAGCGACGCGAGCATCGCCTCCTCGACGGGAGAACCCCAGCCGCCGTACGTTTTCCCTTCAAAATCTTTCGGCTCCCGGATGTTTTTCTCCGCCGGGGAAGCAAAACCGGACGTGTTGTGCTGGATGACCGTGGCGACGGAGACGACCGGCATCTCCTGCTCCCGGGCCAGCGTCACGGCTTCCTGGTAGCTGACGCCGAACTCGGCGGCGCCGCTCGCGACCATCGCATCCGTGCCGGTTTCCGGCGGGAGCACGATCTCGACGTCGAGGCCGCGCGCTTCCCAGTAGCCTTTCGCCTTGGCGACGTACAGACCGGTGTGGTTGGTGTTCGGCGTCCAGTCGAGGACGACTTTCACCTTTTGCAGCGTTTTCGGCGCGTCAGCGGAAGCTTCCGGCGAAGCGGCCGGCGACGCCGATGGCGACGCGGCCGGTTCCTTGTACGCCCAGCATGGGCGTCATCTCTACGGTGAAAGTCCGGAATGGGGGCTGGCGAGCGCCTACCATTAGCCAAAGGCAAGGGTGCCTGTCGCGCGAACGCATCGGTTTCTTCTCTCCCTTCGGTTCGGCCCTTCCGGTTTCCTTCCGTCCCGTACTCCCGTACTATGGCCTCTGCTGACTCCTGCGGATTCAGCGCAGCCTCCCGGCTGCGGTTACGAAGTC
>DATCLN010000098.1:0-6146 GCA_036563895.1 Paenibacillaceae bacterium
TTCCTTCAGATCCCGCCTCGCGGCAGGCACCCTTGCCTTTGGCTAATGGTAGGCGCTCGCCAGCCCCCATTCCGGACTTTCACCGTAGAGATGACGCCCATGCTGGGCGTACAAGCAAAAGATGGCCGCCTTGCAAGAGCAAGGCGGCCATTCGTTTTTTCGGGGATCAGTTGTCCGGCCATACCTCCACGGCCGCGGACGGGGGAGATTCCCCCGCGCCGTTGACGGCCGTCACCCGGAAGGAACCCTGCGGCAGCGGCATCACGTATTCAAACACGGTGGAATCGGTGGACCCGATCAGCAGGTACTGTCCGGAGGGGTCCGGACGGTGCCAGATCCGGTACTCCGTGACCCCTTCCTCGGATGGATTGGCCTGCCACATCAGCCTTACCCCGAGGGGAGTGGATGTGACGACCAGGCCGGTCGGCGCCGAGGGAAGCGCCGTCTCGCTCCCATCGCCAGGCGTGCCGGAGGAACCGTCGTCGCCGGGCTGCGGGAACAGCCAGTCCGGAATTTCGGCGCCGCCCGGTACGGGCGAGGACGGCAGGCTGTCGCCGAGGGGGGACACCGTGACGCTCGGCGGCGACTCGTTGCCGGCGACGTCCACCGCGGTGACGTAGTACCGGTACGTGTTGCCGGGCGAAATGTAGTTGATGAATTTGAGCTCTTCCCCCGTGTGCACCGCTCCCTGTTGTCGGATGAACGGCCCGCCGTTCATCGAGCGGTAGAGGCGGTAGCCCACCACGTCCGCTTCCGGCGAGGGCGCAAAGGTGATCCGCACCAGGCCGTCCAGGACTTCGGCGGCGACGTTCCGCGGCGCGCTGGGCGCCGCGCCGTCGTCGACGCGCGGGTCCATCCGGGAAGGGGCGCTTTCCTGCGCGTCCTTCGGCAGATAGTAGCTGAGGGGCCTGGGATCCCTGCTCTTAGGCAGGGCCGCTGCCAGTTCTTCCATCAGCACGTCCAGCGGTTTTTCCCGGATCACCATGACGGCTTCGCGCAGCATGTCCTCCGGCGTGGCCGGATTCGGCAGGTAGTTGACGCCGTTGTACGAAATGTATTTCACCCGGACCAGCGCGTCGTCTTCCTCCTTCGGCACGTCCCGGCGGTTGAAGATGTCCGTCACCAGCCGTCCGGCTTCGCGGGTGAGCTCGGAGGGAAGCTTGCCGCTCACGCTGGAAACCGTCATCGTCACGATGCCGTCGGGTTTCTCGAACTCGGTGGTCGGGAACAGCTCCGGTTTCGCCTCCGTCACCGCGTTCATGATCTTCGCCCAGATTTCCCGCGCATGCCGGCGGCTTTCCGTGCCCAGCGTGTGGATCTGCTTTTCGTAGCCCACCCACACGCCCAGCGTGATGTCCGGCGTGAAGCCCACGAACCAGACGTCGCCGTAATTTTGCGTGGTGCCGGTTTTGCCGGCGACGGGAATTTTGCCGTAACCCTTGAATTGGGAGCGGATGGACGCACCCGTGCCGTTCGGGTCGCTGATGACCGTGCGCAGCATGTCCGTCATCAGGTAGGCGGCCTGTTCGGACACGACGCGCGTCGGCGACGGCTGGTGCTGATAGACGATTTCATCCTTGGAATTGCGGATTTCCTGGATCAGGTAGGCGTCGTTGAACACGCCCCGGTTGGCGATGACGCCGTAGGCGTTGGTCAGCTCTTCCACCGTCACGCCGTATTTGAGGCCGCCGATTACGCCGGTCTGGGCGTAGTTGTCTTCCGGCACCAGCGTGGTGATGCCCAGCTTGCGGACGAACTCCCAGGCCTTTTCGATGGTCACTTTTTCCAGGAACACCTTGAGGGCGACGGTGTTGATCGACCGGTTCAGCGCGTCGCGCGCCGTGACGAGGCCGTCGTAACGGTTGTTGGCGTTTTTCGGAATGTGGTATTTGCCGGTGCCGTCGGCCAGGATGATCGGCGAATCGTCAAGGATGCTGGCCGGCTGGATCAGCCCCATTTCGATGGCCGGCAGGTAGGCCGCGAGGGGCTTCATGGCCGATCCCGGCTGGCGCGTCATCTGCGTGGCGAAGTTCATCTGCTCGGTATGGAAATCGCGGCCTTCGATCATGCCAAGGATGGCCCCCGTGCCGTGTTCGATCATGACCGCGGCGACCTGTTCCATCCCCTTGACCGGGTGGTCCGGCGCGAAGTTCTTCGGATCTTCCGCGATGCTCCGCATCAGGTCGTATACTTGCCGGTCGATGGTGGTATAGATCTTGTATCCGCCCCGGAGCAGCTCTTTCCGCGCGTCCTCCACCAGGGGGGCGTATTCCTTTTTCCTCAGGTCTTCTTTGGTGAGGTTCGGATTGTTCTTCAGCACGAGGATTTCCGCCGCCTGCCGCTCGACTTCGAGCATCAGGTACGGGTACTTGTTGTAGGCTTTTTCCGCCGGCGGCGCCAGGGAGGCCTTCAGGTCGAATCGCAGGGCTTCCTCATACTGTTCGCGGGTAATCTTGCCTTCCTCCAGCATCCGGCGCAGCACGAGGCGCTGGCGTTCCACCGCACGGTTGAAGCCGGCTTCGTTGAACTCGCCCTTGCTGGTGAAAGCGGAGTAGGCGGCGGGGCGCTGCGGCAGCCCGGCCAGATAGGCCGCCTGGGCGATGTTCAGGTCGTTCAGATCGTCAATGCCGAAGATGCCCTTGGCGGCCGCCTTGATCCCGTAAACGTTGTATCCGTTGGAACCGTTGCCGAAATGGATCTTGTTCAGATAGGCGGTGATGATTTCTTCTTTGCTCAGGAACTGTTCCAGCCGCAAGGCGAGGAAAATTTCCCGCGCTTTCCGGCTGGTCGTCTGCTCGAGGGACAGGAACACCTGTCTGGCCAGCTGCTGCGTGATGGTGCTGCCTCCGGTTTGCACGCTTTCGTTCAGCAGCTGCTGCTTGACGGCGCGAAGCAGGCCGTAAGGGTCGATGCCCGGGTGCTTGAAGAAGTCGTTGTCTTCGATGGCCAGCACCGCATCCAGCACGACCTGCGGAATTTCGTTGAACGTGACCGGACGGCGGTCCTCCTCGGTGCGCAGCTGCCCGATCAGCGTGCCGTCGCGGAAGTAGACGAAACCCGTGATGGCGTTTTCATTGATTTTCTGTTCGATGAAGGCGCGGGAACGGACCGGTTCGTCCTTCACCAGGGCGGCGACGTACCCCGCCACCGCTCCCCCGGCCGCCAGGCCGGCGAGCAGGGCGAACAGGAGCAGCCACAGCACCGTAAGACCAGCCAGCGTTCCCGCCATGCCCATCCCCTTCAGCAGGCGGCGGGCAACGGAAGAGGCGCGTTTGCGGTCCGCCATGGAAGAAGCCTCCTTCCGAAACAGCAGTATTATACCATATCGTTTGACTTCTTTCGAACGGGTGTGCTATAAAAAAAAGGATTTATCCGGATACCATCGGACTTTTCCGGATCCGGCCGGATCCGGACTGGGACGGAGGCTCTGCATTCGTCATGGACGGTTTGGAAAGCAGTCTGACGCAGGAGCAGCGGCGGGAAGTGGAACGGCAGCTCGCCGTCATCCGCCGGGGAACCGCGGAAATCGTGCCTGAGGAAGAGCTTGCGGCCAAGGTCGCGCGATCCGTGGCGACGGGCCGGCCGCTGAAAGTCAAGCTCGGGCTGGACCCTTCCGCGCCGGACATCCACATCGGCCACACCGTGGTGCTGCAAAAGCTGCGCCAGTTCCAGGAGCTGGGCCACGAGGTGCAGCTCATCATCGGCGATTTTACGGGCCGCATCGGCGATCCGACGGGGAAGTCGGAGACCCGCAAGCAGCTGAGCGAAGAAGACGTCAGGCGGAACGCGGAAACGTACGAGCGGCAGATTTTCAAGATCCTGGACCCCGCGCGGACGCGCATCCACTTCAACTCCAGGTGGCTTGCGCCGCTCACCTTTGCCGACGTGGTACAGCTGGCCGCGAAGGTTACGGTGGCGCGCATGCTGGAACGGGACGATTTCGCCAAGCGGTACGCGTCGGGACAGCCCATCAGCATCCATGAATTTTTCTACCCGCTGATGCAGGGCTACGATTCGGTGGCGCTGGAGAGCGACATCGAACTGGGCGGGACGGACCAGAAGTTCAACCTGCTCATGGGCCGCCACCTGCAGAAGGAATTCGGCCAGGAAGCGCAGGTCGCCATCATGATGCCGCTCCTGGAAGGGCTGGACGGCGTCCAGAAGATGAGCAAAAGCCTGGGCAACTACATCGGCATCGACGAAGATCCGAACGAGATCTACGGGAAAGCGATGAGCGTGCCCGACGAACTGATGCTGAAATATTTCGAGCTGACCGTGGACATCTCCAACGAGGAACTGGAGGAACTGAGGCGCGGGCTCGCCAATGGTTCGGTCCATCCGCGGGACGCCAAGATGCGGCTGGCCCACTCGCTGGTGCGCATGTACCACGGCAGGGAGGCGGCGGACGCCGCGGAGCGGCGCTTCGTCACCGTGTTCCAGCAGCGCGAGCTGCCGGAGGAAATCGAAGAGGCCGTCCTGCCCGCGGAAGAACTGACGGACGGGAAGATCCGCATCGCCCGCCTGCTCACCGTACTCGGGCTCCAGTCCTCCATGAGCGAGGCGCGCCGCAGCGTCCAGCAGGGGGCGGTGCGCATCAACGGCGAAAGGATCGCGGATCCCAACGGGGAAGTGGCGCCCAAGGACGGGGACATCATCCAGGTGGGCAAACGCAAGTTTGCCCGCATCGCCATCCGTTGAAACAACGGCCGGGCGGCGGGCCGGCACGAAAAATGAAACGGCCCGTTTTCCCCGCAGGGGGAAAGACGGGCCGTCAACGTTCGCTCCGGCTTCAGCCGGCTTCCGCCGCCCGGCCGCCCCCCTATCCGCAACAGCGACAAAAGTGCATTTATTTTTTCGTTTTCAAGACCGTTTGGCCGAAATAGCGACATTTGTGCATTTATTTCCGGGCTCCTCTCCTGAAATAGCACAGATTTTTCCAAGTTAAATGCACAAAATGCATTTATTTTCCCCGAAACCCCGTTTTCATGCAAAAATAAATGCACTTTTGTCGTTGTTCCTCCCCGGCGCGAAAAAAAAAGCGCCGCGGCGCTGCCGCAGCAAAACCGGACGGCCCGTTTCCTTCCCGCCGGGAAAGGGAACGGGCCGACTCGCGTGCCGCTTTGGAGCGTCTTCAGCGGCTGTAGAACTCGACGATTTGCTTCTCGTCCACGTCCTGCGGCAGTTCCTCGCGGGTGGGAAGCCGGACGTATCGCCCTTCCATGGCGTTCGGGTCGAACTCCAGGTAAGCCGGCACGTGATGGCGCGCTTCCATGGCTTCCTTGATCGATTTCAGGTTGCGGCTGCGTTCGCGCAGGCCGATGACATCGCCGACCTGCACGGTGTAGGAAGGAATGTCCACCTTCTTGCCGTTGACCGTCACGTGGCCGTGGGACACCAGCTGGCGCGCGCCCGCGCGGGAATTGGCCCAGCCGAGGCGGTACACCAGGTTGTCCAGACGGCTTTCCAGCAGGATGAGGAAGTTCTCGCCGACGATCCCTTTCTTCTTCGCGGCGCGTTCGAAGAGGTTGCGGAACTGCCGTTCGCTCAGGCCGTACATGAAGCGAAGCTTTTGTTTTTCCTGCAGCTGCAGGCCGTAGCCGCTCAGCTTGCGGCGTTGTCCCGGACCGTGCTGTCCCGGGGGATAAGGCCTTTTCAGCTCCTTGCCGGAACCGCCCAGGGAAATGCCCAGACGCCGGCTGAGTTTGAAGCGAGGTCCCGTATACCTTGCCATTTCGCGCTGCTCCTTTTGTGCGAAAATGCGAACAATGCGCGGCGTCGACGCCCGGCGGGCGGATCGACCCGCGTGTGATGGGAACGGGTTCGCTCGTTTGTGCCGGACCATCCGCACCGCGCCGTCGCCCGGCGACGGTTCCGGCGGGAAAAATCAGCCGCTGCCCGCCGGAGGATGCTCCGGGAGGGTGAAACAAACGGAAGCCCGCATGTTCAACATGTTAATATTATAGGAGCGTTTCCAGCGTTGTCAAGCGAGCGGTCCTTGCTTTTCAACCGGCCGAAAATTGATGCACGCCAAGGCGCCGATATAGTATATTTGGAATGTACGAAACAGCATCCTTGGCATGTCATCCTTCGCATGCCTGGATCGCGCGGATTTCGCGGCAGGAGGTGAGGCGGGTGGACGCGGCAAA
>DATCLN010000099.1:0-5815 GCA_036563895.1 Paenibacillaceae bacterium
GAGCAGAACAGGGGTCATGCCGTCGGCGGGGAGGGAGACGCATGCGGCGCAGATGGGGAAGGCCGGTGCCGGCGTTTAGATGGCCGCCGCGGGCGCGATTTGCCGCGCGGCCGTTCCGGTTTGCCGGCCCCCGGCGGTTCATTCCCGCGCGCCGCTCTGTTCTGCGGAGCTCTGCCCCGAGGAGGATCGCTTATCGGCGATCCGGGCTTCCGGTCCGCCCAAGGCGCATTTGGACGGTCCGGGCGCCCGGGCGGCTGAGGATGACCCGCGGAAAACTGATTCTGCTTTGCCTTCTCGCCTTCGGGATGTCCGTTCTTGCCGCGATCCGTTTTTTTGACGCGCGCATGAAGGAGCCGCTGTTTTTTCTCGCCAAGACGCGGATCACTCAGATCGCCACCGAGGCGGTCAACGCCGCCATCGCCGCGCGCTTCGCCGAACAGGCCGCCGAGGGTGGGCTGATCCGCTGGCAGACGAACGAACGCGGGGACATCTCCGGCTTTGTGATCGATTACCGGGAACAGATGCGCATCACGGCGGAGACGGTCCGCGTCGTGGAGAACGTGCTGCGGGAAAAGGAGCGGCTGCCGGAGCGCATTCCCATCGGGCACGCGCTCGACAGCCCGCTGCTTTCCGCCTTCGGTCCGCAGGTGGCGGTGCGGTTTCATCCCATCGGCGCCGTCCGGGCGAACGTGGAAACCCGGCAGCATGAGGCCGGCATCAACCACGTGCTGGTGGAGGTGTTCCTGCGCGTCCGCACCGACATCGCCATCGTGATCCCCTTCGACCGGCAGGCGGAATCCATCGAGACGGAAATCCCCCTCACCTACGTGCTGGTGGCCGGGGATGTGCCGCTGTATTATTACGACAACAAAGGCAATCCCGTGGGCGGCGGGTCGGCCCAGGCGCCGCCCATCGTGCTGCCCCCCGCCGCGGAGCGGGAGGCCGCGCCCGGCGCCGATTAACCGGCCGATTAACCGGACGTACCCGCCTCCCGCCGGCCCCGCCGGTCTGGGGATGGCCGACGGGCGGCACCCGGGTTCGCCGGTCTAACGGCGTTTTGCCGAACCCGGGCGCTTTTTTTCTTCCCTTTCCCATTTCTTCAACAGCGGGTACGGGTCGAAGGCCCATTCCACCCAGCCGCGATCGCGGTAAATGCCGTAATGCAGATGGGGCGGAAACTTCCCCTGCGTGCCCGGCTTGCCGTAACCGGAGCTGCCCACCCAGCCGATCACCTGCCCCGGCCGGACGATGTCGCCGGGCTTTAAATTTTTGTCGTACCCCGACAGGTGCGCGAAGTAATGGTAAAGGTTGTCCAGATCGCGGATGCCGATGCGCCAGCCGCCGAACCGGTTCCAGCCCTTGGTTTCCACGATGCCGTAGCAGGTGCTTCGCACCGGGGTGCCGTAGGGCGCGAAAATGTCGGTGCCTTCGTGAATGCGGGCGCCTCCCCAGCTCCGGCGCGTGCCCCACGTGCTGCGGTACGAATAGCGCGTGCCCGGCGGCAGGGGAAAGACGTGTTCATTCAGGTCCAGCCGGTCGAAGGCGGCGTAGATTTTGGCGAACTGCTGCACGCGCTGCACCGCCCGGGTCTGCTGGTAATATTCCCACAGGCCGATGGCGAAATCGTCGTCGCCGGAACCGTACCTGGCGACCAGCCTGACCACGCTGTACAGCCGGTCGTCGTCGCTGGCGAGATCGGCGCGGCCGTCGCCGTCCAGGTCCCTTCCGATGCCGCCGAAAAAGCGGATGGAAACGGGATGCGTGTCGGTCTCGTCCGGGTTGGTCATCCCCGCCCAACGCCGTGGCGGTACATAGACGCCGCTCACGGCGTTTTTGTCTATGGGCCGCTCGTCGGGCCGGGCGCGCGACAGGGTTCGCTCGTACTGGTCCACTGCGGCCACCATGTGCCAGGGCATGCCCGTGGCCATGGCAATGCGTTCGTACAGGTGCATGCGCAGCGCGTAGATGTCCGTTTGGCGGGATTGGTCCCGGAGGGAACCGGCACCGGAACCGGACCCGGATTCGGCAGCGGCACCTGGCCGGGATTTGGCGGCGGTCGCGGAACCGGCATCGATGCCGGCTCCGGGTCCGAAACCGGGCCCGGCGAAACCGGCCAACAGGGTGCAAGCGGCGGCGAGAACCGTCCGGCGCAGCATCGTCCAAGTCACGATGGATCCCTCCCGCTTTGGTCCGTGCCTCGGCTTTGCCGCATGTCTTTCGCATTTCCACGCGCCTTAGGTTTGCAGTTTTCGTTGGTTTTTATCCGAATCGTGTTATAATAGGGAAACAGAAAGCGGGGGAAGCCCATGTCCGACCGGATAAGCGCCCGCAAACCGGATTGGCTTCGGGTCCGGCTGATCGCCGGGGAACCTTACCAGGAGCTCAAGCGGATGATGCGGGCCAAATCGCTGCACACCGTCTGCGAGGAAGCGCGCTGTCCCAACATTTACGAATGCTGGGCGAACCGCACCGCCACGTTCATGATCCTGGGCAACATCTGCACCCGCGCATGCCGCTTCTGCGCGGTCAAGACCGGGATGCCCACCGAGCTGGACCTGCAGGAGCCCGAACGCGTGGCGGAAGCGGCGGAGCAGATGGGCCTGAGGCACTGCGTGGTGACGTCCGTGGCGCGCGACGACCTGAGCGACGGCGGAGCCGCCGTATTTGCCGAGACGATCCGGGCGATCCGCAGGCGTCTGCCGCTGTGCAGCGTGGAAGTGCTGATCCCCGATTTCCAGGGAAATTGGGACGCGCTGCGCGTCGTGATGGACGCGGGTCCGGACATCCTGAACCACAATGTGGAAACGGTGGAACGGCTGTCGGACCGGGTGCGGGCCAAGGCCAAGTATCGGCGTTCCCTCGAGCTTCTGCGCATGGCGAAGCGAATGAATCCCCATATTCCCACCAAGTCCGGGCTTATGCTAGGCCTGGGGGAAACGATCGAAGAAGTGTTGCAAACGATGGACGACCTGCGGGAGGCGGGTTGCGACATATTGACGATCGGCCAGTACCTGCAGCCTTCCCCGCAGCATCTGCCCGTGGAACGTTACGTGCATCCCGATGAATTCGCCATGCTGAAACGGGAAGGGCTCGCCCGCGGGTTCGCCCATGTGGAATCGGGTCCGCTGGTGCGCAGCTCGTACCACGCCCACCGGCAGGCGCAATCCGCCATGGCGGGCGCCGCCGCGGCCGCCGGTTCCGCCGGGGACGCCTGACGGGCCGGGGCAACGATTTTCAGGGAGGATCATCTGTGATCTACATGGCAGGAGGAAACGCGTACCGCCTGGTTCGCAACCACAAAAACGGATGGAATCCGGAGGCGTTCCGGGAGCGGTACTGCGATGTGCTGGAGCGGTACGATTACATCGTCGGGGACTGGGGATACAACCAGCTTAGGCTGAAGGGATTTTTCCGGGACAACCATCCCAAGGCGACGAAGGATACCGCCATTTCCGGATTGATGGATTACCTGTGCGAATACTGCAATTTCGGCTGCGCCTGGTTCGTACTGGCCAAGGTGGACCGTAAACAGCTGCCGGCCGACGAACCGGTCGTTTCCGTTGAGCCTCAGGTAAGCGCATACATTGGGGAAACCCAGGATGACGGGCAGGGTCTGCCGATGCGCTGGCGGGCCGGGGGCACGGCGTATGTTCCCCATATCAGCGCGTACGATCTGGCGCGCGCCCAGGCGGAGATGGAAAAGCGCCGTGCTGCGGCCAACGCCGCGTCTTCCTCGCGGGATAACGGGCGGAATTCGGGAGGTTCCGGCAACGGTGCCGCTGGTTTCCGCATCCCGGAGGAGCGGCGGTCCAACGGAGGCGCAAGCCGTCCGTCGAACGCCCAAAATGCGCAACAGGCCGAAGCGGCGAAACCGGAAGAGAAGCCGGTTCGCACCCACGGGCAGCCGAGTCAGGGCAAAGGAGCGCGGGGCGAAGCCCGCTCCAAACGGCAGCAGGCGGCCCAGCGGCAGGAACAGCCTCAGGCGGCGCGCCGGTCCGGCGAAGATTCGTTCCGCGACGCGGCGCTGCGTCAGGCTGACGATCCGCTGCGCGAGACGGCGTCCCGCACCGGGCAGACCGGGCAGGAACCGGCCGCCGCCCGTACGGGCGATCCCGCGGCTTCCGCCCAGCCGGGACGGCAGGAGGCAGCTTCCGCTTCGCAGGGGCGTTCCGGCGGCGGGCGCGGCGGCCGCTGGGGCCGGCGTCACCGGCACAAGCGCCGCCAGGGCAAATCGTTCCGTCCGCCTTCCGACACGTCCCGCACGGACAATTAAAGGACAAGCCCCCGGGCCTTCGGGCTTCCGGGGGCTTTTGTTTCAGGTGATGAACGACTCCCGCACCCGGTTCCAGAACGGAAAAGGCCGATACCGGGCGAAGCTGATCTTTTCCTCCGCCACGTGGAACCGGATGTCGCGGACGTCGTGCAGCTTGAGGAGCAAATGGTCCATCCACAGGTCGATCGGCTTTTCCGTTTTCACGTCGCAAAAATGGTGTTTGGGCAGCACGATGGAGGACCCCAGGGTCCGGTACACGCGGTTGTTGATCGAGGCGATTTCCGCGATCTGCAGCGCTTCCAACGAGGGGTGGAGTACGGCTCCGCCCACGCTTTTGTTGTAGGCGGTGCTGCCGGACGGGGTGGAGATGACCAGCCCGTCGCCGCGGAACATCTCGAACGGCTCCCCGTTGATCCTCAGCTCGGCTACCATCGTGCCTTCCGCGCTTTTCAGAGTGAATTCGTTCAGGGCGAGCTGGACGAACTTTTCGCCGCCGCTTTCGTATTCGGCCTGGACGAGGGGGTATTGCACGATTTTCGGCTGCGCTTGCGCGATCATGCGGACTAGCTCGTCCAGCTCATCCTTCCGCCAGTCGGCGTAAAAGCCGAGACGGCCGGTGTGCACCCCGACGAACGCCACCGACCGCACCAGGTGCCGAAAGCGGTGAAACGCCTGGAGCATCGTGCCGTCGCCGCCGATGGAAACGACGATGTCCGGTTTTTCGTCGTCGGACCGGAGGCCGTACCGGGCCGCCTGTTCGCGGAACCGTGCCGAGAGCGTGCGCGACTCTTCATCGCCCTTGTCCCAGATGCTGTATTTCAAAGGATGCGGCTCCTTTCCTCCCGCTGCTACGCGTTTTTTCGCCGTGATTCGGCATCTTGATTACGATCATATCCAATCTCCCGCCGCAATACAATGCCCGAAAGCCTCCGGTCTGAGTCAAGCTAGTGTGGGCACCTTTTTTGGATTCCTGGATGCGAACTTGAAAAGAACCTTTCCCTTGTAAGCGCTTTTGATCTTCTTCCTTATGGGATTGGCGATTCATTTTTCTGGTATTAGTATCCTCTAAGCCCTTTCAATGCCATGCCGGTCGGACTGCTTTGCCATGGGCTTCTCAGCAGCCGGATCATACCGTCAATGCATCCCCTCGCCGGTCGAACCACGTCCCTCAGCAACTTCCGTATGCTGAGATCACGCTGTGGCGTCGCCGCTTCTCGCTCCCTGACTTCCTCAATCCAGCCGGCCTGCCGACGTCTCATGATGGTCTTCAGCATCGCGCTGACGCCTCGCTCGCTCCAGCTGTATCCGCCTCTCTTCGTCCGTCTGGCAAAGATCCCATCTGCGCTTCCGCGCTCCCCATCGGCCTCATGCCGCTCGTGTCGATGCCCGCCGCCTGGAGCGCCTTCCGGTAGTCCTCCAGATGCTTCCGGTGTTGCTTCAGAAACTGCTTGTATTCCTCCCAGTCCTTCCGCTGCTTTGGCGCGATGTCCTCTGCCGACACGCTCTCCACAGCTGTCAGCAAAGCGGCTGCGTCTTGCCTGG
>DATCLN010000100.1:0-6506 GCA_036563895.1 Paenibacillaceae bacterium
GTGGGGCGACAGATCGCCCACTTCGTGGAGAAACAGCGTGCCTCCGTCCGCGGCGGCGATTTTGCCTTCCTCGCCGAACAGCTCGCGGTCCAGGGCTTCTTCCGGCATGGAGGCGCACAGCACGGGAACGAACGGTCCGTCCTTGCGGTGGCTGTGTTCGTGGATCCAGCGCGCGACGGTGCTTTTGCCGCAGCCGCTTTCGCCGATCAGCAGCACGCTGGCGTCCGTCGCGACGACCCGGTCCAGCATGTCCTTGATCTCCCGCATCCGCGCGCTGTGAAACACCACCTGCGCCGTTTCCCGTTCCATCTCCGCGAAGGCCTTCGCCACGACTTCGGCCAGGAATTTCAGATCGATGGGCTTGACGAAATAGTCCGCCGCCCCGCATTTCATGGCCAGCACCGCGCCTTCGATGTTTCCATAGGCGGTGAGCATGTACACCACGGTGCCGGGGGATATTTCCTTCACCCGCTTCAGCACTTCGAAGCCGGTCATGTCCGTCAGCATGTAATCGAGAATCATCAGGCGGATGGGCAGATACTGCAGTTTGCGAAGGGCGGATCTGCCGTTGTGGGCTTCATAGGTGACGAAGCCCTCCCGCCTCAGCTTGAGCGCGATGTTCCGGCAAAGTTTCACCTCGTCGTCGACCACCAGCACGCCCGGAGTCGTCATCGCCGTTCCCCCTTTGCACGCATTCTCCGTGATGTCAACCTGCCGCCTGCTGCCGGCGCAGCGGGAACCGGCACCGCACCAGCGTACCCTGCCGGACCCGGCTTTCGATTTCCAGGCTGCCGCCGTGCTCCTGCATGATGTCGCGGGCGATGGTCAAACCGAGGCCGGTGCCCCGGTCTTTCGTGGTGAAGAAGGGATTGAACAGCCACTGCATGTGCTCTTCGGGGATGCCGCAGCCTTCGTCGCGGATCTCCACCCGCGCTTCCTCTTCGTCCGCCGCGATGCGGATCGTGATCGTGCCCCCGTCCTTCATGGATTCCATGCTGTTCAGGAGCAGATTGAGAAACACCTGGATCAATTTGTTCGGTTTTCCCCGGATCACGGGCAGCGGCGTATGGTATTCCCGCACCACGCGGATCCCCAGTTCGTCCCGCTTGATCCGGGTCAGGTTGAGCACCCGCTCCATCAGCTGGTCCAGCTCGACGTCGGCGATCTCTTCCTTCCTCGCCCGCGCGAAGGAAAGGAACTCGTTCACCACCTGCGTCATGCGCCGGATCTCCTCGTCAATGTCCTTGGCCAGGGTGGCCACCCATTCGGAATCCCGGTTCGTCTCGATCTCTTCCAGCAAAAGTTCGGACGAACTGGCCAGCACCGCCAGCGGGTTCTTCAGTTCATGGGCGATGCCCGTGGAGATCTGGCCGATGATGGCCAGCTTTTCGCTTTGCGCCGCCTGGGCCTCCCACATCTTGAGCTGCGAGATGTCCTGCACGATGGTGAGGACCCCGTCCTGGAACGGCGCGTTGACCACCTTCAGGATGCGCGTCTGCCCGTTCTTGTCCGTCCACGCCAGCTCCTGTTCCGGCTTGTCAAGGGAGGAAAACGGCAGGCCGGGCAGCTCGCCGATGCGCTTTCCCTTCACGTCCTCCGCCTTGAGATCGAACAGGTTCGCCCATTTCTGGTTGACGTGGGTGATCACGCCGCCGCCGTTCAGGGTGGCCAGCGCATACGGGATGCCCTCGATGATGTCCTGCAAAAACCGGTGCTGCCGCCCGATCCGCGCCGCCATGTCGGTCACCGTCCGGGACAGGTCCCCGATTTCGTCGCGCTGTTTCATCATCGAGGGCGGAAGCGGCTTGGGCACGCTGTCGCCCCGGAATTGCCGGACGAAATGCGTCAGACGCAGGATCGGAAGAAGCAGGGTGCGGGACGTGAACAGGATGAGTACCACGATGAGGCCGAAAAAGCCGAGATAGCTGTACGTCAGCGCTTGGGAAAGCGTTTTCACCGGGGCAAAAGCGACATCTTCCGGAACGCCGACGGCCAGTCCCCAGTTTTCGCGCATCGTCTGATAGGTCATAAGGCTCGGCTGGCCGCGGTACGACTCCCGGATGGAACCGGAATCGCCCCGCTGCAGGCGCCGGACGATGGGTTCCTGCGAAAAGTCGCTGCCCCAGTCCGCCTCGTCGGTGGAGGCGATGACGCGCCCTTCGCCGTCGACGAGAAAACTGAAGCCTCCCCGCGTCACGCTGGTGCTGCGCAGGATGTTGGAAAGATAGTTGCGGCTCAGTTCCGCGACCAGCAGGCCCTGCAGCCGGCGATCCTCATAGAACACGGGAATCGCGACGGTGATGGCGCCCTCTCCCTGCGGGTTGGTCACGAGCCCCGTCACCACGTATGTGTAGCTCCAGCGGACGTGGTCGAACTTCGGGTAATCGTATTTTACCCCGCGCCCCTCGGGATGGAAAGGAGCCTCGAACACCATGTTCTTGTCGGCGTCCAGATAGTAGATGGAATGAATGATGGTGCTGTTGGAAATGGCCAGCTTGGCCCGCTCGTACATGACGTCGAGCTGCGGCCGCGTCTCGTCGGGAACGCCGGCCACCAGCTGCAGCTGCAAAACGACGCCGCCGATCTCGGTGCTCAGGCGCTTGACGATCAGTTCGGTGATGCTTTCGTTCTGGCTGATGATGTTGGACTGCATCACGTGCCGGGTGTACTGGACAACCCCCTGGTGGATGCCCAGCGCGGGAAAAAAAAGCACGGCCAGAAAAAGGATCAGGAATTTGCGCGTGATCTTCATGGCCCTATCATACCCGAGCCCGAAAAAGACTGGCAATGGTTGCGGTTTCCTGTGGCAAGCAAAAAGTCCGCACAAATTGCGGACTTTCGGCCTTATGGAAGGGCGGGCGGCACCGCCCGGATTGCCGCCCGCTGAATTCACACTGCGTCAACCCGTCAGCGAGGCGAGGTTTTTCTTTTTGCGGATCGCCCGGCGCGCCGCGTCGGCGATCGCTTCCGGCGTCAGGCCGTATTTCCTCAGCAGCGCGTGGGGTTCGCCGGATTCGCCGAAGGTATCCGGGGTCCCGACGCGGACTACCGGCACCGGATAATGCTCCGCCAGCACCTCCGCCACCGCGCCGCCCAGTCCGCCGTAGACGGAATGCTCTTCCGCGGTCACGACGCAGCCGGTCCTTTTCGCCTCGGCGATGATGGTTTCCTGGTCGATCGGCTTGATGGTGTGCATGTTGACAACGGAGGCGGAAATGCCTTCCCGCTCCAGCATCTCGCTCGCCTCCAGCGCCATGCCGACCATGATGCCGCAGGCGATGATGCTGACGTCCCCGCCTGTGCGCAGCGTGCGCGCCTTGCCGATCACAAAGGGCTCCCGGATCCCGTCCGTCACATGCGGGAAAGCCAGCCGGGTGAGCCGCAGATAGACCGGCCCCTGCATTTCGGCCGCCGCGATGGTGGCCAGGCGCGTTTCGGGTCCGTCCGCCGGCACGATCACCGTCATGCCCGGCATGAGGCGCATGGCCGCGATGTCCTCCAGCCCCTGGTGGGTCGCCCCGTCTTCCCCGGTGATCAACCCGCCATGGCTGACGGCGATCTTCACGTTCGCGCCGTTGTAGCAGACGGCCATCCGGATCTGTTCGTTGGCCCGGTTCGCGGCGAACACGGCGAAGGTGGTCGCGAAGGGAATGAGCCCGGCCATGGCCAGCCCCGCCGCCGTGCCGATCATGTCCTGTTCGGCGATGCCGATCTGGAAGAACCGGTCGGGAAATCGCTGTGCGAACCAGTGGACCCGGATCGCATCCGACAGGTCCGCCGTGAGCGCCACGATCCGCTCATCCTTCTCGGCCAGTTCCAGGAGGGTTTTCCCGAACGCGTCGCGTCCGCTCTCCGTACCCATGTCGTTTCTCTCCCCCGTCTTGTATCTGTCACGATTCCAACATGTTTGTCACGCGTGAACCTGCGCCAAATCCACCAGATCGGAAAACGCCTCGCTGGGCCCGATGGCTTCCAAAGCCCGGACGGCTTCCTCCATGGACGGCACCTTGCCGTGCCAGACCGCCTGGTTCTCCATGAACGGGACGCCCTTGGCCATGACGGTGCGGGCGATGATGGCGCACGGCCGGTCGCTTTCCCTGCGCTTGAACGTCCGGATGGCTTCCCGGATCTGGCCGATGTCATGGCCGTCGATGTCGAGCACGTTCCACCCGAACGCGGCCAGCTTGTCGACCACGGGTTCGAGGTTTTTGACGTCCTCCACCTTCCCGTCGATCTGCAGCCCGTTCCAGTTCACGATCATGGCCAGGCGGTTCAGGCGGTAATGGGCGGCGGTCATGACCGCTTCCCAGATTTGCCCTTCCTGCATTTCCCCGTCGCCGACCAGGCAGTACACGTCCGCGTCGATGCCGCGGAGCCTCAGCCCCAGGGCGACGCCGCAGGCGATGGACAGTCCCTGCCCGAGCGGGCCGGAGGCCGTCTCGATGCCCGGCAGACGGTCGTGCACGGACGGATGGCCCTGCAGGCGGGAATTGATTTTGCGGAACGTCAGCAACTCCTCGGCCGGAAAATACCCGCTGCGGGCCAGCGCCGAATAGAGGGCCGCGCAGACGTGGCCGTTGCTGAGCAGAAACCGGTCCCGTTCTTCCCAGTCGGGCTGGCCGGGACGATGCTTCATTTGGTCAAAATAAAGCACGGCAAGCAGTTCGGCCACGCCGAGGGCTCCTCCGACATGGCCGGACCGGCTGACCGCAATCATTTGGATGACGTCGCGGCGGATGCGCCGTGCCACCTGCTCCAGATTGGGCATGATCCTTGTTCCTCCCAAGTCGCTTCGATTGGCTGCCGCCGGCGAATGGTTCAACTTTTCACGGCGCCCGAAGTCAGGCCGCTGATCAGCCTTCGCTGAATGATCATGAAAAACACCAGAATCGGAATGGCCGCCATCACGCCCCCCGCCGTCAGCAAATCCCAGCGCATCACGAAATCGCCGATGAACGTCTTCAGGCCGACCGGAACGGTGTTCGTCCGGACGCTGGAGGCGAAGGTGACGGCAAACAGGAATTCGTTCCAGGAATAGATGACGATATAGGACGCGGCGGCGACGAGGCCGGGCACGATGACCGGCAGGTGCACGTGCCAGATCATCCGGACCTCGTTGCAGCCGTCGATTTTGGCCGCTTCATCGATTTCCCGCGGCACGCCGTCGAAAAACCCCTTGATCAGCCAGATGGTGAACGGCGTGACGAAAGCCGCGTACACGATCACGAGTCCCAGGAGATTTTGCAGAAGCCCCATTTCCCGCATGATCGGATACAGCCCGAGCACGAGGAGGATGGACGGGAAAAACTGGGACGAAATGAGCAGCGACAAAATCACCGGCTTCCCGCGGTACTCGTGCCTCGACAGGGTGAACCCGGCCGGGATGGCGAGCAGCAGCGTCGTGATCATGGTGCTTCCGGCCACGACGAGGCTGTTGCGCATGAACCGCAAAAAGTCCGTCTGACCGAGGAGGGCCTTGTACGATTCCAGCGTCCATTTCTGGGGCAGATACCGGACGGGCATCGTGAACAGTTCCGCCCTATCTTTCAGCGACGTCAGCAGCATCCAGACGTAGGGGCCGAGTGCAAAAACCAGCCAGACGGCCAGCAAAGTCCAGAGGGCGATCCGGCTCCATGGGATGCGTTTATTGGACGTCATCGACAGCCCCCCTCCTCCTGAACAGTCTCAAATAGACAAGGACGAACAGGAGCAGAAGCAGCGCCTGCACCGTGGCCTTGGCCATCGCTTCCCCGAAGGCGAGCTCGGAATACGCCGTGTAATAGGCGCTGAGCGGAATGGTGAGCGTCGCGTAGGCCGGGCCGCCCTGGGTCACCACCATCATCAGGTCCATGTAGCTGGCCGTCCAGACGATCCGGAGCACGGTGGTGATGAGCAGCGTCGGCGTGATCAGGGGAAAGACGACGGACCAGAAGATTTTCCACGGGCCCGCCCCGTCCAGTTTCGCCGCCTCGAGCAGATCGCCGGGCACCTGCTGCAGCGCCGCCAGCAGCATCACCGCGAAAAAGGGAATGCCTTGCCACACGTCGATGAGCATCAGCGCCGGCAGGGCGGTCGTGGTCTGCGAAAACCATGGAATGGGCAGCTCGATGATGCCGGTCCGCTTCAGCACGTCGTTCAGCAGCCCGTAGTTGCCGTCGAGAATCCACATCCACATCATCGCGGCCAGCACGCTGGGCGTGGCCCAGGGAATCAGGGTGAGACCCCTGATTCCCCCGCGGCCCCGGAACCGCTGATTCAGCAGGATGGCTCCGATCAACCCGAACACGACCTGGAAGAACACGCAGCCGAATGTCCAGACGGCCGAATTGATCATGGCCTTCCGGAAGACCGGATCCTGCAGGATGCGGACGTAATTCTCCAGGCCGACGAACGCCCGGTCGGCTCTGAGCGGATTGTAATCAAAGAAGCTGAAGAAAAACGCACGCGTGACCGGATAACCCACGACCCCGACGATCCATACGGCTGCGGGGAGCAAATACAGGAAT
>DATCLN010000101.1:0-9276 GCA_036563895.1 Paenibacillaceae bacterium
GAATACCAGTTCAACGTGCTGCCCGCCTGGGGTTTCCGGTGCATCGGGGTGGACTGGAGAGGTTTCGGGCAGGCGGACAAACCATTTCATGGCTATCAATTCAACCGGCTGGCGGACGATCTGCGCGCGGTGGTGGATGCCCTGGGCTTGCGGGACTTTACCCTCGCGGGCCACTCCACGGGCGGCGCCATCGCGATCCGCTACATGACCCGCCACCGGGGGCACGGCGTATCCCGCCTGGCGCTCATCGCCGCCGCCGCACCCGTCGGGTTGCCGAGGGAAACCGCGAACCGGCTGCTGGCGGAAACCCTGAACGACCGGCCCCGTATGATGCGCGGCGTCACGGAGACTTTTTTCTTTCAGTTTGCCACCCCCGCGTTTGCGGATTGGTTTTCGCGGATCGGGCTTGAAGCGGCGGGATGGTCGACCGCGGCCGTCCTGCGCATGCTGCGGGACGAGCGCCTGGACGCCGACCTGCCGCAGATCGATGTCCCGACGCTCATCCTGCACGGCGTGCACGACCGGGTGGTTCCGTTCGCGCAGGCGCTGGCGCAGCACCGCAGCATCCGTCACTCGCGGCTGGTCCCGTTCATGTACAGCGGCCACGGCCTGTTCTGGGAAGAACGCGACCGGTTCAACGCGGAATTGGCCCGGTTTGCGGGATGACGGGCGACGGTTCGGGATGCGTTGCGCAATTTTGAGGCCGCCGGAGGCGGCCATTATTTTTGCGTCCGGGCGTCGGTTTGCACAGGGGATGGAAAAAATGTTACATTATGAAAACCAGAAACAGCGGAGGGACCCAGATGCAGCACCGGTGTAAAATCGCCGTCATCACGGTGCGGGGCCGCGATTCGTTCACGGAGGAACAGGCCCGAAGGCTGGAAGCGGTGGCGGATGTGACGTTCAGCTCCGCAGAGGGACCGCTTTCCGCGGACGAGCTCGTATCCCGGCTGGAAGGAATGGATTATGCGGGGCTTACGCCCCGGTCCGTGCCGGTCATCGACGGAAGCTGGCTTTCGCGCCTGCCGCGCCTGAAGGGTATCGCCGTGTTCGCCACGGGGGTGGACCATGTCGACCTGGAATGGCTGCACCGGCACGGCGTGGCGGTGAGCCGCCTGCCGGACTATTCGACGGAATCGGTGGCGGAGCACGCCATCGGGCTCATGCTGACGATGTCGCGCCGCATCCATCTCAGCCAGGACCGGGTGCGCGGGCGCGTGCCGGCCGGCACCTCGGTGCTCGGCTGGGAGCTGCGCGGACGCACCCTGGGCCTTGTCGGCCTCGGCCGGATCGGCAGCCGGGTGGCGGAGCTTGCCCGCGCCTTCGGCATGCACGTGCTCGGCTGCGATCCCCGCCGCTGTCCCGAAGGTGTCATCTGGGTGGAGATGGACGAGTTGCTGGCGTCCAGCGACGTCGTCAGCCTGCATCTGCCCGCCTCCTGGCAGGGCGGGGCCCTGATCGGCCGGAAGGAGCTGGCCGCCATGAAGCGGGGCGCGACGCTGATCAACGTCTCCCGCGTCACGCTGGTGGATCCGGAGGCGGTCGTCGAGGCGATCGACGCGGGGCAGCTGCGCGGCTATGCGGTGGATGACATTTTTCCGCTGATGGGAAGGGACGAGCGGGCCGACCGGCAAATCTCCGAGGGTCGGATTCTGCAAACCGGCCACACCGCCTGGTATTCGGAAGAAGCCATCCAACGCGGCTACGAGACGTGGATCGACAATCTGTGCGGGTTCGCTACCGGAAATCCGCGCAATACGGTGTAATGGGAAGAAGGGAAGGAACCGCGTCGATGAAACCGGGGGAACGGGGAAACCGGACAAGGGCCGAAGCGGTACTGCTGGCGCCTCTCTGGGGAGCGACGGCGGGCTTTTGTCTGCTGCTCATCGCCATGGCCTGGCCGGAATACTGGCGGTATGTGGCTCCCGAAACGTCTCCGCTGGCGTGGTGGGAAAGCGTGCTGCTCGCGCTTTCCTCGTTCGCGTGCCTTCTGCTCGCCTGGGACGCATGGAGGCGGGAAGAGCGGCGGGCGGTCCGGGCGGGCTGGCTGGCGGTCGCCGCCGGGTTCGCCCTGCTGGCGCTGGACGAACGGTTCGCCGTGCATGAGCGCATCCGCGACCGGTTCCTGAAGCCGACGGGGATCCGGCTGCTCCCCTGGATGGAAGAAGGGGACTGGCTCATTCCGCTGTACGCCCTGGCTGGCCTTGCGGCGGCGTGGGGCATCTGGCGGCTGCTGGGCGTCCGACCCGCGTCGCGGCGGTTTTTCGCGGCGGCGCTTGTTATGGCGTTCTGTGGCGCGGCCCTGGACACGGTGGACATCCGCAGCCTGGACCCGGCGGCGGAGCGTCTCCTGCAATCCGTCGAAGAGATTGTGGAAGCGCTGGCGATGACCGCGTTTCTTTCGGCTTTTTTGCTGGCACTTGCGGCTCGTCTGGGCGATGCGCGAACAGATGTTCACTGACAACCTGCCGTCACTTTCTCCCGATAGAATGAAACTTGCGAGCATGAAGTCTGTCGGGAGGGTGCTTGCCGTGAAGGAAGACATTCTGGTCGCCGTGGCAGGGACCAAACATTACTACGGCACCGGTTTTCTCCGACCGGGACAGCTGGTGCGCCTGGTGAAAGAGCCGGAAAATCCGTTTGACGGCGAAGCGATTCGCGTCGAAATGGCGCCGCTCGGAAGGATCGGCTACGTGGCCAACAGCCCGCATACCGTTCCGAGGGGATGCCGAAGCGCGGGTCGGATATACGACACGTTTGACGAGGCAATTTTTGCGGAAATCCTGCTGGTGGCCCGCGACATGGCCATCGCCCGGCTGGTCCCCCAGGCGATGGAAATCCGTTGGACCATCGTCATGGACGCTGCGCACGATTCCGTCCAATTGACCGATCCGACGGCCTGGACGCCCGGTCGTTGACGGGTTCCCGGCGCTGAACCTACAATGGGAAGGGAAAAGAAACGTTTGGGCATGGCGGGGGCAGCCGGGGTGAACGAACGCCTCATCCGCATTCTGAAAATTCTCAACGCGATCCAGGCCCGGCCGGGCATCGGTGCGAAGGAACTGGCGCAGCTTTGCGAGACGACGGAACGGACGATCTATCGCGATTTGCGCCTGTTGGACCTGTTTGCTCCGATCGTCAGCGAGGGATACGGGAAAGGGTACCGTTTTGCGGGCAAATTCGCGATGTATCCCCTCAATTTCACGGAGCAGGAGGCGCTCACCTTTTCCCTTCTGCCTTCCGTCGTCGACGGCTCCAAGTTGCCGGGGTTCGCCTCGGCCCATGACAAGGTGATGGCGGCGCATTACGGAACGAAAGCGCGCGAACGGGACATCCTGGAGCGCATCGCCGATATTATTCGCATGGGCACGCCCGCCTACCGCGAGGAAAGCGACAATTTCCTGGAACCCGTCATCCGGGCCATCCTGGAGCAGAAAACCATCGCCGCCGTCTACCATACGCAGTACCGCAACGAAACCACCGAGCGGGAAATCGATCCGTACTACCTGGTGCCGCGGGAACAGCGGTTCTACGTGATCGGCTTCTGCCATCTCACCGGGGAAGTGCGAACGTTCCGCCTCAGCCGGTTCCGCAAGGTGGAAATCACCGATCGCCGGTTCGAGCGGGGCGATTTCGACATCGAATCCTATCTCAGACACACCTGGTCCATCGAACGCGGCAACCAGCTGATCCGGTTCAAGATCCGCTTTTCGCCGGAGGCGGCCCGGTATGTCAAGGAAGAGGAAATGTTCGTCCGGCCGGTGATGACGGATCTGCCGGACGGCGGGCTGCTGTTCGAAGTGACCGTCAACCACGAGCGGGAATTTCTGCATTGGCTGTTCCAGTACGGGCCGGAGGCGGAAATTCTGGAACCGAAAGCGATGCGGGAACACGTGCGCCGGCAGCTGGCCCGGTGGGCGGAGCTGTACGAAACGCTCGAAGAACGGGGAGAGAAGCGGGAAGAGGCGAAGCCGCCGCGGTGAAAAACGGAAATTCGCCTCCTGGTGGGCTTGGCAATCCAGGGGCGATTTTTTTGTTTAACATGCAATGGCCGATTACGTCCGCGGACTGGCGACCGACCGCCGTTCGATCAGTTCCGCCGGAAGCATGAGCTTTTTCCACGGCCCCGCCTTGTCGCCTTCCCGGATACGCTCGACGAGCAGCTGCATGCCCAGATAGCCGAGCTGGTAGGCCTGCTGGGCAGCGACCGTCAGGAACGGGTCCAGCTCCGTGGCGGCGCCGAGTTCGTCGAAGCAGACCACCGAGACGTCTTCGGGGATTTTGAGGCCCCGCCCGCGGATGATCTGGATGATTTCGACGGCCAGCACGTTGTTGCCGGCGAAGACGGCCGTCGGAGCGGGATGGAGATTCGCGAACCAGGCTTCCATGGCCGAAAGGTCGGCCAGGCGGCTGAAGCTGCTTTCATGCACGTATCGTTCGTCGAACGGCAGTTGGTGCATCTTGAGCGCTTCCCGGTATCCCTCCAGGCGCAGACGGGCGCTGGATGCGACGGAGGAGCCGTTCACCATGGCAATCCGCCGGTGCCCGCGTTCGATGAGGAGTTCGGTCAACCGGCGCGCGGCTTCCTTGCTGTCGCCCAGCACCGCGTCGCATTCGATGCCGGGCACTTCCCGGTCCAGCAGCACGAAGGGGACTTTGTGCGCCTTGAGCTTCTCCAGATGCGGGCGCGACAGGTCGCCGGCGGGGGCGAACAGAACGCCGTCCACCCGCATGGACAGGATCGTCTGGACGTATTCCGCTTCCTTGTCCAGGCTTTCGTCGCTGTTGCCGAAGAGCACGTGATAGCCCAGTTTCCGGGCGGCGTCTTCGGCGCCGCGGGCGACCGTGGTGAAGAACGGGTTCGTGATGTCCGTGATGAGGAGAAACAGGATGCGCGTTTCCTGCAGCACCAGGCTGCGCGCCATCTGGTTCGGCACATAGTTCAGCTCTTCCATGACGCGCCGCACGCGGGCGCGGGTTTTTTCGCTGATTTTGCCGGTGTTATTGATAACCCTCGAAACGGTCATCGGCGATACCTTCGCCCGGGCCGCGATGTCGTAAATGGTGACCTTGGACCGTGGTTCCGTCTCCCTGGACATGACCGGACTCCTTTGTTTCGACAAGGATGAGCGGGATGGTTTGCCGCTTTCTATCTTAACCCGAAAGGTGATTGACAGCAAGCCGTCCAGCTGTTAGGTTAGAGTTACCGATAACATTATCGGAGTTGGAAACGTCATCATTCCAAAAGCGCGGAGGGATCGAAATGGCGGAACATCGCTGGTTGGGCGGATTTCCGAAAATCGGCATCCGTCCCACGATTGATGGCAGAAGGCAAGGTGTTCGCGAATCGCTGGAAGAGCAGACGATGAACATGGCCAGGGCGGTGGCGAAGCTGCTGTCCGAAAATCTCCGGTATCCGAACGGGCAGCCGGTGGAATGCGTCATCGCCGACACCTGCATCGGCGGCGTGGCGGAAGCGGCCGCCTGCGCGGAGAAGTTCGCCCGGCACGGCGTGGGCGTGTCGATCACCGTAACGCCCTGCTGGTGCTACGGGACGGAAACGATGGACATGGACCCGGCCATCCCGAAGGCGGTATGGGGTTTCAACGGCACCGAGCGTCCGGGGGCGGTGTACCTTGCGGCGGTGCTGGCGGCGCACGCGCAGAAAGGGTTGCCGGCTTTCGGCATTTACGGCGAGCACGTGCAGGACGCCGGGGACACGACCATTCCCGAAGACGTGAAGGAGAAGCTCCTGCGCTTCGCCCGCGCCGGTCTGGCCGTGGCGTACATGCGGGGCAAGTCCTATCTGGGCATCGGTTCGGTGTCCATGGGCATTGTCGGGTCGAAGGTGGATGACGCTTTCTTCCACGACTACCTCGGGATGCGCACCGAATATGTGGACATGTCGGAATTCGTGCGGCGCTTTGACAGGGGCATCTACGATCCCGTGGAGTTCGAGAAAGCGCTTGCATGGGTGAAAGCCAACTGCAGGGAAGGGCCGGACAACAACAAGCCGGAAAAACAGCGGTCCCGCGCGGAGAAAGACAGGGACTGGGAACTGTCCGTCAAGATGACAATGATCGCCCGGGACCTCATGGTCGGCAACCCGCGTCTCGCGGAGCTCGGATGGGAAGAGGAGGCGCTCGGCCATCACGCCATCGCGGCCGGGTTCCAGGGCCAGCGGCAATGGACCGACCATTTCCCGAACGGCGATTTCATGGAAGCGATCCTGAATTCCTCCTTCGACTGGAACGGCATCCGCGCGCCCTACATCATGGCCACCGAAAACGACTCCCTGAACGGCGTGGCCATGCTGTTCGGGTATCTGCTCACGAACACCGCGCAGATCTTCGCCGACGTCCGCACGTATTGGAGCCCGGAAGCGGTCAAAAGGGTTACCGGTCACACCCTGCAGGGCGTCGCGCAGCACGGCATCCTGCATCTGATCAACTCCGGACCCGCCGCCCTGGACGGCACCGGCCAGCAGACGAAAGACGGCAAACCGGCGATGAAGCCGTTCTGGGAAATCACGCCCGACGAGGTGGACCGCTGCCTGAAGGCGACGCTGTTCCGGCCGGCCAACGTGGAGTATTTCCGCGGCGGCGGCTATTCCACCGATTTTCTGACCCGCGGCGGAATGCCCATGACGATGTGCCGGATCAACCTCGTAAAGGGAATCGGACCGGTGCTGCAAATCGCCGAAGGCTATTCGGTGGACCTGCCCCCGGAAGTGCACGACGCCCTCGACCTGCGCACCGACCCGACCTGGCCGACCACCTGGTTCGCGCCGATCCTGACCGGCCGCGGGGCGTTCCGTTCCGTGTACGACGTGATGAACAACTGGGGTTCCAACCACGCCGCCGTCAGCTACGGGCACATCGGCGCGGATCTCATCACGCTGGCTTCCATGCTGCGGATTCCGGTCAACATGCACAACGTGCCGGAGGAACGCATTTTCCGGCCGAAGGCGTGGAGCCTGTTCGGCACCTCCGATCCGGAGGGCGCCGACTACCGGGCGTGCCGGACCTTCGGGCCGCTGTACCGGTAAAGGGGATGCGCCATGGAGCAACACGGCAAGAACGCCGGAATGGAACCGGACGAGGCGGCTGCTGCCGTCCGGCGGGAGCTGTGCGTCTACGCGCAAAAGACGGTGGCCGCCCGTCTGGTGGTCGGACCCGGCGGGAACATCTCCGCCCGCTGCGGCGACAAGATGTACCTGTCCCCGAGCGGCTTCGCGCTGGATGAAATCGAGCCCGAGCAGTGGGTGGAAGTGGATATCAACACCGGAACCGTCACCGACAACGGATGGCGGCCTTCCTCCGAAGTGCTCATGCACCTGGAGCTGTACCGGGCCAATCCCGACATCCGGGCGGTGGTGCACACGCATCCGCCATACTGCATCGCGCTGACGTTGGTGGCGGACGACCTGCCGGTCATGTTCCCGGACCAGGCGGCCCTGGTCGGCAAAACGGCATACGTTCCGTACGTGCTGCCGACCACCGCCAAAATGGCGGAAATGGTGGCGGCTGCCGCACGCAAAGCCAGCACCATCCTGCTGGGCAACCACGGGCTGGTGGCGGTGGGACGGAATCTGCGCGAAGCGTATTACCGCACCGAAGTGGTGGAGGAAAGCGCCAAGATCTGGCTGATCGCCGCATCCGTCCGCAAGCCGCGGGCGCTGACCGACGAGGAAGTGGCGGAGATCGCCTCGCTCGAAGCCGAGGCTTACCGCATCCGGCTGTTGCAAAACCTGAAGTGACGGAGGTGCGCGGGTCCATGCCGCAAGCCGCATCCGGAGGGAAGTCGGGCCGGCGGGCGGCGGTGCTGGCCTTCGACCTGGGGGCCAGCAACGGCCGGGCGCTGGCCGGCGAACTGCTGGAGGAAAAGGACGGGCGACGGCTGGCCGTCACGGAAATCCACCGCTTTCCCAACGGCCCGGTGGAAACGTGCGGCCATCTGTACTGGGACATCCTGCGCCTGCTGCAGGAAGTGAAGGCCGGCATCCGCAAGGCGTTCCGGGAAGGCTTTCGACCGGAATCCTTCGGCATCGACACGTGGGGCGTCGATTTCGGGCTGATCGACCGCAACGGAGAGCTGATCGGCAACCCGTACCACTACCGCGATGCCCAGACAGAAGGGCTGATCGACGAAGTCGCCGCGCTTGTCGGCAAGCGGGAGCTGTATGAGCAGGGCGGGCTGCAGTTCATGCCGTTCAACACCATCTACCAGCTGTACGCGATGGCCAAAGCCCGCTCGCCCAAGCTCGACGCCGCCGAGACGCTGCTGCTCACCCCGGATCTATTGGCCTATCTGCTCACCGGCCGAAAGGTTTGCGAATTCACGATGGCCACCACCACCCAGCTGCTCAACCCGCTCACGAAACAATGGAACACGGCCCTGATGGAACGCCTGGGCATCCCGCCGCGCCTGTTTCTGGACGTCGTTCCGCCCGGCACCCGCATCGGGCCGTTGTCGGACGCGGTGTGCCGCGAGCTGGGTGTTCCGCCGGTGGAGGCCGTCGCGGTGGCCACCCACGACACGGAATCGGCGGCGGCGGCCGTTCCGGCCGGCGAAGAACCGTTTGTCTACCTGGTGTGCGGCACGTGGTCGCTGCTCGGTACCGAGCTCGACCGGCCGCTGCTGACGCCGCTGGCGATGGAGCTGGCGTATCGGGACGGGGCAGCCGGAACCGGAAACCCAAGGCCAGGTGGTGCGCTGCGTCCTGGAAAGCCTGGCTCTGCGCTACCGGCAGGCGGTGGATCAGCTGGAGCTCCTCACCGGCCGGTCGTTCCACGGATTGCACATGGTCGGCGGCGGCATCCGGAACGAACTGCTCTGCCGTTTCACGGCCAACGCGCTGGCGCGCCCTGTGTGGGCCGGTCCGGCGGAAGCCAGCGCCGTCGGCAACATTCTCGTGCAGCTGATCGCCCTCGGCCATTGCAGGGATTTGCGCGAAGCGCGGAGCCTTGTGAGGCATTCGTTCCCGCTGGACGTCTATGAACCCGATCCGGCGGAACGGCCGTCCTGGGAGGAAGCCTTCCGCAAGTTCTCGGCCATTTGCGCGGCTGGGGGGACCGCCGGCTGAACGGGGAACGTGCCGCCGCCCGCGGGCGCATCATGCCCGGGTGGCGCCGCATCCGGATTTTTTTGGCCCGGCCGATACAGGCAGGATGCGGAGAACCGCGGGGACGCGTTATCATGGTAACAGCGGACAAAAGCGAAGGAGGCAGGACGCGATGGGCGGAAAATACGCCATCGGCATCGACTTCGGGACCC
>DATCLN010000102.1:0-7437 GCA_036563895.1 Paenibacillaceae bacterium
CGGGGCGCTGTTCCATGTGCCGCACGGCGTTTCCAACGCGATGCTGCTGCCCGCGGTGTTCGAGTTCACCAAGGAAGCCGCGTTGCCACGCTTCGCGGAAATCGCCGCCATTTTCCGTCCGGAGCTGAAGGACGCTTCCGACGCGGAGAAGGCGGATGCGCTCATCCGGGAACTGAAGTCGCTGTGCCATGAACTGAACATTCCCAATCTCGCCGGCTGGGGGATCGACCGGTCGGAGTTTTATGCGAGGATTCCGAAAATGTGCAACGACGCGCTGGCCAGCGGCAGCCCGGGCAACAATCCGCGGGTGCCCACCGCCGAGGAGATCGGGGAACTGTACAAGATCTGCTACGATTACAATTTCCATGCGTAGGCGGAAAACGGCGATACGGGAACACCATTATTCGTCCGCGGGGGAGTTGAGCGAGGGATGAACGGAAAGGGAGAAACGCTGAAAAACTTCGTCGGCGGCAAGTGGGTGCCGGCTTCGACGGAGGCCGCGGATCCGGTCCCGAACCCGGCCACGGGCGAGATCCTGGCCCATGTGCCGATGTCGACGCGGCAGGATCTGGACGCGGCCGTGGCCGCGGCCAAGGAAGCCTGGCGCACGTGGCGCGAGACGCCGGTGCCGCGCCGGGCGCGAATCATGTTCCGGTTCCAGCAGCTTTTGGTCGAGCATTGGGATGAGCTGGCCCGGATGGTCACCACGGAGAACGGCAAAACATACGAAGACGCCTACGGCGAGGTCCAGCGGGGCATCGAATGCGTGGAATTCGCCGCGGGGGCTCCGACCCTGCTCATGGGCAGCCAGCTGCCCGACATCGCCACGGGCATCGAATCCGGCATGTACCGGTATCCGCTCGGCGTCGTCGGCGGGATTACCCCCTTCAATTTTCCGATGATGGTGCCCTGCTGGATGTTCCCGCTGGCCATCGTGTGTGGCAACACGTTCGTGCTCAAGCCCTCCGAGCGGACGCCGATCACGGCGAACCGGCTGGCGGAGCTGCTTCAGGAAGCGGGCCTGCCCGACGGGGTGTTCAACATCGTGCACGGCGCCCGCGACGTGGTGAACGGGCTGCTGGAACATCCGGACGTGAAGGCCATTTCCTTTGTCGGCTCGCAGCCCGTCGCCGAATACGTGTACAGGACCGCGGCGGCGAACGGGAAGCGCGTGCAGGCGCTGGCGGGGGCCAAGAACCACTCCATCGTCATGCCCGACGCGGATCTGGACAACGCCGTCCGCAACATCATCAGCGCCGCCTTCGGCTCCGCCGGGGAGCGCTGTATGGCCTGCGCCGTCGTGGTCGCGGTCGGCGACATCGCCGACGAGCTGACGGAGCGGCTGGTCCGGGCCGCCAGGGAGATCACGGTCGGCAACGGCTTGAACAGGGAAGTGTTCCTCGGGCCCGTCATCCGGGATTCGCACAAGGAGCGCACCATCCAATACATCGAAATCGGCGAGAAGGAAGGCGCGACCCTGCTGCTGGACGGCAGAAAGCATCCGGCGGCGCAGGGGGAAGGCTATTTCCTGGGGCCGACGATCTTCGACAACGTGAAGCCCGGCATGAAGATCTGGCAGGACGAAATCTTTGCGCCGGTGCTGTCCATCGTGCGCGCCCGGGATCTGGACGAGGCGATCGAGATCGCGAACCAGTCCGAGTTCGCGAACGGAGCCTGCATCTACACCGACAGCGCCAGCGCCATCCGCAAGTTCCGCGACAACATCGACGCCGGCATGATCGGGGTCAACGTGGGCGTTCCCGCGCCGATGGCGTTCTTCCCGTTCTCGGGCTACAAGAAATCCTTCTACGGCGACCTGCACGCCAACGGCCGGGACGGCGTCGAGTTTTACACCCGCAAGAAAATGGTGACGGCCCGCCTGTGACCGTGCCAACTCGTGCCCGTGCGCAACGGCGACTGCGCGTAACGGACATATAGTCCGTCAGAGACCGACAACTTGGCATATCCGAAAATTTAACGGACATATGGTCCGTCACAGCGCCCCGGTGTCCCGATGCAAACGGTTTCACGCCGGCCGGGCCGCCTTCCAACGGACTGTATGTCCGTTATTTTTTTGCCAACCTGTCTTCTGCCCATTCTTACGGACCATATGTCCGTTATCCGTCGAAAGGGTTCAGGTGATCCGGGCGGAAAACAAACACACCGCGGCCCACTGCGACCGCATTCCGAGGGCGTGGCTGGAACAATGCCGCGCCAGCCGGGGAAAACGGAAGCCCCGGTTGTTTCATTCTTCCGCCCGCAAATACGAGAGAATTTTCAACCAAAAAGCGAAAAATTCCCATTCACCGGGCAACACCGCAGGGATTACATTTATTCTTATGGTAGAAGTCGGAAAAAACAGGCCGCCGCCAACGCCATCGCCATGATCGCAGGAGAAGCCCGGGTTCAGCGTGATCCCGCCACTCAGCGTGACCCCGCAACGGCATAGCGATCCCGCAACGACATATTAAGGGAAGAGAGGGGAGGAGCCGTGTACAAACTGCTGGTCGTGGATGATGAGGCCCTGGTCCGGGAAGCCATCCGGGAACAGATGAACTGGCGCAAGCTCGGGTTCGAGTGCATCGGGGACTGCGAAGACGGCGCGGAGGCGCTCCAGTTTATCGAGCGCCAGCAGCCGGACGTGGTGCTGACGGATATCTACATGCCGTTCATGAACGGCATCGAGCTGGCGCAGGAGCTGCATCACCGCTACCCGTCGGTGAAGGTGATCATCCTGACCGGATACGAGGATTTCGAATACGCCCAGCAGGCCCTGAGACTGCAGGTCGCGGATTACATCCTGAAACCGGTTACGGCGGACGAACTGGAGAAAGTGCTGCGCAAGCTGAAAAAGGACATGGATGCCGCCAGGCAGCAAAAGCAGGACTACGAGCAGCTCAAGCACCAGCTGAAGAAAAGCTGGCCGCTCCTCAAGGAACGGTTCCTGGAGCGGTTCGTCACGTCTCCCATGACGGAACGGGAGAAGAAGGAAAACTTCGATTATTTCCGCATCGGCTGGCAAGGCCCCTGGCTGATCGAGCTGGCGATCGGCCTGGACGGGTTCACCGCCGGCGCGCCCCTGTCGCTGTCCGACCAGGAGCTGCTCCGTTTTGCGGTGTACAACATTACCCAGGAAATTATCGCCAGACGCGATGGGGCGGAGGTGTTCCGGGATCGGGAGAACCTGGTGCTCGTCCTGCTCTCCGGCGAAGACGCGGACCGGCTGCGGGAGGACGCCATGGAGTCGGCCGAAGAAATCCACCGGACGGTGACTTCGCTCCTGCCGGTCAGGATTTCCATCGGCATCGGCCACCCCTGCGAATGGGCCGGGAATGTCCTGCTGGCCCATCAATCCGCGGTTTCCGCCCTGGATTACCGGTATGTGACCGGAAGAAACGAGATCATCCGGATTTCGGACATGGAACGGATCAGCCGTCCGTCCCTGCTGTCCGTTTTCCCCGTCCAGCGGGAACTGGTCACGAAGCTGAAGACGGGAACGCCGCGGGAAATGGAAGAGTGGATCGAAGGGCTGTTCGCCGCGTTCCGGGCGCACGTGTTTCCCATCGACTCGTGCCGCCTTTGCGTGCAGCAGATCGTCCTGACGCTGACGCAGACGCTGTATGAACTCACCGGCAACGTCGGCGAGGAGCTCGGAGACGCGGGGAGCCTCCTGTCCGAAGCCGGCCGCCTGGCCTCGCTGGATGAGATGGAAGCGTGGCTGAAGGCCCTTTGCCTGAAAGCCGTGGCGGTGATCGGCGGCATCCGGGAGGACCACAACGCGCTGCAGATCGACAAGGCGAAGGAATATGTGCGTCGGCGCTATTCGGACCCGGATCTGTCCCTCAACGAGGTCGCCCGGCACGTGTCCATCAGCCCCAGCTATTTCAGCAGCCTGTTCAAGCGGATGACCGGCAAGACCTTCGTGGAATATCTCACCGAGGTGCGGATGGAGAAGGCCAGGGAACTCCTCAGGCTGACCTCCATGCGAACCTACGAAATCGCCTACGCCGTGGGGTACAGCGATCCCCACTATTTCAGCAGCGCGTTCAAGAAGCACACGGGGGACACCCCGACGGATTATCGCGCCAGGATTCTGGCGGGGAAAGCGTGAGCGGCCATGGCCAGGTTGCGGTTTCGGTTTCGCAGCATCCAGACGCACATGGTGCTGGCGTTCACCCTCCTCATCCTCATCACGATCCTGGCGATGAGCATCGCTTCCTATTACATGACCAAGGAAGCGGTGAAGTCCAACGCGCAGGTGTACACGGCGGAGCTCGTCAACCAGGTGAACAACAACATCCGCGCCTACGTGAACGGCATGAAGGACATGGCCGAGCTGGCGGCCGGCAGCTATGTCATCCAGAACTTCCTGTCCGTCGAGGCGTTCGCGGATCCGGAGGAAGAACTCTATTACAAGGAAATCATCTCCGATTTCCTGGGGTCCATGATGGTTTCGCGGACCGACATTTCGTCCGTCAGCATTTTCGGCTACAACGGCCAGTTCGTGTCCGGAAACCGGGACCTGGAGCTCAATCCCCACATCGATCCGACGGCGCTGGACTGGTTCCGAAGCGCCCGGGAAGCGGCGGGGCAGCACGTCATTTCGCCGCCGCACGTGCAGCCCGTTTTCAAGGACCGCTATCCGTGGGTGGTCTCCCTCAGCCTCGAGCTGTCCGGAAAGGACGGCACGAAGCTGGGCGTTTTGCTGATCGATCTCAATTTCAGCGTGCTGAACGACATGCTCCGGGACATCCATCTGGGTCCGAGGGGCTATTTGTTTATTGTCGACGCCGACGGCAACATCGTCTATCATCCGCAGCAGCAGCTGATCTACAGCGGTCTGAAGACGGAACTGATCGAGCGGGTGCTCGAGACGGGGAGCGGCATCTTTACCGGCGAGCAGGACGGCAACCGGCGCATGTACATCGTCAAGGACTCCGGCTTCGGATGGAAGATCGTGGGGGTCGCCTATGAAAACGAGCTGGTGGGCAACCAGCGCCAGATCCAGCTGTCCATTTTTCTCCTGGGCATCGCCTGCATCGTGATCGCCGCCGCGCTGTCGCTGTTTCTGTCGCGGCGCATCATCCAGCCCATCAAGCGGCTACAGAAATCCATGCAAGAAGTGGAAAAGGGCAACTTCGACATCCACGTGCCGGTGTCGGGAACGTTCGAGACGAGCAAGCTGGCGCACGCCTTCAACATCATGGTAAGCAAGATCCGGGAGCTGATGTGGCAGATCGTCCAGGACCAGGAGCAAAAACGGAAAAGCGAACTCAACGCCCTGCAGGCGCAGATCAATCCCCATTTTCTCTACAACACCCTGGACTCCATCATCTGGATGGCCGAATGCAACCGGACCCGCGAGGTCATCCAGATGACGTCGGCGCTGGCCAAGCTGTTCCGCGCTTCGATCAGCAAGGGGGAAGAACTGGTGCCCGTGGAAACGGAAATCGTCCACATTGAAAACTATTTGAAAATACAGAAAATGCGGTACAAAAACAAGCTGGACTATCAAATCGACGTGGACGACTCGCTCAAGCACTACCAGACGATCAAGGTCATCCTGCAGCCCATTGTGGAGAACGCGATCTACCACGGCATCAAAAAGAAAAAGGGCCCCGGCCTGATCACCATCACCGCGCGGGAGGAAGGGAAGGACCTGATCCTGCGGGTGTCGGACAACGGCATCGGCATGGACCGGGACACGCTGCGCGCGCTGCTGGAACCCGCGCCCCCGGGGCGCGAAGGGAGAGGCGTCGGCGTGCGCAACGTGCACGAGCGGCTGCAGCTCTATTTCGGGAAATCCTACGGCTTGTCCTTTGAAAGCACGCCCGGCGAGGGAACCACCGCGTACATCCGCTTTCCCAAAATTCCGTCCGCGATGGGAGGGGAGAGCGCATGATGGCCAAAATGAAATGGCTGGCGGCGGCGTCCGTGATTCTCGTCGCGGCGGCGCTGGGGCTGACCGACTGGTTCCATCGGATGACGTTTCCGCGGCCCGCCCGGGTGGAGGTGATCATCAAGACGAACACCATGGAATTCTGGCAGGTGCTGGTGGACGGCGTCCATGTGGCTGCGGAGGAGTTCAAGGCGGAGGTGCGGGTGAACGGACCGCGGACGGAGGCCGACGTGGACGGCCAGATCGCCATGGTGGAGGATGCGATTCGGAGAAAGCCGGACGCGATCGTGCTGGCCGCCACCGATTTCGACCGCCTGGTGCCCGTCGCGCAGAACGTCATCGACAACGGCATCCGGCTGATCATCGTCGACTCCGGGATCAACGCCGACATCGCGCACAGCGTGGTCCAGACGGACAACGTGGCGGCGGGCAACAAGGCGGGCCGGGTCATGCAGGAACACCTTCAGGGTCCGACCAAGGTGGCGATCATCAGCTTCGTGAAAAACGCCGCCTCCCTTCTCGACCGGGAAAAAGGGGTTCGGGAGGTGCTGGAAGGCGATCCGCGGATCGTGCGGCTGGACACCTACTATGTGGACGGATCGGAGCAGAACGCGTATTCCAAGGTGATGGAAATCCTGCGGAAGGACCCGGATGTCACCGGCGTCATCGGGCTCAACGAAGGCACCACCGTGGGGGCGGGCAAAGCCATCCGCGAGCTGGGGCTCAAGGACCGGGTGACGCTGGTCGGATTCGACAACTCGCTGGAAGAGATCAAGTTTCTGGAAGAAGGCGTGCTCAAGGCCACCGTGATCCAGCGGCCGTTTTCCATGGGATACTTGAGCATCAAGACCGCCGTGGAGGCCATATCGGGGAAAAAGGTGCCGAAGACCATCGACACGGGCTCGCTGGTGATCACCAGGCAGAACATGTACGAGGAGGAAAACCAGAAGCTGCTGTTCCCGTTCGTGCGGTCGTAGGCGGCGGGGCGGATCGCGGGAGGACGGGATATAGGCCCTTCGGCGCGCGGAAGCGCGTCCGGGGGGCGCTTTTTTTGTCCAAAAACTCCAAAAAATATTCGACCATTCCAAAAGAAAAATCCATGGCTGATCCCCCCGGCCGTTTGTAAGTTGAAATTGGAACACGGGTCCTAAGTGAAGGTCCGGCGGAACGGCCGGATGGAACGGTCCGGCGCAACAGTTCGGTGCGAAGTTCCGGCGGGAACGTCCGGCACCAATGTCCAGCGGCAGGCGGAGAGATTTACGGGGGTGAAAGCTTGACGGACGAGCTGGTGCGAATGGAGGGAATCGAAAAGCGGTTTGCCGGCGTGCACGCGCTGAAAAACTGCCGTTTCGACCTGAAGGTCGGCGAGGTGCACGCGCTGGTCGGGGAGAACGGCGCCGGCAAATCGACCCTGATGAAGGTGCTGACCGGCGTGTACCAGAAGGACGGCGGGAAGATTTTTTTCAAGGGCCGGGAAGTGCAGATTCCCGACACGCGGGCCGCGCAGCGGCTGGGGATCACCATGATCCACCAGGAAC
>DATCLN010000103.1:0-21717 GCA_036563895.1 Paenibacillaceae bacterium
GGACCCATCGGCATGCGGCTGCCCGCGCCCCCGGTCCAATGACGGAGGAGGGGTCCCTTTGCGCATCGTGACGATTCTGGGAACGAGACCGGAGATCATCCGTCTCAGCCGGATTGCCCCGCTGCTGGACGAACTGGCGGAGCGGCACGTGATCGTGCATACCGGCCAAAATTTTGTTCCCGAACTGAATGACATCTTTTACGAGCAGCTGGGGCTGCGCCAGCCGGACATCCGCATTCCCGCGGGCAAGACGGGGATCGGCGGCCAGCTGTCCGCCATGTTCGCCGCGGTGGATGAGGTGCTGGAGCGGGAGCGGCCCGACCGGGTGCTCGTCCTGGGCGATACGAACAGCGCGCTGTGCGCCATCGTGGCCGAGCGGCTGGGCATCCCGGTGGCGCACATGGAAGCCGGCAACCGCTGCTTCGATCCGGAAGTGCCGGAAGAGAAGAACCGGCGGGTGATCGACGCCGTGAGCTCGTTCAACCTGCCGTATACGGAAAACAGCAAACAGAATCTGCTGAGGGAGGGATTTCACCCCCGGCAGATTTTCAAATGCGGCAATCCCATCTACGAAGTCATGCTCCATTACCGGCGGCAGATCGAAAACAGCCCCGCGCTGGAGCGGCTGGGACTTAAGCCCGGCGAATATCTCCTGGCCACGATCCACCGGGCGGAAAACGTGGACCGTCCCGACCGGCTCGGCGAGATCATCCGGGGTCTGTCGCTGGCGGCCGGGGAGCAGGGGCTTCGCCTCATCTGCAGCGTGCATCCGCGGACCCGCAGCCGGCTCCGCGGGATGCCGCACCTCGAAATTCATCCGCTTGTGGAATTTCACGAACCGTTCGGCTTTTTCGATTTTGTCCAGCTCGAGCGCCACGCCCGCTGCGTCCTGACCGACAGCGGCACGGTGCAGGAGGAATGCTGCATCCTCGGGGTGCCCGCGGTGACCGTCCGCCGCACGACGGAGCGGCCGGAGACGGTGGACTGCGGCAGCAACATCGTATCCGGCCTCAAGGCGGAGCGGGTGGCGGGCGCCGTGCGGGTCATGCTCTCGGGCCGGCCCGGATGGAAATGCCCGGACGGCTACCTGGACGAAGACGTGTCAAGGAAAGTGGCCAATTTTTTGTTTGGAGGGTCCATGGATGTTTGAAGGAAAGCGGATTTTGGTCACCGGGGGCACCGGCTCCTGGGGACATGAGCTGGTCCGGCAGCTGTTGCCGCAGGGGCCGGAGGAGGTCATCATCTTTTCCCGCAACGAGTCGAGTCAGGTGGCCATGAGCTGGGTGTTCGACGATCCGCGGCTTCGCTTTCGCATCGGCGACATCCGGGACCGGGAAGCGCTGACCGCCGCGTGCCAGGGCGTCGACATCGTGTTCCACCTGGCGGCCCTGAAGCATGTGCCGGTGTGCGAGGATCAACCCTACGAGGCGCTGAAGACCAACGTGATCGGCACGCAGAACGTCATCGAGGCCGCCCTCGAAAACCGCGTGGAGCGGGTGGTGTACATCTCCACGGACAAGGCGGCCAATCCGGCCAATTTTTACGGCATGACCAAGGCCATCGGCGAAAAGCTCATCGTGTTCGCCAACCTGCTCGGCGGCCCGACGAAATTCGTCTGCGTGCGGGGCGGGAACGTGCTGGGCACCAACGGCAGCGTCGTCCACCTGTTCTTAAGCCGCATCCGCGCCGGCGAGGATGTCCATGTGACGGATCTGAAAATGACCCGGTTTTTCATGACCCTGCAGGAGGCGATCCGGCTTCTGTTCCACGCTTCCGCGGTCAGCGCCGGCGGGGAGATTTTCGTCATGATGATGCCGTCCTGCCGCATCGCGGACCTGGCCGAGGTGCTCATGGAGGCCCTGGGACGCAAGGTAAAAATGGTGGAAACCGGGGTGCGGCCGGGCGAAAAAATCCACGAGATCCTCCTCACCGAATACGAAAGCCAAAACACCGTCGTGTACGACGACCATTACCTGGTCATCCTGCCGTCGGTGGACATCCCCGGACTCCGGCAGCGCTACGCCGGCTATCCGCGGGTCGCCTTCGACAGCTTCAGCTCGAAGGACGCCCTGATGTCAAAGGAAGAAATCCGGGAAATGCTGAAACGCGGGGGATTTCTGCCATGAAAATGCTGGTGCTTGGCGGACGCGGCATGGCGGGACACATGGCGGTGTCGTATTTCCGGCGGACGACCCGGCACGAAGTGGCGGCCACCGTCCGGTCCCTCCGGACGCCCGCCCGGGACGCATCGCCAGGGGCCGCGGCCGGCGTGCGCGAAATTCCGCTGGACGTGCGCCGGCTGGAGTGCGTCGCGCGGGTTCTCCTCGAAGAACGGCCCGATGTGGTGATCAACGCGGTGGGCGTGCTGAACCGGAAGGCGGAAGAGCACCCGCTTGACGCCTATCTGGTCAACGGCATGCTGCCCCACTGGCTCGCGCACCTGTGCGACCGCCTGGACGCACGGCTGATCCATATCAGTTCGGACTGCGTGTTTTCCGGAGCGCGGGGAGGCTACCGGGAGGACGATCCGCCCGACGGGGAGACGGTGTATGCCCGCAGCAAGGCGATGGGGGAACTAAAGTACCATCCGCGTCACCTGACGATCCGCACATCCATCATCGGGCCGGAAATCCGCCCGGACGGCATCGGCCTCATGCGCTGGTTCCTGACGAGCCGCGGGACGGTCACCGGGTACGTCCGCGTGCCCTGGAACGGCGTGACCACGCTGGAGCTCGCCAAGGCCATCGACTGGGCGATCCGGCACCCCGAAGTGGCGGGGCTGGTGCATCTGACCGCGCCGGAGCCGATCACGAAGCACGATCTGCTGCTGCTCATGCGGGACGTGTTCGGCAAGCGGGACGTGACGGTGACGCCCGTGGAAGAACCGGTCATCGACCGTACCCTGGCCGTGACGCGGGACGATTTCGCCTACCGCCCGCCGGATTATCCCTCCATGCTCCGTGAGCTCAGGGAGTGGATGGGCAAATGGGCGGCGGCGGAAGGATTCTGATCACGGGAGCGGCGGGATTTACGGGCCGGCACGCCTGCCGGCATTTCGCCGCCGCGGGCTGGGAAGTGGCGGCCCTTGTTTCGCCCCGCGCCGCGGACACCGGGATTCCGGGTGCGGCGTTGGTTTTGCGGGGCGATTTGACGGACCCGTTTGAGGCGCTGCGGATTTGCGCGGAGGCGCGGCCGGACGCCGTCCTGCATCTGGCGGGGCAAAACGACGCCCGCGTTTCCTTTCTCGCGCCCGGCGCAACGCTGGAAGCCAACGTCATGGCCACCGTTTGCCTGCTGGAAGCCATCCGCCGGACTGGCGGTTGCCGGACGCTCGTGATCGGTTCGATGCTGCGCGTTCCGCCGGAGCGCCTCGCCCGGGCTTCCCATCCGTACGGGTTCAGCAAAACGGTGCAGGTCATGGCGGCACGCGCCTGGCACCACTGGTACGGGCTGCCCGTGATCGTGGCGGAGCCGTCCAACCTGATCGGGCCGGGCGCAAGCAACGGCCTGTGCGGCAAGATCGCCCGCTGGGCGGCTCAGGCGGAACTTATGGCGTGCCGCGGGAACGGAACTGCCGGCGGCGGGCACAATCCGGCGGACGGCGGGACAGGAGCGGCCCGCGACGGAAGCCTGGCCGCAGACGGCGCGGAACCCTTCCCCCTGTCCTCCCTGACGGAAACGCGCGATTTTCTTGACGTCCGCGACGCGGTGTCGGCTTACGAACTGCTGCTGCGCATGGGCAAGCCAGGCGAAGCGTACGAGGTCGGCACCGGGCGGGCCCGTCCGCTCGCCGACGTGAAGCGCGTTTTCGACCGGCTGGCGCGCGTGCCGCTCAAGTGGCGGATCGGCCTGTCGGACGCCCCTTCGCCTCCGCCCGCCGATCCGTCCGGCCTGCTCGCCCTCGGCTGGAAACCGCGCCATTCCTTTGTCCGTTCGCTGGCCGACGCCCTGGAAGAAGCGCGCAGGGAAGCCGCCGCGGAGAAGGCAGCCGCCCGCGGCGGATGACTCGGCAGGCGGACGCGCCGGGGCGCGGGATTGGCAACGTTTGCGACTCATACTTGTTCCCCTTTGCGGTCACCTTATACAAAGGCGGAATTCGCCGGAAAACCCGCAAAGGAGGAAACGCGGATGAAAGGCGCAAGACGCGCGCAGGCTCTGATGACGTTCCTTCTGGCCGTCCTGCTGGCGCTGGCCGGGTGCGCGGATGTCAGCCGGATGGGCGATCTCGGGCACAAAAACATCCGTCCCAACCGTTTCGCCGACGACCGCGCCCAGGAAATGAACCGCAGCTTCGGACGGCAGATGAACAACAACAACATCGTTCCCGACCGGCACGGCAACACGCGGCTGGAGCTGAGCCAGCTCCTGGCGGAGAAAATCGCCGCCATGCCGGAAATCGACGCCGCCTACGTCATGCTGACCGACAACAACGCCTACGTGGCCGTGACGGAATCGGAGAAATCCAGCCGCCAGGCGATCCGGTCCGGCGATGCGGACGACGACCTGGCCCTCGGGCTGAAGGACAAGGTGGCCGACCGCGTCCATTCCCTTGTCCCCGGAGTGCGGAACGTGTACGTGAGCGCCAACCCGGACTTTTTCGGACGGATGCGGGAAATCGCGGAAGAAGTCGGCCAGGGGCGCCCCATCCAGGGATTTCTGGAAGAATTCAACGCCATGGTGGCGCGCATCTTTCCGACACCGGACGACACCCGCTGACGCGCCGGATACCCCGCATCGTATGTAAAGGCCGCGCCATGCGGCACGGACGGCTTAAAGCCGCCCGTTTTTTCTTTTTCGCGGCCCGCGCCCGGACTGCCTATTTTCCGGCGTTCCCGCACCACCGCAGTCGGCTTTTCATATCATGAAGTTGACTGAATCCCATCACCTCGTTTCCACTCATCCTGGGCAAGGAGGGGTGACGGAAGTTGCGAAACAGCGATCACAAAAACAAATTCCTGCTAACGAATCGGGAACGCGAAGTGTTTGAACTTCTCGTACAGGACAAAACGACCCGGGAGATCGCCCAACAATTGTTTATTAGTGAAAAAACTGTCAGAAATCATATTTCAAATGTCATGCAAAAGCTCAACGTCAAAGGGCGTTCGCAGGCGGTTGTCGAGCTGATCAAGCTCGGGGAGCTGAAAATCTGACCATGCCGGTTGGCCTCGAAGCGTGAAACCTTCTTTTCTGCCTGACGATGAAAGGGCGGAGAGAAGGTTTTTTGGTATTATTAAGACAAATGCAAAGCCGACAGACGGAGGGAAACATCGTTGACCGATCAGTCGCATTCGGGCGAGTCCAAACACGAACGGCTGCTTCGCCACATCCGTTCGCTGCCGGTCGGCACCGCCGTTTCCGTGCGGCGGATGGCCCGCGAACTGGGCGTGTCGGAGGGGACCGCCTACCGGGCCCTGAAAGAAGCCGAAGAGCTCGGGTATGTCGCCGCCAGGGAACGGATCGGCACGGTCCGGATCGAACGCCGGCGCTCCGGTTCGGACATGCTCACCTTTGCGGAAGTGCTGGACATCGTGCAGGGACGGCTGCTCGGCGGCCGAAGCGGACTGGAGAAGACGCTCCGCAAATTCGTCATCGGCGCGATGGAGCTGGACGCCATGATGCGCTATGTCGACGCGGGGAGCCTGCTCATCGTCGGCAACCGGGAGAAGGCCCACCGCCTGGCCCTGGAAAACGGCGCCGGCGTCCTCGTGACCGGGGGATTCGGCACGGCCGAGGACGTCAAAGCGCTGGCGGACAAGCTGGGGCTGCCCATCATGAGCTGCCGGCACGACACGTTTACGGTGGCGTCCATGATCAACCGGGCCATGTACGAGCGGCAGATCCGGCAAAAAATCATGTCCGTCGCCGACCTGCTGGACCCCGAGGCGAAGGTGCCGTCCCTGAAGCATTCCGCCACCGCGGCCGATTTCCGGAAACTCAGCGAAGAAACCGGCATGATCCGGTTTCCCGTCACGGACGAGTGGAACCGCGTGGTGGGCGTGGTCTCCGCCAGGGACGTCAGGGACGCGGACCCGGATCAGACGCTGGACAGGCTGATGGTGCGCCGGCCGCCCACGGTGACGCCAAACACCCCGATCGCTTCGGCGGCCCGTCTCGTCGTGACCGAAGGCGTCGAGCTGCTGCCGGTGGTCGATTCCAAGCGCAGGCTGATCGGCGTCCTGGACCGGGCGGAAATCCTGCGCGCCCTGCAATTCGCGGCCCGGCAGCCCGCCGGGGAGACGATCGACGTGCTGGTGTGGAGCGGGTTTGCCGAGGAAAGGGACGAGGAGGGGCGGATCTTTTTCACGGGGCTGCCCAACGCGCGAATGGCGGGGGCGTTCGGGACGGTGTCCGAAGGGGTGCTGGCGGCGCTCATGGCGCAGGCCGCGGCCCGCACCGCCGCCGAATGGGGCCGGAAGGAGCCCATGCTGGAAAACATGACGACCTATTTCCTGCGGGCGGTTTCCCTCGACGCGCCGGTGGTGATCCGGACGGACGTGTTCGAAGCGGGAATACGGCATTTGAAAATGGAAGTCACGGTGACGCAAAACGGCGAAACGGCGGCCCGGGCCCTGCTCACCGCCCACGCGGCGGATCTGTCCGGAATGTGAAACGGACATAAGCCGTCCGGCGGCTTCTGCGCCCGACCGCCCGGTATGTTACAATGGGGGCAGTCTGACCAAAGGAGTGGCTTTCGTGATCCTTGTCTTGCAATGGGCGCTGCTGGCGCTGGTCGCCGTGCTGTCCGCCCTCACCGTCCGATACAGTTTCAAATCCCGCCGCGCCGGCGATCCCCGCCTGCGCGGGCTGTACGGCGCCCGCATGAACATCAGCATGGGATCCATGGTTATCGGGATCGCGTGCCTGTACATGCTTCTGTTCAGCGGCTCGACCCTCAAGGTGATCGTCGGGGCGGTGCTGATCCTGCTCGGGCTGTTCAATATCTTTGCCGGTTTGCGAAATCACGCCGTCTATTCCCGCAAGGAAAGCTGACGGTTGTCAGCCGGGCAATTCCGGCCTCGCCTCGATCCAGACGTGCAGCACCCGTTCCGCCACCAGCATCGTCGTCAGGTCGATCCGGTAATCTTTGTCCCCGATCCCCTCGTAGATTTTTCCCTCCAGCAGATTGCGCGCCAGCTGCGCTTCGGCGCCGATGTTGTACATGTTTCGTCCCAGGAAAATGGACAAATCCCGGGTCACCCGGTCTTTCAGCTCTTTTTCCGAGGAGGCGTCCATGGGCGCGCGCCCCTGCGGTTCCTCGACGTACACGACCACACTGCTGATGACCGACGACCGGCTTTTGAACTGGTTCAGGCGTTCGATGTCCTTTTCGTACTGTTCCGCCTTTGCGGCCAGCTCGATGTTCTGCCGCACGATCCGGTCGTACTGGTCGTGGGCCAGCCCGTTGTACAGCGCGGCACCGACGACGCAGCCGCACGCGAAAAAAGCGGCGCCGCGCATCCAGCTCCGGAAGCGGTAGAACGGCGGCACGCGCACCCTGCGTCACTCCCCCTGCCGGCACATCCACTGCACCAGCTCCGTCGCCGTATGCGCGCCCAGGAAGGCGCACAGGATGTAGGCCAGCTGCCTCATTGCGGGAGACAGATGTCCCTCCAGCACGTTGGATTCGATCACCCGCATCGGATCGATGGTGCCGCCCACGGCGACCACGATCGCCCAGATTTTGATGCGTCCGGCGATGTTCAGCATCTCGTCGCTCGGCACTTTCCAAAGGAAGATCGCGGCCAGTCCGGCGAGCAGCGATCCGCCGAGCACGACCCCGAACGCGATGCAGAAATCCATGATGGCCTGGGCGTAAAACCGGCTCATCGGCTTCCCCTCCTTGCCGGGCTTCCCGGAAGCTTCACGCCTCCCCGGGGGAGAAACCTTCCCTTTCCATATGTATGGGGCATGTCCCTGGTTTAACACCCACTTGCATGGAAAAACGTCCCGTCGGAACGGAAACAAAACATCGGGGTCAAGCGTTTATGTTGGTTGGAAAAATTTTTAAGGGATTTTCGGCCGAATGGATTTGGGTGTTCACCAAAATCGAACGGGTGAGAGGCTAGCGCGATAAACCGGAACTGAGACAAGCGGAACCGGAGACATACGAACGGCTGGTGCGAATGGACAATTTCAGGCGTCAAACCTTGCGATAAACCGCCGCCTTTCTCCGGCCGACGGCGCAATCGAAATTTGCCGACGGCCGGACTGTTTTTTTCCGACCGGCTGTCCCTCATTCCACACGCCTCTCTCAACGGTCATCCCCTGACGTGCCGCCCGCGCGTTCCCCGGCCGGCGCCAGGCGCCGCGCGGACAGCGCGAACAACGCGAAGGCGGCGGCGACAAAAACGGCTCCGCTGATGAACACCATCGGATAGCCCGCGTATTGCGAGACCCATCCGAGGAGGACGGATCCGCTGCCGATGCCCAGGTCGAAGGCGATCATGTAGGAAGCGTTGGCGGCGCCCCGGCGCTGCGGTCCGGCCAGGCGGAGGACGGTCGCCTGAAGGGCCGGATGCGCGGCTCCGAATCCGGCGGCGTACAGCACCGCGGCGGCCATCACGCCCGTCTCGTTCCGGGACAGGCCGAGCACGGCCAGGGCCGCTGCGGCTATGCAAAGCGCCGGCAAAATGACCCTGGCTTCTCCCAGCTTGTCGACAAGCCTGCCCGCCCCCGGGCGGGAAAGGAGGAGCACAAGGGCATACACCAGAAAGAACAGGCCCGGATCGCCTCCGACGGCCGGGACAAAAAGCGGCGCGAACGTGACCAGCCCGCCATAGGAGGCGGTCAGCAGGAAGGCGGTCGCCATCGGAGGCAGGAGGGATTTTTCAATGAACAGCATCCGCGCCGGAGCGCCGGTCCGCCGAAACGGCACGCGGACGGCAGCGGCCATGAACACCGGAATGAAGGAGAGAATCGCCGCCGCCCCAAAAAGGTGCAGGAAGGAAGCGTGCTCCACGATCCGGGTTCCGGCCAGCGGTCCGACGGCCATCGCCAGGGTGATCGCCGCTCCGTACCAGCCCAGCCCTTCGCCGCGCCGCGCGGGCGGAATGACGTCCGTGATCAGCGTGCCGATCGCCGTGGTGGCGAAGGACCAGCAAATCCCCTGCAGGATCCTGAGCGCAATGAGCGCCACAAGCCCGCCCGCGTAACTGTGCAGGGCCATGGTCAGCGCGAAACCGGCCAGCCCCCATATCGCCAACGGTTTTCTGCCGTACCGGTCCGCCCAGGCGCCGGCCAGCGGCCGAAAAACGACGGCGGAGAAGGTGAACACCCCCGCCGCCAGTCCCACATGGGTCTCGTCGCCCCCCAGTTCCCGCACGTAGGGAGGCAGCGTGGGCAGCAAAAAATAAAAGGCCGTAAACAAAAAAAGAATCCCGGTCGTCAGCAGCACATACGGTTTCGTCCACAGGCGCTCCATGCCGGTTCACCTTCCGGGCGATCTTGTTGCGGGACCGAACCTTCATGTGCGGAACGGGCGGCATGGGCCCGCCCGCCCGTTGTTTTTGGCGTATTATATGCCGGCCGGACACGGGTGTCAAGCGAAGGAAGCGCCGTTTCTTCCAAAGGCGAACATTTGTTGCTATAATCGGCTTACGGAGGTCCATGTCCATGCGCGAATTTGTCCATCTTCACGTTCACAGCGAATACAGCCTGCTGGACGGCGCGTCCCGCATCCGAGATCTCGCCGCTCAGGCCGCGGCGCACGGCATGAAGGCGCTGGCGCTGACCGACCACGGGGTGATGTACGGCGCCATCGCGTTTTACAGGGCGTGCCGCGAGAACGGCGTCAAACCCATCATCGGCATGGAAGCGTACATGGCCGACGGTTCGCGCCTGGACAAGTCGGCGGGGCAAAACCGGCCCATTTACCACCTCACGCTGCTGGCGAAGAACGAGACAGGCTACCGCAACCTGATGAAGCTCTGCACCATCGGGCATCTGGAAGGCTACTACTACCGGCCGCGCATCGACTTCGAGGCGCTGTCCCGGCACGCCGAAGGGCTGATCTGCCTGAGCGGGTGCCTCAAGGGCGAGCTGTCCCAGCTGCTCCTCAGGGACCGCTACGACGACGCGAAGACCGTGGCGCTGCGCTACCGGGAACTGTTCGGCGAAGACTATTTCCTCGAGCTGCAGGACCACGGCATGCCCGAACAGAAGAAGGTCATGGCCGGACTTCTGCGCCTCTCGGAGGAAACCGGCATCCCCCTCGCCGTCACCAACGACGCCCATTACGTGCGGCAGGAAGACCACACGCTGCAGGACATCCTGCTTTGCATCGGAACGGGGAAAACGCTGGACGACCCCGACCGGATGAAAATCGAATCGACGCACCTGTACCTGAAAAGCGGCGACGAGATGGCGGCCCTGTTCCGCCATGTGCCGCGGGCGCTGGAGAACACCGCCCTCATCGCCGACCGCTGCGGCCTGGAAATTCCCCTGGGGAAGCCCGTGCTGCCCCGTTTCCGTCCGCTGCCGGAAGGGGAGACGGCGGCGTCGTACCTCGCGAAGCTGTGCAGAGAGGGGCTGGAAGCGCGCTACGAAGCGGCGCCCGAGTGGCGGGATCCTTCTTTCCGCGAAACGGCCCTGAGCCGCCTGAATTATGAGCTCGACGTCATCCACCGGATGGGATATGACGACTATTTTCTGATCGTCTGGGATTTCGTCCGGTTCGCCCGCGAGCGGGGCATCGCCACGGGACCGGGGCGGGGCTCCGCCGCCGGAAGCCTGGTGTCGTACGTCCTCCGGATCACGGACGTGGACCCGCTCAAGCACAAGCTCCTGTTCGAGCGGTTTCTGAATCCGGAGCGGGTGTCCATGCCCGACATCGACATCGATTTCAGCGACGAGCGGCGCGACGAAGTCATCCGGTATGTGTCGGAAAAATACGGCCAGGACCACGTGGCGCAAATCATCACTTTCGGCACGATGGCGGCGCGAGCCTCCGTGCGGGACGTGGGGCGCGTCATGAACATGCCCTACGGCGAGGTGGACCGGGTGGCCAAGCTGATCCCGGCGGCCCCCGGCATGTCCATCAGGCGGGCGCTGGAGGAAAGCCCCGAGTTCCGCGCCCTGGTCCAGCGGGACGAGCGGGCGGCCCGGCTCGTCGGCATGGCTGCCCGCGTGGAAGGCATGCCGCGCCACGCTTCCACCCACGCCGCGGGCGTGGTCATTTCGCCGGAACCGCTGACGAACCATGTTCCCCTGCAGGAAGGCACCGCCGGCGTTCCGCTCACCCAGTACGCGATGGAGCATCTGGAAGCCATCGGGCTTCTGAAAATGGATTTTCTAGGCCTGCGCACCCTGACCATCATCGAACGGACGCTGGAGACCGTGCGGCAGACGACCGGGCGGGAAATCGACTGGAACCGCGTGCCGCTGGACGACCCGGCCACCTACGAGCTGCTCGGCCGCGGCGAAACGACGGGCATCTTCCAGCTGGAGTCGGCCGGCATGCGGCGGGTGCTCCGGGAAATGAAGCCCTCCTGTTTCGAAGACATCGTCTCCGTGCTGGCCCTCTACCGGCCGGGCCCGATGGAGTTCATCCCCCGCTTCATCGCCGCCAAGCACGGCAAAATCCCGGTGGAATACCCGCATCCGGATCTGGAGCCGATCCTGAAGGACACCTACGGCATCATCGTCTACCAGGAGCAGATCATGCAGATCGCCTCGGCGATGGCGGGCTTTACGCTGGGCGAGGCGGATTTGCTGAGGCGGGCCGTCGGGAAAAAGAAACGCGAGGTGCTGGACGAGCAGCGGGAACATTTCGTGCGGGGGAGCGTCCGACAGGGATACAGCGAGGAAGAGGCGAACCGGGTGTACGACATGATCGTGCGCTTCGCGGACTACGGCTTCTGCCGCGCCCACGCCGCGGCGTACGCCGTGCTCGCGTTCCAGACCGCCTATCTCAAGGCGCACCACCCGGTGGAATTCATGGCGTCCATGCTGACGGCGGTGGTCGGCAACCAGCGCAAGACGGCGGAATACGTGGAGGACTGCCGCCGGATGGGCATCCCCGTGCTGCCGCCGGACGTCAACGAAAGCGGCGCGCTGTTTTCGCCGGTGACGCTGAAGGACGGGACGCGGGCCATCCGCTTCGGCCTGGCGGCGGTGAAGAACGTCGGCACCCAGGCCATCGAGCATCTGATCAGGGAGCGAAACAAGCGGCCGTTCGAAAGCCTGGCCGATCTGTGCAGGCGGGTCGATCCCCGCGTCTGCAACAAGCGGGTCATCGAATCGCTGCTCTTGGCCGGCGCCCTCGACTCGCTGCCCGGCCATCGCGCGCAGCTGCTGGCCGCGCTGGACGACACGCTGGAAGCGGCGCAGACCTGGCGCAAGGAGCGGGAAGAGCTGCAGATCGAGCTGTTCGGCTTCGAGGAGACGCCCAACTGGGAAGCGGAGCTGCCGGACGTGGCGCCCTTCACGCAGGCGCAGACCCTCGAGCTGGAGCGGGAGCTCATGGGGCTGTACCTGTCGGGACATCCCCTTGACGAATACGACGCGCTCCTGGAAAGGATCGGCACGGACCGGCTGGCGGATTTGCCGGAGCTGCCGGACGGATCGACGGTGGTGACGGCGGGGATGATCCTGTCGGTGAAGCCGGTGGTCACGAAGAACGGCCAGCCGATGGCGTTCCTCGAGCTGGAGGACAAGGTGGCGGGATGCGAAGTCGTGGCCTTTCCCGGCGTATGGGAGAAGGCGTCTGCCTTCGCCGCGAAAGGCGCGCTCGTGCTGGTGAAGGCGAAGCTGCAGCACGGGGACGAGGACGTGAAGCTCCTGGCGGACGAGATCGTTCCGCTGGATTCGCCGGACGCGGAAGCGCGGGCCAGGCTCTGGCGGCGCGCCGCGGCGCGGGCCGCGGGCGGCATCCACGGCCGGATCGTTCCGGGCGGACCGGCAACGCGGCAGAACGGCCCCCTGCCGGATGGCGGCGCGGCGCCAAACCGGGCCCGGAGACCCGATGGCAATCCGGGTCTTGCCGGCAGCCAAAGAACCGGCGGCAACCCGGGACCCGTCGGCAGCCCGGGCGCGAACGGCTATCCGAAACCCGCCGGAAGCCCGGGATCCGCAGGCGCGCCCGGCGCCGCTTCCCCCGCGCCGTCCGTGTCCGTGCGGCAGCGGGTGTACATCCGCATCGACGAAGTCCACGAGCGGCCGGCCGCGCTGAACCGGCTGAAGAAGCTTCTGCTCGACCATCCCGGCCTGGTGCCGGTGGTGCTCCATTACGAGCGGCAGCGCCGCACGGTGGCCCTGAGCGACGACCACCGGGTGCGGCCGTCGCCGGAACTGTTCCGCCAGATCGAGCGGCTGCTCGGGGAGGGGACCGTCCGGGTCAAATAGGGACCGCGGGGACCGCGGCCGTCCCCCGGGATCGCGGGTCCTGCCCGCACGCCGCGCGCGTCAATGGAAGCCTTCTTCTTCCAGCCGCTTGATGAATTCCTCCGCCGCGCTGTAGCCCAGCTGGCGCAAATACCAGTTGTTCGCGGCCGCCTCCACGAGCCCGGCCACGTCCCTTCCCGGCTGGAGCTGGATTTCCATGTACGGAATCTTGACGCCCAGGTATTCCGAATATTTCGGTTCCAGCTCCAGCTCGTTGTTCAGGGCGTTTTCGCGCCACGGGGTCAGTTCGATGTCCAGGGCGATCCTTGTTTCGTCCTGGAACGCCCTCCTGCCGTACAGCCGGACGACGTTGATCAGGCCGATGTTGCGCAGGGCGAGAAATTCCCGGGTGTTCTGGTTGTGGGTGCCGATGAGCGTCTGGGGTCCCAATTTTTTCAGCACCACGATGTCGTCGGCCACCAGCCGGTGCCCGCGCCGGATCAGCGTATGCGCCGTCTCGCTTTTTCCGATCCCCGACTTGCCTCGCAGAAGCACCCCGATGCCCGAGACGTTGACGCACACGCCATGGATGGACATCTCGGGCGCCAGTTCCTTCAGCAGAAACGCGTCCAGCTGCGCGATGAACTCCGTCGTCGTCTCCTGGGTTCTGAGCAGCGGGATCTTTTCCTGCCGGCAGTGTTTCGTGAGATAATCGAGGCCGCCCAGCCCGCTGGTGACGATGAAGCACGGCGGATGGTACTTGACGATGTTGCCGATGCGCTCGTTGCGCTCGGCTTCGCTTTGCCGGTGGAGATAGGTGATTTCCTTTTTGCCGAGAACCTGTACCCGTTCCATGGGAAAGAAATCGAAGAAGCCGACGAATTCCAGCCCGGGCCGGTGCGCGCGCGCTTTGGTGACGGGCCGGTCCAGATGATCCCCGCCCGCCAGCACTTCCAGTTGAAAACGGTCCACCAAAGCTTTTACCGGAATCGATTTCATTGCGTTCTCCCAGCCCCTTTCGGTCTTGTCCGCAAACCCGCGTTTCTTCTCCATTATACTGAAAAAGGCCGTTTTTCCGCATGGCGGCCGGAATTTCGCTTGGTTGCTAGTCCGCCGCCGGTTGTGCTATGATTTTGTTCAGCCCGGCATGATTCTGCCGTTTTTGTGGGGGGAGCCGTTTCATGTGGACGGTCATCTACATAGCACCAACCGCAAAAATAGCGGAACGCATCCAAAAGGGTCTGACGGAAGAAGGCTTCCTGGTGCAAGTACGTCCCATCCAGCTTTCCAAGCCCCAATACGAGATTCTGGTACCCTCCGGTGAAGTGCAGGAAGTGCAGGAAGTGCTGAACAACCTGTTGCACACCTGAAGCCTGGCCGCGCCGGAACCTGAGCGACCAACCCGCACGAGACGAACCGACGCCGCGGACCTGCGCCCGTTTCCGATCCTCCGGCCGGAAGGCCGGGGAGGGGTGAATGTCCGCCATTTTTTCGCCCAGTGAGGTGTCGCCGTGTTCAAGGACCTCTTTCAGAAGCGGAAGTACGCGACCATTCCCCCGGACCGGCTCCGGGCGGAGCGGCCGAAGCGGGAAATTCCGGAAGGGCTCATGATCCGCTGCCCCAAGTGCGGCAACATCCATCTCGGCAAGGAACTGGAGAAAAACCTGAAGGTTTGCCCCTCCTGCGACCATCATTTCCGGCTGAGCGTCTCGGAACGCATTGCCATCACGATGGACGACGGACAGCTGCGGGAGCTGGACGCCCATCTGGAGTCGGTGGACCCCATCGGGTTTCCGGGCTACCGGGAAAAGCTTGAACAGCAGAAACAGAAAACCGGCCTCCGGGAAGCCGTCGTAACCGGCGAGGGAACGATCGGCGGGCATCCCGTCGTGGTCGGTATCCTGAGCTTTGATTTTTTCACCGGCAGCATGGGTTCCGTCGTGGGGGAAAAGGTGACCCGCGCCATCGAACGGGCCATGGAGCGCGGATGGCCGCTCGTCATCTTTTCCGCGTCCGGCGGGGCCCGCATGCAGGAAAGCATCTTCAGCCTGATGCAGATGGCCAAGACCAGCGCCGCCCTGGCGAAGTTCCATGAGCGGCGGGGTCTCTTTATTTCCGTGCTCACCGATCCGACCCTCGGAGGCGTCTCGGCGAGCTTCGCCACCCTGGGAGATTACATCATCGCCGAACCCGGCGCCACCTTCGGCTTCGCCGGCCGCATCGTCATCGAACAGACGATCCGCCAGAAGCTGCCGGACGAATTCCAGACGGCCGAGTTCAACCTGCGGCACGGCCAGCTGGACAAGGTGGTGCACCGGAAAGAGATGAAGGCGTTTCTGACCAAACTGCTGGAGATGCACGCTTCGGTATACGGCGGCGCACCGGCCTCGGCGGTCCCTCCCGCGCCTGCGGCGGAAGGCGAAGCCGGGGACGCGGCGACGGCCGGGGAAGGCGGGGCGAAGGACGAAACCCGGGAACCGGACGCGGTGCGGGACGAAGCCCGGGAATCCGCCGCTGTGCAGGATGAAGCCGCGGCGCGGGACGAAGCCCGGGCGGCGGATGAGGGCCGCGAAGCGTCCGGCGAGCCGGCGGATACGGCCGATGAAAAGGCGCCGGAAGCCGGCGGCAAGGGCGATGCCGGAGCGGGGGACGATCCGGTTCCGGCGGCGGTGATGTCCGGCGCCGACGCGGGGAAGGGAGTGCCCTCCGATGACCGCTGAACTTCCCTTTGAACGGCCCCTCGCCGAACTGCGCAGGAAAATCGAGGAACTCCGAAAATTCGGCGAGGAAAAGCAGATCGATTTCTCGGAAGAGATCGCGCGGCTGGAAGAACGGTACCGGCAGATGGAAGAGGAGCTGTACAGGAACCTCGGCGCCGCGCAGATCCTGCAGCTGGCCCGCCATCACCAGCGGCCCACGACGCTGGATTACATAGAACGCATCTTCACCGATTTCATCGAGCTGCACGGCGACCGGCTGTTCGCCGACGATCTGGCCATCGTCGGGGGGATTGCCAGGCTCAACGGCATTCCCGTGACGGTCGTCGGCCACCAGCGGGGCAAGGATACCAAGGACAACATCCGGCGGTATTTCGGCAGTCCGCATCCCGAAGGCTTCCGCAAGGCGCTGCGCCTCATGCGGCAGGCGGACAAATTCCGCCGCCCGATCATCACCTTCATCGACACGAAGGGCGCCTATCCGGGCGACACCGCCGAAGCGCGCGGCCAGTCGGAGGCGATCGCCCGCAACCTCATGGAAATGTCCACGTTCGGCGTGCCCATCGTATGCGTCGTCATCGGCGAAGGGGGAAGCGGCGGCGCCCTCGCCCTGGGGGTTGGCAACCGCGTGCTCATGCTGGAAAACGCCATCTATTCCGTCATTTCCCCGAACGGCGCGGCCTCGATCCTGTGGAAGGACGCGTCCAAAGCCGACCAGGCCGCGGAATACATGAAAATCACGGCGGCGGATCTCAAGGCGTTCGGCATCGTGGACGAGGTGGTGCCGGAACCGAAGGGCGGCGCCCACCGCAACCCGGACGAACAGGCGGCGGCGGTCAAGGACGCGGTGTGGCGGCATCTGCAGGAACTCCTGGGCATGACGCCGGAGGAACTCATCGAGGACCGCCACCGCAAGTTCCGCGCCATCGGCCGTTTCGCCGAGGCGCAGCCGGCGACGGCCGCCGAATAAGCCGGACAGCGATACCGCCGTAACCAGGCTAGACGGAGGAACCCATATGCGCAAGACGAAAATCGTCTGTACCATCGGCCCCGCCAGCGATTCCCCGGAAATGCTGAAAAAATTGATCGAAGCCGGCATGAACGTGGCCCGCCTCAATTTTTCCCACGGGGATTTCGAAAGCCACGGCAACAGCATCCGCAACATCCGGCAGGCGGCAAGCGAGCTCGGCAAAACGGTGGCCATCCTGCTGGACACGAAAGGGCCCGAAATCCGTTTGGGCAAAATGGCGACGGAACCGGTGGAATTGGAGCGCGGACAGACGGTCATCCTGACCACCGAGGAAGTTTTGGGCACGCGGGAGCGCATCCCGGTTTCGCACAAGGGACTCCCGGAAGACGTGGACATCGGATCGAAAATTCTCATCGACGACGGCCTGATCGCGCTCACCGTGCTCGAAGTCCGGGGCACGGAAATCCACTGCCGGGTGGAAAACAGCGGTCCCGTGAAGAGCAACAAGGGCGTCAATGTGCCCGGCGCGGCCGTTTCGCTGCCCGGCATCACGGAGAAGGACGCCGCGGACATCGTGTTCGGCATCCGGCAGGGCGTTGACTTCATCGCCGCTTCCTTCGTGCGGCGCGCCGCCGATGTGCTGGAAATCCGCGAGCTGCTGGAACGCCACGGCGCCAGCCACATCCAGATCATCGCCAAGATCGAGACGCAGCAGGCCGTGGACAATCTGGACGAAATCCTGGAAGTGTCGGACGGCATCATGGTCGCCCGCGGCGACCTGGGCGTGGAGATTCCGGTGGAAGAAGTGCCGCTGGTGCAGAAACGGATCATCGAGAAATGCAACCAGGCCGGCAAGCCGGTGATCACCGCCACGCAGATGCTGGATTCCATGCAGCGCAACCCGCGGCCGACCCGCGCCGAGGCGTCGGACGTGGCGAACGCCATCTTCGACGGCACCGACGCCATCATGCTGTCGGGCGAAACGGCGGCGGGCAAGTACCCGGTGGAATCGGTCCTGATGATGTCCAGGATCGCGGAACGGGCCGAGGCGGCGCTCCGGTACCGGGAAATTTTCCTGAAACAGGCCGGCGCCCAGCAGGTTTCCGTAACCGAGGCGATCAGCCAGGCGGTGGCCAACTCCGCCCTCGACCTTGACGTGAAGGCGATCGTCACCGCCACCGAAAGCGGCTACACGGCGCGCATGGTGTCCAAGTACCGCCCGAAGGCGCCGATCATCGCGGTGACGCCCTTCGAGGAGGTGCAGCGCCGCCTGCAGCTGGTGTGGGGCGTCATCCCGGTGGGCTGCAAGCCGGCCAGGACGACCGACGAAATGTTCGAAATCGCCGTGAAAGGCGCACTGGAATCCGGCCTGGTAAAGCTCGGCGACACGGTGATCATCACCGCCGGGGTGCCGGTGGGCCGTTCGGGCACGACCAACCTGATCAAAATTCACAACATCGGCGAACTGATCGCCAAGGGACAGGGCATCGGCACGCCTTCGGCGACCGGCAAGGTGGTGGTGGCCCGCACCGCCGCCGAGGCGAACGCGAAGATGACGGAAGGCGCGATCCTGGTGGCGCCGATGACCGACAGGGATTACATGCCGGCGATCGGCAAGGCGGCCGGCCTGATCACGGAAGGAGGAGGCATCACCTGCCATGCGGCGGTGGTCGGCCTCAATCTCGGCATTCCGGTGATCGTCGGCGTGGAAGACGCGCTGACGAAGCTGAAGGACGGCATGGAAATCACCATGTACGCCGCCACCGGCGTCATCTATTCCGGCCAGGCGAAGGTGCTGTAGCATGCCCGTCTGGCAGCTTCATCCGCTGCGCGTCCGCTATCAGGAGACGGACCGGATGGGCGTGGTGTTCCATGCGAACTACGCCACCTGGTTCGAAGTCGGCCGCACGGAATGGGTGCGCCGGTCGGGCGTGGAATACCGCGTCCTGGAAGAGCGCGGGGTATTGCTCCCCCTCGTGGAGCTGCACATCGAGTTTTTGCGGCCGGCCCGCTACGACGACTGGGTGACGGTCTGCACCGCGGCCGCGGAATGGACGCCGCTCAAGGTCCGCTTTCTCTCCGCCGTCGCACTGGGCGACCTGACGGAGCGGCACGGGCATGCGTTCGAGGGCGGGGAGCCTCCCGGTGAGCTTCTGGCGCGGGGCTGGACGCGGCATGTGTGGGTCAACCGGGACTGGAAGCCGGTGCGGCTGGACCGGGAAATGCCCGATCTCTACCCCAGGCTGGCCGCCTGGGCGAAAGGCGGATGACGGGGAAATTTGCGGCCGGCCGGGACCGGAAATCCCATCATCCGATTTTATCACCATGATAAAACTTTTTGATCGAAGCTTGATTCCATTCCCATTTGAAATGGTTTATCATGATTGAAGGAATTGCGGAAATCCTTTGTCACATTTCCTGATAAACAAGGACGGGTAAGCGATTGTTGATCGCTGTTGCCCGTTTTCTCATGCGGCGGATGTGACGTCCGAAATCCCGTACATATCCCGACAGCACCATAAGACCACCACCATGACGATAAAAGGAGAGAGATCGATGACGGCGACAAAAGGTCTGGAAGGTGTCGTGGCGGCAACATCGGCGATCAGCTCGATCATCGAAAGCACGCTCACCTACCGCGGCATCAACATCGACGAGTTGGCTGAGCATGCCACCTACGAGGAGGTCGTCTACCTTCTCTGGCATAACCGGCTGCCGAACCAGGCCGAACTGGACGATCTGATTCGCCGGCTGGGGGAAGAGGCGGAGCTTCCGGAACCGGTGCTCCAGAGCATGCGGCTCTATCCGAAGGATGTCCATCCCATGGCCGCGCTGCGCACCGCGGTGTCCGCCCTGGCCCTGTACGATCCGGACGCGGATGACATGAGCCCCGAAGCCAACCTGCGCAAGGCGATCCGCCTGCAGGCGAGGATCCCCACGCTGATCGCGGCGTTTGCCCGTCTCCGGGAAGGGAAGGAACCGGTCAAGCCAAAGAAGTGCGTCGGCATCGCGCACAACTTCCTTTACATGCTGTTTGGCACGGACCCGGAAGAGACGGCGGTCCGCACCATGGACAAGGCGCTCATCTTGCACGCGGACCACGAGCTGAACGCGTCCACGTTTGCCGCCCGGGTGACGGTGGCCACGCTTTCCGACATTTACTCCGGCGTCGTGTCTGCCATCGGTGCGCTGAAGGGACCGCTCCACGGCGGCGCCAACGAACAGGTCATGGTGATGCTGGACGAAATCGGCACGCCGGAAAACGTGGAACCGTACATCCGCCGCAAGTTTGAAAACAAGGAGAAAATCATGGGCTTCGGGCATCGCGTGTACAAAAAAGGCGATCCCCGGGCCAAACATCTGCAGCGCATGTCCCGCGAACTCGGCCAAATGAAGGGCGACATGCGCCTGTACGAAATGTCCGTCAAGATCGAACAGCTCGTCGCCTCCGAAAAAGGGCTTCTGCCCAACGTCGACTTTTACTCCGCATCCTGCTACACCATGCTGGGCATTCCCCGGGACCTGTTCACCCCGATTTTCGCCATGGCCCGCATCTCCGGCTGGACGGCGCACATCATGGAACAGTACGCCGACAACCGCCTGATCCGTCCCCGGGCCGAATACGTCGGTCCCGTCGACCGCCGTTACGTCCCGTTGTCGGAACGTTCCTGATCCCGTGCGGCTCCTTCCGGGAGCCGCGGGTTTTGCTTAAGGAAGTTTAAGGAAGCGCTAAGCAAGGAGGTCCAACATGCTGCAACTGGAAAAATTCGCTCCGCCGACCGAAGGCCAGCCCATCCGCATGGGCCCGGACGGCAAACTGATCGTCCCGGACAATCCGATCATTCCGTTCATCGAGGGGGACGGAACCGGCCGCGACATCTGGCGCGCCTCCAAACGGGTGCTGGACGCGGCCGTCGAGAAGGCGTACAAGGGCAAACGCAAAATCGCCTGGTATGAAGTGTTCGCCGGCGAGAAAGCTTACAACCTCTACGGCGAGTGGCTGCCGAAAGACACCCTGACGGCGATCCGCGAGCTGATCATCGCCATCAAGGGTCCGCTGACGACGCCCGTGGGGGGCGGCATCCGCTCCCTGAACGTGGCGCTCCGCCAGGAACTGGACCTGTACGTCTGCCTCAGACCGGTCCGCTATTTCGACGGGGTTCCGTCGCCGGTCAAGCGGCCCGATCTGGTCAACATGGTCATTTTCCGCGAAAACACGGAAGACATCTACGCGGGCATCGAATGGCCGGCCGGCTCGCCGGAAGTCCGCAAGGTCATCGAGTTCCTGCAGAAGGAAATGGGTGTAAGCAAAATCCGCTTCCCGGAAACGTCCGGCATCGGCATCAAGCCGGTGTCGGAGGAAGGCTCGAAGCGCCTCATCCGGGCGGCCATCGAATACGCCATCCGGCACAAGCGCAAGTCGGTGACGCTGGTGCACAAGGGCAACATCATGAAGTTCACCGAAGGCGCGTTCAAAAACTGGGGGTACGAATTGGCCGAGCAGGAGTTCGGCGACGTCACCTTCACCTGGGCCCAGTATGACCGCATCAAGGAGGAAAAAGGCGAAGAGGCGGCGAACGCGGCGCAGAAGGAAGCCGTGGCGGCCGGGAAGATCATCATCAAGGACACCATCGCGGACATCATGCTGCAACAGGTGCTCACCCGTCCCGCGGAGTTCGACGTCATCGCCACCCTGAACCTCAACGGCGA